>NZ_NHRY01000127.1 GCF_002937115.1 Rhodopila globiformis | reverse complement strand
GAATGAACATCGGCGACGCTTCACCCATTGGGTGCGGCTCCTTCGCAGCGCGGTAATGATGACAACACGCTGATTCGGAAGGATATTTCGGAAAGTACAAGTGAAATTTTCGTGTAGCGACGAATAAGGCGGGATCAGGCGTTACCGGCGGATCGGCGTTCGAATGAATATCAGATGATATGAAATTATCTCGCAATTTTGCAAAGACTTCCGTCTCGTTCCATGAAATTACCATTGTGCGCCGAATTTCGACGAAGAAGGAACGGAGATGTCTAAAGCGTTCATCGCCCGCGTCATTCAGCAATCAACTGACGTGACAGGGGCTGCGGCCAACCGCGCGACCAATCACCTGATTGATGCCATCGTGAAGGAGATGAAGCGGACCGGCAAGTTCACGCTTCCAAGCTTCGGCACCTTCACCGTCCGCAAGACCAAGGCCCGCAAGGCGCTGAACCCCCGGACTGGCGAGTCGATTAAAGTAAAGGCCGGCAAGACAGTGCGGTTCAAGGCGTCGCCGGTCCTGAAAAAGCTTGTATGAAGCCCTGAACCATGAGGCCGTCTGTGGCCGCCGATGACCTGATGGACTGTGCTGTCCAAGGTGTTCTGCTCGGTGCACGAAGCGAAAGGGGGGCTTGCGCGACAGGAAGCCGCCTTGAAAGAGCGCAGTGGGCTTCGGAGGATTGGCCATCCGCCATGGAGATCTTACCGCAAGCGCGCGGTGCCCGGGCAGCGCGCTGCGCCTGAGACGTCGCAGTCCGAGGGCCGCAACGGCATCAACAGAATACGCTCATCCGCCACCACCTCAACCCTCAGTTGTAACCGTCCCACCCAACCAAAGCAATACGCGGCACCCATAGGAAAACAGGTAGATCATCGATCACTGGTGCGGCATCGGCGCCGGGGCCTGATCGGCCGGACCAGGCCATGGGAAGCGCCATCCCAGGCCAGACCGGCGGTGGACGTGCTGGAGCCGGTCAAGTCCCGGCAAAGCCAGGCGCGCCGCCATCGGCCGTAGCCTCTTCCGCGCCCCGGGCCGGGCAGCCCCCGGAAACGGAGCGGCGCCCGCATTGGCCGTGGCCAGCGCCCCACCACGCCGGTGGCGCTTCAGCCACGCAACCCGATCAGGCAGATGGCAATCGACCGGCCCATGGCGTTGGGCGGGTCGGCAGGAATGCCACCGGGTCACCGCCACGGCCCGCCGTAGTCGTTCCGCCGCGAAGGTTCCGCCGTCGAACAACCGAGCCATGGCCCGATTTGGGATGACCCGCGTTGACCCCTCCATCCCACAAGGTTAAGCACCCGCGACGGTTCGGTGCCACCGTCACGATAGAAATGGCGCCCCCAGACCTGGAGCAACCGGTGAAGGACGTACGCGAGGCGCTGATGGTTGCGCGCAACACGGACGGCAAGCTTGTGCGCCGTCCGTTGTCCCCTCATGTTCAGATCTATCGCTGGCCCATCAGCATGGCGCTGTCGATCCTGCACCGCGTGACCGGCGTCGCACTGGGCGTGGGGACCCTGTTGCTGACGTGGTGGCTGGTCGCCGCCGCCACATCGGATGCGGCATTCGCGACGGCACAGTGGTTCATCGGCTCGGCGCTCGGGCTGCTGCTGCTGTTCGGCTGGTCGTTTGCGTTGTTTTTTCACTTGTATAGCGGCGTGCGCCACCTGATCTGGGACGCGGGCGTTGGGTTCGACTCGCCAACATACAACGTCACTGGCTGGGCTGTGGTCATCGCCACCGGCGTTTCGACGGTCCTGGTCTGGGTTATCGGCTTGGCAGTTTGGTGAGGGATTATTATGGCGGGAACACCCCATGTCGACATGCTGCGCTCCCCGCTGGGCCGGGCGCGCGGCCTGGGATCCGCTAAGGCGGGATCGGCGCACTGGCGGGCGCAAAGGACGACCGGACTCGCCCTGCTGCCGCTGAGCCTCTGGTTCATCTATTCGGTGATCCACCTGGCCGGCGCCCCGCGTGCGGCGGTGATGCACTGGATGTCCGCGCCGGTGCCGATGGTGCTGATGCTGGCGCTGATCATCGCCACGTTCCACCACCTGCAGATGGGCCTGCAGACCGTGATCGAGGACTACGTCCATCATGAACCGGCGAAGATGGTCGCCCTGCTGCTGGCGCGCGGGGGGCCCTGGCTGCTGGGTTTGATTTGTTTCGTCTCGGTGCTGAAAATCGGCTTCTGAGCACACAGGGAAGAGCTTGATGAACGCGATCACGATGCCCTCGTCACGTGCCTACAACGTGATCGATCACACCTATGATGTCGTTGTGGTCGGTGCCGGCGGGTCCGGCCTGCGGGCGACATTCGGCATGGGTGCGGCCGGTCTGAAGACGGCGTGCATTACCAAGGTGTTCCCGACCCGCAGCCATACCGTCGCGGCGCAAGGCGGCATCGGCGCGGCCCTGGGCAACATGGGCGAGGATGACTGGCGCTGGCACATGTATGACACCGTCAAGGGATCGGACTGGCTGGGCGACCAGGATGCCATCGAGTACATGTGCCGCGAGGCCATTCCCGCGGTTTACGAACTGGAACACTACGGTGTTCCGTTCAGCCGCACCGAGGACGGCCGCATCTACCAGCGCCCGTTCGGCGGCCACATGAAGGAGTACGGCAAGGAGCCGGCGATGCGCGCCTGCGCGGCGGCGGACCGCACCGGTCACGCCATCCTGCACACGCTGTATCAGCAAAGCCTCAAGCACGAGGCCGAGTTCTTCATCGAATACTTCGCCCTCGACCTGATCATGGACCAGGAAGGCGCGTGCCGCGGCGTCATGGCGTGGAACCTCGAGGATGGGTCCATCCATCGCTTCCGGGCGCAGACGGTGGTGCTGGCTACCGGCGGGTATGGCCGGGCCTTCCTGTCCTGCACCTCCGCGCATACCTGCACCGGCGACGGCACCGGCATGGTGCTGCGCGCCGGCCTGCCCTGCCAGGACATGGAATTCGTCCAGTTCCACCCCACCGGGATCTTCCCGGCCGGCTGCCTGATCACCGAAGGCGCCCGCGGCGAGGGCGGCTACCTGACTAATTCCGAAGGCGAGCGCTTCATGGAGCGCTATGCCCCGACCGCCAAGGACCTCGCGAGCCGCGACGTCGTCTCCCGCTCGATGACCATGGAAATCAACGCCGGACGCGGCTGTGGCCCGCACAAGGACCACATCATGCTGCACCTGGAGCACCTGGGCGCCGATCTGCTGCACGAGCGGCTGCCGGGGATTTCCGAGACGTCGAAGGTGTTTGCTGGCGTGGACGTCACGAAGGAGCCGATTCCGGTCCTGCCCACAGTGCACTACAACATGGGCGGCATCCCAACGAATGTGCATACAGAAGTATTGCGGCCGACCAAGGATGACCCGGATGCAACCATTCCCGGCCTGATGGCCGTCGGCGAGGCCGCCTGCGTGTCGGTGCATGGCGCCAACCGCCTGGGCACGAACTCCCTGCTCGACCTGGTGGTTTTCGGCCGGGCCGCGGCGCACCGGGCGGCCGAGATGCTGAAGCCGGGCGCCAGCCAACCGTCGCTGCCGCCGAAGGCCGGCGAAGCGTCGCTCGACCGGTTCGACCACACCCGGTATGCCAAGGGCGGCACCAAGGTGGCGGACCTGCGCTTGGCGATGCAGCGCTCGATGCAGGGCCATGCCGCGGTGTTCCGCACCGCCAAGAGCCTGACGGAAGGCGTGGCGAAGATGAAGCAGGCATGGGGCGGCCTGGCCGACATGTCGGTGTCCGACCGCAGCCTGATCTGGAACAGCGACCTGATGGAAGCGCTGGAACTGCACAACCTGATGGGCAGCGCGATGACCACCATGGCCAGTGCCGAGGCGCGCCACGAAAGCCGCGGCGCCCACGCACACGACGACTACCCCGAGCGTGACGACCAGAACTGGATGAAGCACACGCTGTCCTGGTGCAATGCCAAGGGCGACGTGACGCTCGATTACCGGCCCGTCAGGATGCGGACGCTGACCAACGAAGTGTCGGTCTTCCCGCCGAAGAAGCGGGTTTACTAGGCCCGCTTCGCACGTCATTCCGTAGGATCAGAAGAAGACCATGGTCGCATTCAACCTTCCCACCAACAGCCGCGTGACCCAGGGCCGGACGTTCAAGGCGCCTGCCGGGGCGAAGCGGATCAGGGAGTTCAAGATCTATCGCTGGTCTCCGGACGACGGCAAGCCGCCCCGGACCGACACGTATGAGGTGGACCTGGACGCCTGCGGGCCGATGGTCCTGGATGCGCTGATCAAGATCAAGAACGAGGTCGATCCGACGCTGACCTTCCGGCGCTCGTGCCGCGAGGGCATCTGCGGCTCCTGCGCGATGAACATCGACGGCGGCAACACGTTGGCGTGCCTGAAGCCGATCGAGGAGGTCAAGGGGGCGGTCAAGATCAACCCGCTGCCGCATATGCCGGTGGTCAAGGACCTGGTGCCAGACCTGTCGCAGGTGTACGCGCAGTACCGCTCGATCAAGCCGTGGATGCAGGCCGATACCCCGGCGCCGCCGGATGGCGAGCGGCGCCAGAGCAAGGAGGAGCGTGCCAGGCTCGATGGCATGTGGGAGTGCATCCTGTGCTTCTGCTGCTCGACGGCGTGTCCCAGCTATTGGTGGAACGGCGACCGCTACCTTGGTCCGGCGGTGCTGCTGGCGGCTTACCGGTGGATTGCCGATTCGCGCGACGAGGCGACGGGCCAGCGGCTGGATGAGCTTGAGGATCCGTTCAAGCTGTATCGCTGCCACACCATCATGAACTGCACCGATACCTGTCCCAAGGGCCTCAATCCGGCCAAGGCCATCGGCGCCATCAAGCAGATGATCATCGACCGGCAGGTTTAGCGCGCCACCGGCACGATGCAGGACCGAACCGCCACCCGATTGTCATGGCCCGGCTCGTCCGCATTGGCGCTGACTGAAAGAGACAGGGCCGGGTCCGTTGCCCCACCGTCATGGCCGGGCGTGTCCCGGCCATCTGCGCACGAACGGCGCGGGGTAGATGGCCGGGACACGCCCGGCCATGACGGAAAGAGAACGGCTGCGGCGCCAAATCCTTCTCCGGCAATCGCTCTATCCTGATACGCAAGGGAACGCGCCCAGCCATGACGTTGGAGCGGAAACGCTCGCACCATGGGCTTTGACGCCGCACCCGCAACCGGCGATGCTCGGACCGCAAATCGCCTCAGGGGGGCGCCCATGATAAAAGTCTGGACCTGGCCGACGCCAAACGGCCACAAGGTTCATATCGCTCTGGAGGAGCTGGGACTTCCGTACAAGATCATCCCGGTCAACATCGGAAAAGGCGACCAGTTCAAGCCGGAATTCCTGGCGATCACGCCCAACCACCGGATTCCGGCGATCGTCGATCCCGACGGCCCTGGCGGCAAGCCGCTCACGCTGTTCGAATCCGGGGCGATCCTGATCTACCTGTCGGAAAAGACCGGCGGGAAGCTCATGCCGGCCGGTGGCGCCGAGCGCTACCTGTGCCTGCAATGGATGATGTTCCAGATCGGCGGCACCGGCCCGATGTTCGGGCAGTATAATCACTTCGCCAACTACGCCAGCCAGAAGATTCCCTACGCAATCGAGCGCTATATGAACGAGGTCAGGCGCCTGCACCGGGTCCTGAACAAGCGCCTGAGCGAGTCCGAGTACCTGGCCGGACCGGACTACACGATGGCCGACATCATCAACTTCCCCTGGATCCGGAACCCCGAGCGCCGCGCCATCGACCTGTCGGACTATCCCGCCGTGAAGCGATGGCACGATGCCATCGCGGCGCGGCCGGCGGTGCAGCGCGGGGTCGAGGTCCTGGCCGAGAAGCAGCGCCGCACGCAAATGACCGACGAGGAACGGGACATCATGTTCGGGAAGACGCAATTCGCGGTTCGCTGACCTGCAATTGTCACCGATTCGATCCGTTCCGGGCCTCGGCTATAAGCTGGCGCGACGGACGCCATTTCCGACGGTGGCGATCAGTCAGGGAAAGATCGGCACCGTATGACCGCGCGTATTCTGATCGCCGACGACGTGCCAGCCAACACGCAACTGCTCGCGGCACGGCTTTCGGCGGAATATTATCAGGTCAAGACCGCTCGGGACGGGTTCGAAACCCTGGCGTTCGCCACGATCTGGCAGCCTGACCTGATCCTGCTGGATGTGATGATGCCCGGCATGGACGGCTTCGAATGTTGCCGCCGGCTGAAGGCGGACGCCGCGACGCTGCACATTCCCGTCGTCATGGTGACGGCGCTCGGCGAACCCGCCGAACGCCTGCGCGGCCTTGAGGCCGGCGCCGACGATTTCCTGACCAAGCCCGTCGAATCCAACATGCTGATGGCGCGGGTCCGGTGAGAAGGATCGTATTCTGCGGGGCGTCGAACTCGGCGCGAACGACTGGCTGCTGCGGCCGATCGGCACGCATGAGCTGCGTGTCAGGGCGCGCAACCAGATCCGCCGGAAGATCTACCAGGACGGACTGCGATCCGACTTCGGCGCCCGCTGGAGATGGCGCTGACCGGTCTGTACAACCAGCACTATCTGCGGCGCCACCTGGGCGGATTGATCGAAACCGGCCAGGGCCGCCAACTGGCGGTGCTGATGATCGACGTCGACCACTTCAAGTCGGTCAACGACCGGTTCGGCCACGCCACGGGCGACCAGGCGCTACGGCTGATTGCCGACTCGATGCGCATCAATACGCGCATGTTTGACTCGGTGGCACGCTATGGCGGCGAGGAGTTTGTCGTGGTCATGCCGGGAACCGGACCACAGGAAGCCGATGCCGCGGCCGAGCGGCTGCGGCTTGCTGTCGAGAGCATCGAATTCATCGCTGCATGCGGGACCCGGACGCCGCTGACAATCAGTATCGGGATTGCCAGCGCCCGGATTCAGACCATTGCGCCGGACACACTTCTGACGGCGGCCGACGCTGCCCTGTATGAAGCCAAGCGCAAGGGACGCAACCGGGTGGAAGTGGCGGGGATGCTCACCGCTACTTGATCTTGGCTTCCTTGAACGGGACGTGCTTTCGCACGACCGGGTCGTACTTGTTCAGCTCGAGCTTGGTGGTCTGCGCGCGGGCGTTCTTTTTGGTGACGTAGAAAAATCCGGTATCCGCAGTGGACACCAGCTTGATTTGAACGGTGTTCGACTTGGCCATGAGGCTGATCCTTGAAACAGCGCGGACGTGTTCTCGCCCGGTGAAGCGCGGAAATTGCTCAACCGGCCCCCCGCGGTCAAGGGTTTGCTTCGCGTCCACCTGAATAGGTGATGCGCTTGGCGGGAGGGGGGCTTGCAGCAAGGCCGGTGCGCATGCCGGCGCAAAGCCACCTGGAATGGCCGATGTTCAGCGGCCCGCGCCGAAATCGCCGCGGGTCGGCTGGTCGAGTCGGCCACGGTGAGGGCCTGGATCGACAGCATCGGCACCGGCCACGAACTGCCGGTTCCGTACTCTGGCCGCTGGTGCGGAAGGTTGCATGTCTCTTGCCTCGGTCACGGTCGGCAAGGTCTGGGGGGTGGTGCCGGCGTCATCCGGCACCGTCCGTGCTGGTTCATGCTTCGAAATTTTTAACACGGAGGAAGAAGAAGGATCACGAAGGGTGTGAACGAGTCAAAGCCTGAAAATCAATCGACCCTGGCCGGAGTCGAAGCCGCTAACATCCTGTAAAATATGGCATTATTTTTTTAGAATTGCCCAGAAAACCGGTTGATTCTCAGGCTCCTGGACGACGAAGCCGGGCAGGCCGTCCTTCATGCCTGCAGTGCGGACGAATCCGGGCGGCCCAGCGCCGACGATCCACTGCACCGCGGCTGTTCGTCCAGGAACGCGGTTGGTCAGTCCCGATATCCCAGCAAGGTCCGGTCTTCGTGGCCCTTTGTGGTCCTCCGTCGTCCTCCGTGTTGAAAATCGGTAGGCGATCCAGCCTCCGCCGCCGCCTTGACCCGCCCAGGCCAGTTGTGCCG
>NZ_NHRY01000126.1 GCF_002937115.1 Rhodopila globiformis | reverse complement strand
CCGTTCCCACAGCCGATCGGCCGAGGCGCCCCCGCCGCCCTCGGCCGATCGGCTGTGGGAACGGGCGCATCCGAACGAGGCCTGGCTTCTGGTCGCCGCCGCGCGCGACGGGCGGCAGAGCTTCCAGATGGTCAACGCCGATATCCGCCTGTTCTACCGCATCGGCCTGAGCGACGCCGCCGCGCTGGACGCCACCTATCGGGTGGCGGACCCGCCGGCGCTGCTGCGCCAGGCTGCCGGGCGGGTGATGGCGGCGTTCTTCGCCGGGCGCACGCTGAACGCCGTGCTGGGCGACAACCGCGAGGCGATGGCCGGCCACTTGCGCGCCCTGCTGCAACGGGACCTCGACGCCGCCGGCAGCGGCCTTGATCTGACGGCCGTGGTGATCGACGCTATCCACCCGCCGGGCGGCGCGGCCGATGCCTACCACGCCGTGCAGGCGGCGCAGATCAACGCCGAGGCCAGCATCGACGCCGAGCGCGGCCGGGCGCAGGCCACGCTGGCGGACGCGCGGCAGAGCGCGACGGCGCTGGAAACCGATGCCACCGCCACCGCGGTCGAACTGACCGGCACGGCGACGGCGGATGCCACGCGCTTCGCGGCCGATCGCGACGCCGCCGCCTCGGCACGGGACCTGGTGCTGTTCGAGCGCCGGCTCGCCCGGCTGGTCGCGCTGATCCCGAAGACCGACGTCATCATCATGGACAACCGGATTTCCGCCGCGGACGCGCCGCTGATCGACCTGCGCCCGCCGCCGGGCAACCCGGCCGACGCCATCATAGGAAACAACTGACGTGACCCGAGCATCATCCAGGCTGCGCACTGCCCTGCGCTTCGCCCTCGCCACGCTGGTCCTGGGCGGGGCGGCGCTGGCGGCCTCGGCGGTGATGGTGAGCGCCGGCGAGGCGGTCGTGATCACCCAGTTCGGCGCGCCGGTGCGGGTGCTGACCCGGCCGGGGCTGGCGTGGAAGCTGCCGGCGCCGATCCAGGCCACCGTGCCGGTCGATTTGCGGCTGCGCACCAGCGCGACGGGGCTGGAGGACGTCGGCACCCGCGACGGGCTGCGCATCCTGCTGCGCGCCTACGTCGCCTGGCAGGTACCGCCGGACGCCGAGCGCATCAGCCAGTTCCTGCGCGCGGTGCGCAACAACCCGGACGAGGCGGCGCGGCAGTTGCGCGGCTTCGTCGGTTCGGCCATGCAGGTCACCGCCAGCAGCTTCGATTTCGCCGATTTGGTGAACACCGATCCGAAGCGGCTGCGGCTGGGCGCGTTCGAGCAGCAGCTGACCGCCCAGGTCGCCGCGCAGATGCTGCAGACCTACGGCATCCAGGTGCAGCAGATCGGCATTGAGACGTTGAGCCTGCCGGAGACCAGCCTGGTCGCGACCGTGGCGCGGATGCGCTCGGAGCGGGAGACGGTGGCGGCCGAGCGCACCGCCGAAGGGCTGCGCGCCGCCGCCGAGGTCCGCTTCAACGCCGAGCGCGACGCCCGCATCACCGTGGCCGGCGCCCGCACCGAGGCGGCGGAAGTCGAGGCAACGGCGCAGCGCCAGGCCGCCGCGATCCGCACCAAGGCCTACCAGGCCGATCCGCAGCTTTACATGATGCTGCGGGGGCTGGACACGCTATCGCAGGTCGTCGGCCCCAACACGCGGCTGGTGCTGCGTACGGATGCGGCGCCGTTTTCGCTGCTGGTGCAGGGGCCGTCTCCGGTGGAGGCGGGTAGGGAAGCGTCGCCGGCGGAGCCGCGCCAGGGCCAGTCGCCGGCGGAGCCGCGCAAGGCGGTATCGCCGGTGGAGCCGCGCAAATGACACCAGGCGCCGGGAATTCTGACAGGCCGCCGGAGACGGTCCCACCCGTCATGGCGGGCGGAGGCCCGCCATCCACGCTTGGCGGTGCTGATGCCGAGGAAAGGCGTGGATGGCGGGCCTCCGCCCGCCATGACGATGGAACAGCCGGCGCCGATGGAAAAGCCGGTGCTGATGGAACGGCCGGTGCCGATGGAATGGCCAGTGCCGGCGGGTCGGATCCTGTGCCGCCTGGTATGCCCGGGGTTCCCGACGGGCCGGTCGTCCAGTCGCTGCGCATCGGCTTCCGCACGCTCTACCTGGGGACGCTGCTGCTGGCGCTGGGTTGGCTTGCCTCCAACTGCCGGCAGGTGCCGGCGGATTCGCAGATCGTCGTGCGGCGGTTCGGGCAGATCGTGCGGGTGCAGCCGGCGGGGCTGCTGCTGGCCTGGCCTCGGCCGATTGAGCAGGTCGACCTGCTGCCCGCCGCTGCCCGGCAGATCGAGCTGACGGTGGCGCCGCAGGAAAGCGCCACGCCGGGCGCGGCCGGCACCTCGCTGACCGGAGACGGCGGTGCGGTGCTGCTGCGCGCGACGCTGACCTGGCACGTCGTCGATCCCGTCGCCTATGACCTGGCGCAGGCGCACGTCGTTCCGGCGCTGAACCGGCTGTTCGCGGCGAGCGTCACGACCCTCGCGGCAGGGCGGTCGATCGACGATTTCCTGGTGGTGCGCTCGGGCCAGGAAGGTAGCCCCGACGCGGCCGAACCGATGGTGCAGGCGCAGCGGCAGGCGTTGCGCGGCGACCTGGTGACGGCGATCAACCGCCGCCTGCGGGCGCTGGAGCTGCAGGGCGCGCCGCTGGGCGTCGAGGTGACGCGGGCGGACATCAACGCGCAACTGCCGCCGGCGGCGAAACCCGGGTTCGACGCGGTGCTGGCTGCGACGCAGCGGGTCGAGGAAGGGCTCGCCGCCGCCCGGACGCAGGCGACGCTGACGCTGCAGACGGGCGATCGGGACCACGACCGCATCCTGACCGAGGCGCGGGCCACGGCGGAGGAAACGGTGGACAAGGCACGCGCTCAGGTTGCCGCCATTGCCGCACTGGAAGCCGGGGACGATCCGGCCGGGCGGGCGGGGCTGCTGGAGCGGCTGTACCGCGACCGCGTCACCGCCGTGCTGGGCCAGGCCGGCCACCTGCTCGCGGTCGATCCGCGGGGCGGTCCGCGCCTGATCCTGCCGGGCAACCAACCATCGAGTAACTAGCAATGACCATCTGCGTAGCGCCTCCGGGTGCGAGAGCGACCGCGGCGATCACCAGGCTGTCGACGGCGCCGATGCTGGCGCGGGCCGAGCGGCTGCTGCTGGGCGCGCGGCTGACGCTGGCGATGCTGGCGGCCGGGCTGCTGCTGGTCGCCTTGGCGTGGGAATACCTGGTGCCGAACGGTTCGGCGGTGGCCACGCTGGTGGCGGGCGCGGCGGCGGCGCTGGTCGCCGTGCCGGTGCTGGTCGCCGCCTGGCAGAGCCTGCGCGCGCCCAGCCTGCACGGCGTGACCGATCGGCTGGTGGCTCTGGCGCTGATCGCCGCCTGGGCGAGCGGCGACCTGATGACGGCGGCGGTGCTGCCGATCGTCATGACCGTCGCCCATGTGCTGGAGGAACGCAGCCTGCTGGGTTCGCGCGAGGCGATCCTGGCACTCAGCCGGCTGACCGAGACGCAGGCGCGGCGGTTGCGCGGCGGTTCGGTCGAGTTGGTGCCGTCAACCGCGTTGCGGCCGGGCGACCGGATCGAGCTGCGCGCCGGCGACCGGGTGCCGGCGGACGGGATTGTGCGCGCCGGGACCGCCAGCCTGGACATGGCGTCGCTGACCGGGGAGGCGATGCCGGTGGACGTGGAACCCGGACAGACCACGCTGCTGGGGGCGATCACCACCAACGGGCGGCTGGAAGTGGAAGTGATCCGGACCGGGGCCGACACCACGTTCGGCCGGATCATCGACCTGATGCAGGCGGCTGAGGAGGCCAAGCCGCCGGTCACGCGGCTGCTGGAGTCGTATGCCGGACGCTATCTCTCGGTGGTGCTGCTGGTAGCGGGCGGCACCTGGTTCGCCTCGGGCAACCTGGAGGCGACGCTGGCGGTGCTGGTGGCGTCCTGCCCGTGCGCGCTGGTGCTGGCGGCGCCGGGCGCGGCGATCGCCGCCATCGCGGTGGCGGCGCGGCATGGCATCCTGATCAAGGGCGCGGCCTTCCTGGAAAGCCTGGCCGAGGTCCGCGCGGTGGTGTTCGACAAGACCGGCACCCTGACCACCGGCGAGATGTCGCTGGCCGGCGTGGCGCCGGTGGCGGACGCGGCCGGAGACGACCTGCTGCGCGTCGCCGCCGGGCTGGGCGCGGCTGACGG
>NZ_NHRY01000125.1 GCF_002937115.1 Rhodopila globiformis | reverse complement strand
CGTCGCGGGGCATCACGCGACCCTTCCCGATGGGCTGAGGTTATGTTGCGGAGAAGCTGCCGATCCCTCGCAACATCGCCGCCCAGCGCGGGGCCGCAACATAACACGCGGCGCAACATAATCGGTCTTATGTTCAGTTGAACATAAGACCGACGCCGCCACCGGCGAGCATGGCGATCTGCTCGACATCATCCGCGAGAGCCGCGGCCTGACCGACTTCAAGGACGTTGCTGATGAAGCCCGCAGCTTCCTGAGCCTTCCGCAACCTGCTGAACCATCGCGGCGGCCGAACGGCGCTTCAGCGAGGCTTGATGCGCCGGCCGGTTCGTCTGAGGCGGCGCGCCGGTTGTTCGCAATGTCGCAACCGATCAAGCGCACTGCCGTGGAAGCGTATTTGCGCCAACGCGGCATTACGGCTTTGCACGGGACCGACAGTCTGCGCTTCCATCCACGCTGCTACTACCGGCCGAACGAGCACAGCCCGACCGAGACGTGGCCCGCGATGATCGCCGCCATCACCGATCTCTCGGGTCACCTGACCGGCGCCCATCGCACCTGGCTCGACCCTGACGGCTTCAAAGAGGCGACGCTCGGCAAGGCGCCGATCGACACGCCGAGACGGGCAATGGGCAATCTGCTTGGCCATGCGGTGCGCTTCGGCATCGCGAGCGAGGTCCTCGCCGCCGGCGAAGGCATCGAGACGATGCTGTCGCTGCGATGCGTATTGCCAAACATGCCGATGGTCGCGGCACTTTCGGCGGCGCACCTATCTGCCATCCTGTTCCCCGACAGACTGCGGCGCCTCTATGTCGCCCGTGACAACGATCCGGCAGGCGATAGCGCGGTGGCGATGCTCCTCGACCGGGCAGCGTCTGCCGGGATCGAGGCGCTGGTCCTCTCCCCCGAGATGAGCGACTTCAACGAAGACCTGAGACTGCTCGGGATCGATGCACTACGGGCGGCGATCCGAGGGCAGATCGCGGCGCAGGACGTCGCCCGTTTCATGGAGCTGGCGGCGTAGCCGGAACGGGGATGGCGTGTGGGGCTGTCTTCGACGGCGAATGGCCAGGGGCTTTCCTCGTGCCGCGGAGAGGACCACGCCCACGGCCTTCCGGAGAGGGCGATCGGGCGCCAAGCGAGGCGGCCCAGCAATGGCTGCGGCCGACGATTTTCCGGCGGCGCTGCGCGCCTTTCCATCGCGAAACAAAATCGCCGGCCTTCGCCATCCTCCGCTACCGCTTTGGCCCTTCGCTTCGCTGCGGGTGCAAGTCCGCCCCGCCCGGCGCCTTCGTCGCCATGAAGGCCGCGATGGGCGCGGCCGATCCGACGAGGAAAGCCACGATGTCCATCGACCACGACGAAGAGTTCGAGCCCCGCCACAACGGATCCCCCACCGACCGCGTCCTCCAGGAACTCCAGCTCTACGGCTACCGACCCTTCCACGATGAACCCGACCCACGGCCTCTTCCCGAACCGCATATTCTCGCAGGCAGCGTCGCCGACATCTTCGACGCTCTCCTGGTGGCGCTCGCTGAGACGCGCCTCGAACCCGACCTCGAGGATCTGCTCTGGTCGACGGTGAATGTGTTCCACCGCGCCATCGACCGGATTGAGCGCGAACTCGACGACAACGAGATGGCGCAGCAACGCGCGCAGCGGGAACAGGACGGCAGCGAGGTCAAATCCGTCGAACTCGAACGGCTGACATCGGAGGGGCAGACGCTGATCGAGCGTCGCAACGTCTTCGAGCTGATGCGCGACCAGGCCGCCGAGCAGTTCGAGCGGCACACGCACTCGGCCTGGCGGCCGCGCAGCGGATCGAAGGTCAACCATCGCCATCTCACTGCCGCGATGATCGACAGCCGCGACTTTCTCGCCGCCAAGAAGCGCGCAGACCGGGAGGTGCTGTTGCCGGCCGGGCCGAAGGTGGCCGTCACCGGCGGCCTCGATTTCAACGATCACCGCCTGATCTGGGCCAAGCTCGATCAGACCCACGCTAAGCACCCGGACATGGTGCTTCTGCACGGCGGTTCGCCGAAGGGCGCCGAGCTGATCGCCGCCAAATGGGCCTACAACCGTAAGGTGCCGCAGATCGGCTTCAAGCCCGACTGGACGAAGCACGCCAAGGCGGCGCCGTTCAAACGCAACGACGCGATGCTGGACGCTTTACCGATCGGGGTGCTGCACTTCCCGGGGACCGGCATTCAGGACAACCTCGCCGACAAAGCCAGGAAGCTCGGCATTCCGGTCTGGAAGTTCGGCAAGGGCGGCGGGTGAGCACCGCCTGTCACCCTTGACGCCTGATAGCAATCGTCCATATTGCTATCAGCGCCATCGCGAACGGGAGTATGCCATCATGCCCGCCGTCACCATCCGCAACCTGTCCGATGAGACGCACCGCGCCCTCAAAGTCCGGGCGGCGCAGCACAATCGCAGCACGGAAGCCGAGATGCGCGCCATCCTGGAAGCCGCCGCGCGGCCAGAAGGCCGACTACGCCTCGGTTCCACGCTGGCGGAGATGAGCCGGAAGATCGGGCTGACCAACGCCGATGTCGAAGCCCTCGAACAGGCCCGCGACACCCGGCCCGCCGAGCCGCTGCGCTTCGAATGATCCTGCTCGACACGAATGTCGTCTCCGAGGCGATGAAGCCCGAGCCGGCGGCGGCGGTCCGTGCATGGCTCGACGCGCAGGCGGCGGAGACGCTTTACTTGTCCAGCGTAACCATCGCCGACCTGATGTTCGGCATCGGCGCGCTGCCCAACGGCCGGCGGAAGGACAAGCTGACCGCCGCGTTGGACGGCGTGCTGGAACTGTTTGCCGACCGTATCCTGCCATTCGATGCCCGCGCGGCGCGCCGCTACGCCGAACTCGCCGTCAGGGCACGCGCGGCCGGCAGGGGCTTCCCAACGCCCGACGGCTATATCGCCGCCATCGCTGCGGCGCATGATTTCGCGGTCGCGTCTCGCGACACGAGCGCCTTCATCGCCGCCGGCCTTGCGGTGATCGACCCTTGGGGAACCACACCCTGAGCTGCGGCCCGCGAAAGCCGGGCCGACGCTTGGCAATCCGGTTACCTGCTCCAGCACGGTTCATCCCCGCTTCCTGATGCGCTGATCCTTGGTCCGCCCACGGGCCTGAGGCCATCAACCCGTGAAGGGTCGGCTACGCCTTGCGTGCCGCCGCTTGTCCTTGACCGCGCGGTGATCGCGGCCCCTGGCCGGACACATCGGGCGCCTGTCGCGCGGGGATCGGCCCCGCCGCAAAGCAGGAGCCGGATCGATGTCTCAATCGCTCGCTTTCGCCAACGGCTGGAGCCTCGCCAAATCCCTCATGGTCTGCGTCGTCATCTTCACAGCCGGTTCTGAGGGCTACGGCGTCATGCCTTCGTCGGAATACGACGGCGACCCCGCCGACGTCGTCCACGAATTCGACCCCTTCGAATGAGCAAGCGGCGCCATACCGTGAGGCGCGCGGAGCAGTCATCGAACCGGATTTCCGCTCCCGCCCAACCTCATCTTCGCCTATACTCCGATCCGCGCCGTGGTGGTGGTGGAAGGCGCAACCGTTTGATCGTCATCTCACGGAGTCTGCCACCATGATCGTGCTCGGACCTCTGCTCGTCGTCCTCGCCATCGGCTTCATCTGCTGGCTGCTGTTCACGCTCGCCGTCTTCGCGTTGCCGGCCTTCGTCGGCTTCATGGTCGGCATATGGGCCTTCCATACCGGCGCTGGCGCGCTCGGCGGCATCATCGTGGGCGTCCTCGCCGCGGGCGCCACTTTCGGCGTCGGACAGCTCGCCATGGCGTTCGTGCCCTGGGTTTGGCTTCGGCTACTGATCATCCTGCTTTTCATCGCGCCGGCCACCGTCGCCGGCTATAGCGCTACGCACGGTATCGCTCAGATGGCGATGCCGTCGCCCATATGGCAGATGGTCTTCTCGGTGATCGGAGCCATCGCCGTCAGCGTTACCGCATTCGTTCGGTTCACCGGCATGACCCCGCCCGAACCGACCCAACGGGGGATGGCGCGGGGCTGAGCCCAGTCAGCCGCGGACGATAGGGGCGGCAGGATCAGGCGGCGGCCCCAAGACGCCGGCTCCGTCGAAAGTCGGGAACGTCGATTAGGGCGGCGACGCCGCCGTAGATCGTCTCTTCGCGCATCGTGACGCGCCCCGGCGCGCTGCCGGACCCAGTGGAGACGCGTGCAACGCGGTCCTCGCGAGACCCTTGCATGGAGGCCCTTCGCTCAAGCGCCTCGGCTGTGCGAGCGAGATGCGGTCTATCGGCGGGCCAGAGGTATCGCGCCTGCCCCGAAATCCATCACCGGCTTTTCGAGGTTTCTCGACCGTCGCCACGTTCTCCTCGATCGGTCTGCGTTCTGCATCGAGCGCACCTCACGGCCTCTTCGATGGATGGATCTGGCCGAAGGCCGGCTGAAGCCTCGACCACCTATGGCGCAATGGCGCCGATCGACTTTCTTCCCCTGTCGGCTGCGCCGCCATTCCTCGCGAGACAACAAAGTCGCCTGGCCGCCATCTTCCGCTGGCGCTTCAGCCCCGTCGCCCACCCCGTCGCGCAGGCGCGATGGGGACCCCGGGCAGGGGTGCGCCGTCGATCGCCTCCGGCCCTTCGATCACCATCGAGGCCGCAATGGTGCGGGCTCGAAAACGTCAGATCAAGGAGAACCACCATGGCGACCATCGGCACCTTCAAGAAGACCGGCGCGAACGAATTCACCGGGCAGATCGTCACCCTCTCGGTCCAGGCCAAGAATGTCCGCATCGCTCCCGAAGCCAACCGCTCCGGCGAAAACAGCCCCAGCCACCGGGTCTACTGCGGCCGCGTCGAGATCGGCGCCGCCTGGTCCAAGCGCTCCAACGAGGGCCGCGACTATCTGAGCCTGAAGCTGGACGATCCGAGCTTCACCGCCCCGATCTTCGCCAACCTGTTCGACGACGAGGACGGCGAGGGCTACAGCCTGATCTGGTCCCGCCCCAACGGCCGCCGCGCCGACTGACCCAGCCCAAGCCCCGCCCGGTCGGAACCGGGCGGGGTATCGCTGGGTTCTTGCGAAGCATCCCGGCCCGATGCCATCCCGATCGATACCCGGAAGGGGGGCATTGCGAAGGTCGCTCCGATTTGCGCTCCCGATCCTGTGCGATTGGTTCGCGACCTGGACGGGGAGCACGCTATCGCTGGGGCTCGGCCGACCGCGTCGTCTGGCCGGTCGGCCGCGTCCTCCGCACCAGATCGCCCGCCTCGATCTCAAGCGCATCAGCGACTTGTCCCAGCACGGTGACACTCGCCGAGACACGCGCGCGTTCAATCGCTCCGATATACCGGGCGCTCAACCCCGCCCGTTCGGCCAACTCTTCCTGCGTCATCCCCTTCGCATGACGCAACCGACGCAGATTGATCGCCATGACCTCCTTGAGATCCATGGCGAGGATGGAGCAGAGATAGGAATCATCGTTCCAGGAACGATAATGCCGAATCGTCCCGGGTTATTTGGAGCATCTCCCCCTACCGGAGCACACATCGACCACCGCCTTGCCAGACGTGATGCGCCGCGCGCATCGCGGTATCGATCCAATCGGAGGCAATTTTTGCAAAAATTTGCCGTAAATGAATACTTACCGCTTGGCTCTCATCTCGACACGGAAGGATCGCAATGACCGAGACGTCATTCGATGACCGGCCGCCACCCTCCGACCGCATCAGCGCCTATGATGAACGGCATCTGGCCATCTATCTGCGGCTTTTGATGGCCGAGGAGGAGGGGGCCGATTGGCGCGAGGTCGTGCAGGTGATCTTCGGGCTCGATCCCCAACGCGAACCCGATCGGGCGAGACTCGTCCATGACAGCCACCTGGCGCGGGCGCACTGGATGACAAAATCCGGATACCGTCACCTGCTGGCGCCGCGATCTCCGTGATTCAGCCCACGCCAGCCGCCCAATAGGGCGTCACGCGCGATGCAACCATGGGGTCTAGCGCAGTGCGCGCCTTTCAGGATCGTCTGAGGCTCCCCCTAACAGGGGGCCAGGACGAGAGGAAACGCCATGCCCACGCAGTATTGGCGCTCGCCGGAGACGATCGACCAACTGGGTCGCCTCGGCCGCCCCGGCTTCGCCGTCGAGTTCTTGCGTCGCAACGCCGACTATCGTCGCGACTACGCCCACACGCAGCGCCAGATCGCGCGCTTGCACGTCGATGCGCAGACCGCTCGCTCCGGCCTCGCTCGGCGATGGGGGTTACGCTTTCGCGCCTGACCCCTATGCCCCGGTCGGGACCGGACCCGTGTCCTGGCTGCCGGAACTCTCCCCCGGCACCCTGATCCTCGACGCCGCCCCGCCAGGCTTCGATCCCCTGTCTCTCGACCCGGCGCAGCTCGGATCGGTGATCGGGGATCGCATTGACGATGACGGCCGGGAGGTCGTTGTCGCCGACGGAACCGGCGAACTGCATATCCGATTATGCAACGACAGAGCCGTATCACGCCCTACGATCATTCTGCCCATCGGCGCCACGGCGATCGACCTCCGACTGGATGTCGCCTCGCGCTTCGTCCGCCGCCTGCGCGGCCAGACCATCGGCCTTCTCCCCCAGGCGCTCAGATTGACCGTGTTGCGCAAGCGCCGGCTCATTCAGCTCCTCCAAGCCTACGACATCCACGAAACCGGAGGCAGCCCGCGCGACGTCGCCGAGACGGTTCTGCGTTCGGGACAAGCCGGACTGCCTTCGGTGGAGTGGAAGGATTCTCATTCTCGACGCGCGGCCAACCGCCTGATCCACGACGCGATTTGCCTCGTTGAACGCGGCTATCTCAAGTTCCTGCGCGGCGGTTGAGCCGGAGGCCAACCGGCCCGGACGAGGATCGGTCAAAACATCGCTTCGCGCCTCGAACCTTTCGCGGGCGACGGACGTGCGCGTGTCCGCCTGAACGGGGGACAGACCCTCGCGAAAATCTTCGTCCACCCCCAACGCCTGAACCCTCCGCCACGGTAACCCCGACATGCCGCGACTTGGCCGCGGTTCTTCGAGGCAAGACGGAGGGTCCCCATGCTCGACAGGTCCGCACAGCTCGCGACACGCTATCTCAGGACACCCGAGGCGGCACGCATCCTTGGGATCTCGCCGCGGACGCTGGAGAAATACCGCTGCCACGGAAACGGCCCGACCTTTCGTAAGCTCGGCGGCCGCGTCGTCTATGCCATCGACGATCTCCAAGCCTGGGCCGATCAGGCCGCCTGCCGCTCGACCTCCGACCCGCGATATGTCGAGGCGCGCGCCGCCGGTCTTGGCCATCGCTGAGGCGCTGCCCTCGATGTCGTCGCGCCGTCTCATCACCGCCAGCGAACGAAGCAAGCTCGACCCGTTCGTCGTCGCCACCGGCGACGCCAGCCCGCGCGATCAGCGCGACCTGATGGAGCGGCCGTTTTTCTCGCTCGCCAAAACCCGGCGGACCGCGCCGATCCTCTACCAGGCCGGCGACATCCGCGTCGAAGTCTATGCCGTGGCCGAGCACGGCATGGCGACCATTTGGGACGCCGACGTGTTGATCTGGGCGGCCAGCCAGATCGTCGAGGCCGAGAACCTGGGCCTCAAGACGTCGCGATTCCTACGCTTTACGCCCTATCAGCTTCTGACCGCGATCGGCCGCCAGACCGGCGCCCGCGACTATAAGCTGCTCAAAGGCGCGCTCGCCCGGCTCCAGTCGACGGTCATCCGCACGACCATCCGCAACGGCGAGCACTGGCGCCGTCACCAGTTCTCCTGGATCAACGAGTGGGAGGAATGCGCGACGCACGACGGCCGCGTCGAGGGCATGGAGTTCGTGCTCCCCGACTGGTTCTACCGCGGCGTCATCGATCGCTCCCTCGTCCTCGCCATCGACCCGGCCTACTTCCGCCTCACCGGAGGGATCGAGCGCTGGCTCTATCGCGTCGCCCGCAAGCACGCCGGGCGCCAGCCGGGCGGCTGGCTGTTCGAGCTCGCGCATCTGCACGAAAAATCCGGCAGCCTCGCCCGGCCGCGTGATTTCGCCCTCGACCTCCGTCGCATCGTCTCCCGCCAGTCACTGCCCGGCTATCGCCTGCACATCGAGCGCGGCGACCGCGGTGAACTAATGCGCATCCTGCCAGCCGACTTATCCCCACCTCCTGTGGATAAACGTGTGGAAGCGCTCGGGACTTCGGGCGCGCCGATCATCGGGACTTCGGGCGCGGGGGTATCGGGACTTCAGGCGCGCAAATCGCAGCTAAGCCTTTGGCCCGAAACCGCGATTCCAGCCCTTAACTTAGAGTCTAACTCAGAATCTAGCTTTTCTTGTTGGCCCGGCCGATCTGCGGATAACCCGGCCGCTCCAGCGCAGACCTCCGAGCATTCGGCCCAGCAACCGTCGCTGCCCTTCGGCCAAAGGCCGGGAGGGGGAAGATGATCGTCGCCTTGCTCAACCAGAAAGGCGGCGTCGGCAAAACCACGCTTGCTCTGCATCTCGCCGGAGAATGGGCGCGGCGCGGCCAGCGCGTGACCTTGATCGACGCCGATCCGCAAGGCTCGGCGCTCGACTGGTCGCAGCAACGGGCGCGGGAGAATGTGGCTCGGCTATTCGGGGTCGTCGGCCTGGCGCGCGATACGCTCCATCGCGAAGCGCCAGACCTCGCCGGCGCCGTGGATCATGTCGTCATCGATGGCCCACCGCGTGTCGCGGGACTTATGCGCTCGGCCCTGCTGGCCGCCGACCTGGTGCTGATCCCCGTGCAGCCGTCGCCGCTCGACGGCTGGGCGTCGGCCGAAATGCTAGGTCTTCTTCGCGAGGCGCGCATCTACCGCCCCCAGCTTGCCGCGCGGTTTGTGCTGAACCGCTGTGGCGCGCGCACCGTCATCGCGCGCGAGACGGCGGAAACTCTGGCGGATCACGATCCGCCGGTGCTCGCCAGCACCATCGGCCAGCGCGTCGCGTTTGCGGATGCCGCGCAATCCGGGCGCTTGGTCTTCGAGCTCGCTGAGCACGGCGCCGCCGCCCTCGAGATCGCGGCACTCGCCGCCGAGATCGGGAGGATCGCAACGTGACCGAGCGCTCCAATCGACGCGGCTTCGCGGCACGGCCCGGCGACGCCGAGAGCTGGATCAAGGCCAACGATGCGCCATCCCGCCGCACCGACGAGGCTGCTGCTTTCACCGCACGGCTGACGATCGACGTCACACCGGCGCTGCGCGGCCGCATCAAGGTCGCCGCTTTCCGCCGCGGCATCACCGTCGCCGATATGCTCCGCGACCTCCTGGCGCGCGAATTCCCTGACGACTCCGGGGCGTCGCCATGAATGGCAACCACCCGCCATTTCCGCTGCGTCCGACGCCGCAATCGGATCGGCGGACAGTCGCGCTCACGCATGTCGAACTGACCTGGATCGAGAAGAAGATCGAGCACTGGTTGCGCTTCGGCCGCCGCGCTGAAGAGAAGATCCTCGATCGGCGTCGCAGCATCTCCAGCTTCATGCCCGGAAGCGCTTTCGCATTCGTCCGATGGGCGTCGAACGACTACGGCACCATCGTCTCGCGCATGGATATCGTGCGCGCCGTCGAGCCAGGCGCGCGCTTCCAGACGCTGCCCTTCGTGCGCCCCGGCGGTGAGATCCTGCTGCGGGTCAAAGGCTGGCCCAAGGTCGAACGCGTGCTGCGGGCGATCGACGCTGTCGAGGCGCTGGGCATCGATGCGGCCGACGCCGCACCAGAATACTGGCGTCACCTCCACAACCGTCTCGCGGCTGACCACGAACCCCGCGCCTACACGCGCGAGCAGCACGCCGCCTGGCGCAAGCGGCGGAGTGTCATGCTATGACCCGCTTTGGCTACGTCATGACGACATTCGTGGCCATGGCAGGCGTGGGCGCTCTGGCGTTCTTCCACCCCGCGCCCCGGCTGATCTGGAACGCCACGGCAAGCACGCCGACCGGGCTCTACGCGTTGCAGCCCATCGGACGGCTGCACGTCCGGGAATTGGTCGCGGTGCGACCGCCAGCACCGATCGCCAGCTACCTCGCCAATGGCGGATTTCTGCCTAAGGGCGTGCCTCTTCTGAAGCATGTCATGGCGGTCGCCGGACAGACCGTGTGCCGCGCTGGCGACGCGATCACCATCGATCAGATCGAGGTCGGCATGGCGCACAACCGCGACCATCTCGGTCGCCCGCTGCCGCGCTGGAGCGGCTGCCATACGCTCACGCCGGGCGAAATCTTCCTGATGAATGCGACCGTCCCGGACAGTCTCGACGGTCGCTATTTCGGCCCATTCCCGATCACGTCGATCATCGCGCGCGCGGTCCCGCTGTGGACCGACGAGGCCGGCGACGGCCGCTTCGTCTGGCGCGCCGTCGCCGATCGACCCGCTTTCCAACCCGCCAACCGAGGAGGTTCCCATGGCGCAGATCGGTCAGTTCACGCGCGATAAATCCGGCTTCACCGGACGCATCCAGACGCTCTCCTTCACCCACGATCTCTCCCTCGTTCCGGCCGAATCCTCCGATGTCGAGAATGCGCCCGACTATCGCGTCCACCTCGGCGACGGCGAAGGCCCCGAGATCGGCGCGGGCTGGAAACGCACCGGCGAGAAGGCTGGCGAATACGTGTCGCTGCTCATCGACGATCCAACGCTGATCCAGCCGATCCGCGCCAATCTGTTCCGCTCAACCGACGACCACGCGACCTGGGTGCTGAACTGGAACCGCCCGCCCAAGCGCGGCGAGCGGGAGTGAGCGCATGCGGCGCGCGGGTCTTTTGCTCGCTGGCGTGATGGCGCTCGGCCTGCCGACCGGCTCCGTCTACGCACAGGCGCTGTCGCCGGCGGTGCAGGCCGCGACCGCTCCCTACGCCGCGTTCATCACCGAGGCCGCGCGACGCTTCGGCATTCCGACGGCATGGATACGCGCGGTCATGCGCGTCGAAAGCGGTGGGGACCGGCACGCCGTTTCCTCCAAGGGCGCGATGGGCCTGATGCAGATCATGCCCGAAACCTGGGCGGCGCTACGCGCCCGCTACGGCTTCGGGCGTGACCCGTTCGATCCGCACGACAACATCTTCGCGGGCGCCGCCTATCTGCGCGAGATGCACGACCGCTACGGATCGCCGGGCTTTCTTGCGGCCTACAATGCGGGGCCTGGCCGATACGAGGACTATCGCGACCGGCGCCGCCCACTGCCGGCGGAAACCGTCGCCTACGTGGCGGCGCTCGTCCCTGTTGTGGGGGGAGACGAGATCGATGGGCCTGTCCTCTTGGCGGCCGCCGATCCCTCATCCTGGACGCAGGCTCCGCTCTTCATCACGCGGTCGGCCAGCGCTGAACCTGCCGATCGCGCGTCAGCCAAGCCGCCGCCGAGCGACACGCCGGCTGCCGGCGCCGTACACGATCTCTCTGCCATGGCGCCGCAATCCGCCGGGCTGTTCGTCGCGGTTTCCACTGCGGGACCGAAGCGATGATGGCGACGATGCCTTGGGGTCACATCGAGGCGTTGCCGCGGTCGGCTTGCGTTTTCCTTCCTGTTGCGACGGTGTCTGGAGCCTCCCGAGGATACGTTGAGGCCCCTGGATGCGAGTTCGCAGGCAAGCGCAGCGGCGCGCGCTTCCGGGAAGAAGGTGGGGCGAACAGGGCAGAAGGGCAGGAACCGACCGGCAGAGTGCCGGTGTAATCGGGCATGACACGCCGGCGCCCCCGAAACCCACCCGCAAACGGCCGTTGGACGGTGGCAAACTTTCCGTCACCGGCGCCGATCCCCGGCCGCCGAAGCGACGGAGGATGGCGGCGATGGCCCATTTTGCAGGACTGGACGTGTCGATCGAGGAGACGGCGGTGTGCGTCGTCGATGAGGCGGGTGCTGTGCTGATGCAGTGCTCCGTGGCCACCGAACCGGAGGCCATCGCCACGGCGTTGGCGCCGTTCGCCGGGACGCTGAAACGCGCCGGCCACGAAGCCGGGGCGCTGTCGCCCTGGCTGCATCCGGGGCTGCTGGCGCTGGGCGTTCCCGCGGTCTGCCTGGAGACGCGCCAGGTGCGCGCGGCGATGTCGGCCCAGCGCAACAAGACCGACGCCACCGACGCGCTCGGGCTGGCGCATCTGATGCGCACCGGCTGGTTCCGCCAGGCGCATGTGAAGACCGATGGCGCCTACCGGCTGAAGCTGCTGCTGACGCACCGCCGCAACCTGAAGCGCAAGTTCCTCGACCTGGAGAACGCGATCCGGCACTCTCTGAAGAGCTTCGGGGTGAAGCTGCACAAGGTCGGCCGCGCCGGCTTCGAGCAGGCGGTGCGCGAGGCCTGCGCCGAGGATGCGCTGACCGCCGAGCTGATGGACTGCATGCTGGCGGCGCGCGCGGCGATGTGGCGGTGGACGATCCCCAAAGCTTCGACCCGGCGGCGAAATTCCGCTGATGCACAGCACCGCATCTAAGGTCCATCCACTGCTGCTCTCAACGGATGATGGACCGAGTCCGACCCAGTGCGGTCCTACGACCTGAACACGCCGCCGACGGCTATTTCCCGTGCAGCGGATGTTCAGAATGCATGAGGAAACCGACGCTCATAGGCCATAGGCGCGGCGATGTCGTTATTCGAGTTCGACGCGGGCGGCTCAGATCGAGCGCTGATTGACGCGTTTCGACAGTTCTTCGGCGCTTTCCTTGCGCTCGGAATAGCGGTCGACGAGGTAATCGGCGCAGCCCCGCGTGAGCAGGGTGAACTTGACCAGTTCTTCCATCACATCGACGACGCGGTCGTAATAGGGCGAGGGCTTCATCCGGTCGTGGTCGTCGAATTCCATGAAGGCCTTGGCGACCGAAGACTGGTTGGGGATGGTGATGAGGCGCATCCAGCGGCCGAGGACGCGCATCTGATTGACGGCGTTGAAGCTCTGCGAGCCGCCGCAGACCTGCATGATGGCGAGCGTCTTGCCCTGGGTCGGACGCGCCGCGCCGAGCGTCAGCGGAATCCAGTCGATCTGCGCCTTCATGATCGCGGTCATGGCGCCGTGCCGCTCGGGCGAGCACCAGACCATGCCCTCGGACCATGTCACGAGGTCGCGCAATTCGGCCACCTTGGGATGATCGGGTTCGGCATCGTCCGGCAGGGGCAGGCCGCTCGGGTTGAAGCTTCGCGTTTCGGCGCCAAGGCGACGCAGGATGCGCGCCGCCTCTTCGCTCAGCAGGCGGCTGAACGCGCGTTTCCGCACCGAGCCATGGAGCAGCAGGATGCGCGGCGCGTGGCTCTGCCGGGGCCGGACGAACAGCCGTTGTTCGTCGATGGCCTGGAAACAGGCGTCGTCGAGATTGGGCGTCGAGTCGATCGGCTTATCCAACGCGGCGGCCCCCGGCGTCGATCAGCAACTGGCCGTCTTCCTTGGCGAAGGGTCCCGGCGGCAGGCGGTCGAGCAGGTCGAGAACCGCCTCGCTGGGCCGGCACAGCCTCACGCCCCTGCGTGTGCAGACGATGGGGCGGTTGACCAGAACCGGATGTTCGACCATGGCGTCGAGCAAAGTTTCGTCCGAAACCAGAGGATCGAGTAGGCCCAGCCGCTCCGCCGGCGATTTCGTCGTTCGCAAAGCCTCGCGCGCGGTCAGACCGGCGGCGGCGAACAGGCCGAGCAATTGCGGCCTGGTCCAGCCGACATTGAGATATTCGATCACCGTCGGCCGGTAGCCGGCGGCCTCGATGAGCGCCAGCACGTTGCGCGATGTCCCGCAATTCGGGTTATGATGGATCACGACGTTCATGGTTTCAGCCGGCGGCCTTTCCATTGACTTGCTGACAAGCATCGCGACGGCGCACGGCCGCGCCGGCCTCATACCATGGGCGCGTCGCATTGACGATTTTGACCACCGACAGCATCACCGGAACCTCGATCAGCACCCCGACCACGGTCGCCAGCGCCGCGCCGGAATGGAAGCCGAACAGGCTGATCGCGGCGGCGACCGCCAGTTCGAAGAAATTGCTGGCGCCGATCAGCGCCGAGGGCCCCGCCACGCAATGCGCCTCGCCGGTCGCCCGGTTGAGCAGATAAGCAAGACCGGCGTTGAAATAAACCTGGATCAGGATCGGAACCGCGAGCATCGCGATGATCAGCGGCTGGGCGACGATCTGCTGGCCCTGAAAGCCGAACAGCAGAACCAGGGTCGCCAGCAGCGCGACGAGCGACAGCGGCTGCAAATGTTTCAACGCGGCCAATAGGGCGTGCTCGCCGCCGCGCGCCAGCAAAGAGCGGCGCAAAACCTGCGCGATGATCACTGGAACCACGATATAGAGCACGACCGAGAGGAAAAGGGTCTCCCACGGAACGGTGATGGCCGACAGGCCAAGCAGCAGGCCGACGATCGGCGCGAAGGCGACGATCATGATCAGGTCGTTGAGCGCCACCTGACTCAAGGTGAAATGCGGCTCGCCGTTGGAAAGGTTGCTCCACACGAAGACCATGGCGGTGCAGGGCGCGGCGGCGAGCAGGATCAGGCCGGCGATATAGCTGTCGATCTGGTCGGCGGGCAGATAAGCGCGAAACAATCCGCCGATGAACAGCCAGCCGAGCAAGGCCATGGAAAAGGGTTTTATGGCCCAGTTGATGAACAAGGTGACGCCGATGCCGCGCCAATGCTCCCTGACCTGCGCGAGCGCGGCGAAATCGATTTTCACCAGCATCGGGATGATCATCAGCCAGATCAGCCCCGCCACCGGCAGGTTGACCCTGGCGATTTCAGCTGCGCCCACGCCCTGAAAGACGGCCGGGAAGAAATGGCCGAGGACGACGCCCGCGACGATGCAGAGCGCCACCCAGAGGGTCAGATATCGTTCGAAAATGGACATGATCGGGCTCCTGCGCGCCGGCGATTTTGGCGTCGCCGGCAGACGAGAAAAGTCAGGATTGGATTTCGGCTCGGTCGTGGGTCGCGCCTTCCATCCGGCCGATTTCCTCCAAGCGGGAACCGAGCTTCAGCTTGTCCAGCCGGTCGATGGGAATGGCGGTAAAGGCGGCGATGCGGTTCTTGAGATAGCGCAGGGCTGTGACGAAGGCGCGCTCTTTCTCAAGGTCGGTCCCCTCGACCGCAGCCGGGTCTTCTATGCCCCAATGCGCCGTCATCGGCTGGCCGGGCCAGTGCGGGCAGATCTCGCCGGCGGCGTTGTCGCAGACGGTGAAAACGAAATCCATTTCCGGGGCGCCGGGAGCCGCGAATTCGTCCCAATCCTTGGAGCGCGCGCCCTGCGTCGGATAGCCGTAGGAGTCCAGGACCTTCAAGGCGAAAGGATTGACGGCGTCCTTCGGGTGGCTGCCGGCGGAGTAGGCTCGGAAACGCCCGCGGCCGTCCTTGTTGAGGATGCTCTCGGCGATGATGGAGCGGGCCGAATTTCCGGTGCAAAGGAAAAGGACGTTGTAGACAGAGTCAGTCATGGGCATGCGCCTCCGGTGGACAGCACGGCGAAAGATCGGCGATCAGCGGCGCGCAAAGCTCGGGGCGGCCGCCGCAGCAGTCTTTCAAGAGAAACAGGACGAGCTGACGCAAACACTCGACGTCGGCGCGGTAGATGATCGACCGGCTATGGCGCGCGCCGTGAACCAGACCGGCGTTGGCGAGGATCGCGAGGTGGGTGGAGAGCGTGTTCTGCGGCACGCCGATTTCGCGCGCCAGTTCCCCGGCGGGAACGCCATCAGGCTCCCGGCTGACCAGCAGCCGGAAGGTCTCCAGACGGGTGGCCTGAGAAAGCGCCGCGAGGACGGGTAGCGCCGTCAAATCATCCATATTTCCAGATTAGCAGAAATATTGAGAAGCGCAACACGCCTGACCCCGTTCTATGGGCCAAAGGATCATTTGCGTGAGCGGCGCGTCGCCGTTGTCGTCGCGGTTTGATCAGGTGATCCGCTCCAGAGCGAGCGCAATGCCCTGACCGCCGCCTATGCACAAAGTCGCGACGCCGCGCTTGAGCCCGTCTCGTTGCATCGAATGGAGGAGCCGGGTCGTCAGGACGGCGCCGGTCGCCCCAATCGGATGGCCGTGCGCGATTGCCCCGCCTTCGACGTTCACAACGTCCTCGGCAAGGCCCAGCTCGCGGTAGACCGCTATCGCGATCGCGGCAAATGCTTCATTGATCTCGATGCGTTCGACATCGCCCGTCGACCAGCCAGCGCGCGCCAGCGCTTGCTTGACCGCGGGCACGGGTCCGATGCCGAACATCCCCGGCTCCACCGCCGCGATTCCATAAGAGACGAGTCGCGCCACTGGCGTGAGGCCTCTCTTCTCGGCCCATTTTGCTTCCGCGACAATCATGGCCGCCGCGCCGCTGTTGAGGCCCGGCGAGTTGCCAGCGGTAATCGTTCCGTCCTTGCGAAAGGCGGGGCGGAGCTTCGCCAAGGATTCGAGCGTCGTATCCGGGCGGTTGTGTTCGTCCTTGACGAATAGTTCGGCCCCCTTCCGGCCCCTGATTTCGACAGGCGTGATTTCCGCCTCGAACTTCCCGGCCGCCTGGGCCGCCGAGAACCTCTTTTGGGACCGTTCGGCCCAGCGATCCTGATCCGCGCGACTGACATGATATTTCTGGACCAAGTCCTCAGTATGCCAACCCGAATGCTGATCGGAGAAAGCGTCATTGAGTCCATCGCGCAACATGCTGTCGTAAATCTGCGCGTCGCCCATGCGATAGCCCCAGCGCCCGCCGCTCATCAGATAGGGCGCCATGTCCATGTTCTCCATGCCGCCGGCGATCGCGGCGTCGCCATGCCCGAGCCAGATTTCCTGGGCGGCGGAGACGATGGCCTGGGCGCCGGAGCCACAAACGCGGTTGACGGTCATGGCCGGCGCTTCGACCGGCGCGCCCCCATGAATGGCCGCCTGTCTGGCCGGGTTCATCTTGGCGCCCGCCTGAATAACATTGCCCATCACAACCGCGCCAACCAGCGACGGATCAAGGCCCGAGCGATCGAGCGCCGCCTTGACAACCGTCGCGCCGAGATCGGTGGCTGGGGTGGATTTCAGGCTTCCGCCATAAGTGCCGATAGCAGTCCTTACAGGATAGCAAAGGACAACATCAATATTCGCCATTGGGCGCCTCCGCGTTTCAGTGAATTCTGGATCGCAAAATCTTAAAGCGCATCGACCGAGGTCATGTCACAGCCGTATCGGCTGCAAGCTCAACCGCCAAATCAGCTGATGACCTCCGTTCATTCGTTGGCAGGCCTCAGCCTTTTGCGGCGCGCACGATGCGGCCTTCGAGCCTCGTCGCCGCCGATACAGTGTTGAAGATTGTGCCGAATTTACGGACGTTGGTGTGAAGCAGGTCGAGCCGTCGGTCGTCCTCGTCGGTGTCGACAATCAGCTCGTAGTCGACCGAGGCCATCTTCGGCGGACTGTCCTGCCGGATTCCGTGCAGTTTCACCTCGACGCCGCGCAGGTTGAACCTGAGCATCGGCGTTACGCGCTCAATTCCCTTGAGCATGCAGGCGGCGATCGCGGCGAGGAACAGCTCCGCGGGGTTGAAGGCGTCGGCCCGTCCATTCACGTCGGTATCGAGCGTGATCTTGGCGCCTTTGCACCGGGCCATGCCGCCGTGGGCGTCGATCCGCCTGGCGACGACGCGATATTCCAGCATCCTCATCACTCCTTTGCTGACAGGCCTGCCTCGGCGCGGCGCGTCACGGCGCGCTGCCGTGAACGGAGGGACGCCCCCGCTTTCGTCGAAAAAGCGAACGGAGCCGGCGTCATAAATCTTGTCTCGTGACGCGGGCGTCGACGACCGGAGCCAGAATCGCCGCCAGCCACAACAGCGGACCAAGGCGCGGCTGGTCGATGCTGACGACCGTTGCAACGAGGAAAACGACCGCGAGAATTCCGGGTCCGATGGCGAGCGGCCACGGCCGCGACCGCGCCGCCAGGATCGCGAAGATCCAGAGACCTTCATTGACACAGGCGATCGCCGCCAGATGACCGCTGTAAAGCGCCGCCGTCCATTGCTCCGCCCCGTCCTGCCCCCAAAGAATCGTCGGCGCCGGCAGGAGGACGATAAGGAACAGAAAGGCGAAGCTTACGAAAAGAAAGCGCCGGCTCCGCGCCTCCGTCAGAGCCAGCCGGCGATGATGGCTGACCCAAAAGACCCCGGAAAAAAGGAAACTGCAGCCGAAGGCGACCGCAGGATGAAACATTGACTTGAGGACAACCTCGAAACTGGCCGGCGTGGCGTTCCACCGGGAACTCAACAGGCTGTAAACAGGCGTCGTCATCGCAACCCCGAAGATGGTGTCGCTCAGAACCTCGATCCGGTGGGCGAGAAAACTGCTCATGCTTCACATTCACCTTTGGCGCGCAAACGAAAATATCTCCGGCTCAACCTCTCGGCGAAACCCTGTCCGGCTAGAGCATTTTCCATTCCTTCGGAATCGGAGAAATGCTCTAGCTAATTGTTCCAACGCATATTCTTGTCCAAAAAGTCTGCAACTTTTTGGGAATATGCTAATAGCTGCGGCGTCTGAACAGCCAGCCTGCCGCGATCAGGGTCGTGAGCGCGATGAGAGCCATCGGCCAATATTGCGGGACCAGCTGATCGAAGGTCGCGCCTTCCAGAAACACGGCGCGGACCACAACCAGAAAATAGCGCATCGGATTGATTAAAGTAAGATTCTGGATGGCGTCCGGCATGTTGGCGATGGGGGTGGCGAAGCCGGACAGGACGATGGACGGCACCATGAACAGGAAGGCGCCGAGCAGCGCCTGCTGCTGCGTGAGGGCGAGCGATGAGATCATCAGGCCGATTCCGGTCACCGCCGTCACGAAAAGCAGCAAGCCAAAATAGAGCGGCAGCAGGCCGCCAAGCAGCGGCACGCGGAACCACGCGACCGTCGCCAGCACGATGACGCTCGCCTCGATCACCCCGATGATCAGGCCCGGCAAACTTTTTCCGAGTAAATATCCCCCGGCAGAGCCGGGGGCTTTATAGTGTTGGCCGCTCAAAGCGGCCGGGCGGGTCGCTGACGCGGCCCGTTGAGTGTGAGCCGCTCAAAGCGGCAAGCGGGACCGCTAACGCGGTCCCGGGTTCAGTTGGCCACTAAAGTGGCCGGTTCAG
>NZ_NHRY01000124.1 GCF_002937115.1 Rhodopila globiformis | reverse complement strand
CATGGCCATCAATGTCATGCAGACGAACGGCGACAAGGACGCCTTGCGCGGCAAGTTCCAGAAGGCCGCCTGGGACAACGCCTATCTCGCTCGCCTCCTGGCACTATTCTGAAGTGCGATTGCCCTGGGTGGGGAAGTTTTACCAGCGCCTGATGCGGGAGGTGCCGCAATCGGTCCGAAGCTGCGCAACGCCTGGTACTCGGACGGCGTTACCCGCCCGTCGCGTCGGCACTTATTTTCCGTCACCTGACGGAAAATCTTCCCGGCCACCCGATTCGGGTTGTCCACAGACCGGCGAAATATCCTCTGGCATTTTGTAGGAGCCCGAGTCGCCCACAGGCCGCCCCTGGCATTTTGTAGGTGAGGACTGGCATTTTGAAGGGAAGCGGAGATGGACCCCAAAACAGGAAATCAATGATTTAGCGAGTTATCCTCTGGCATTTTGTAGGATATGCTAATAAAGATATACAAATAGCCTTTCTAGTAGCTGTCCCTTCAAAATGCCAGAGCGACAGGTGTGGACAGAACTGGCATAGTCACGGACATGGGAACGCTGCATCACCTCATCACAGAAGCAGGCCGACAAGGCGCACTGGACTTCGGCATTGTGCGCGCGGAGGTCGAAGCTGCCGCCGCTTATATGGCGGATGAAGAGGGGGGGCTCAGCTTTCTGTACAGCGGTTGGTGCCAGACCGCCCTTCCCCATCGCAAGCTGCCCGATGCCGACGGATGGCAAGTCGAAAGCGAGCGGATGACGCTGATCGTCGAGCCCGGAATGCGGCCAGGGTCCGCTGGCAAGCCGGTTTCAATCGGCGTTCCTTACGGCTCCAGGGCGCGGTTGATCCTCATCTTTTTGCAGTCCGAAGCCATCAAATCGCGGTCGCGTGAAGTCGAACTGGGAGGCAGCCTGACGGCTTGGCTCGCGAGGTTGGGGATTCCGCTCGGCGGAACAAGCATGGCCTCCGTGCGGAACCAGGCGGAGCGCCTGAGCCTTTGCCGCCTCACCTTTCGCGTGCGATCGGACGGCGCGACCGGACTGCTCAACCAGAGCATCGTCGACACAGCCCTGTTTCTGGACGAGCCGGATGGGCCCCCCGGCAAGCGGAAGCAGTTTACGGAGCGCGTGACCCTGTCCGTCGGTTTCTTCGAACAGCTTCAAAAACACCCGGTTCCATTGGAGGAAGCCGCCATCAAGGCTGTTTCGAACAACTCCATGGCGCTGGACGTCTATGCCTGGCTGGCCTACCGCCTGCATGTCCTGCGCGGCGACAAACTGGTCCCCTGGCGCGCGCTGATGGCACAATTCGGCGCCGGGTTCGGGAGGCTGGACAACTTCAGAGCGCGCTTCCTGCCAAACTTGCACTTGGCGTTATCGGTTTATCCGGAGGCCAAGGTCGACGTCGGAGACCAGGGCGTCATGCTCCACCCTTCCCCGCCGCCAGTTGCGCCCGCCGCCAAGGTCCGCATGCTGGCGCGGTAGTCCGGCCTCCTTCAAAATGCCAGGGCTTCCGCCGCCTGCGGCCGGGAGGTGTCGGCCGCAGAGATTAGCCACAAAGCCGGACTGGCTTCGGGGTACCTTGTATCCGCTCCTGATGCGGCTGGAGCAGTGTGGATGGCTGGAAAGCCGACGGGAAATCGAGGATACGCAAGCCCTGGGTAGGCCGAGCCGGCGCTATTAAGGGGTTCCGGTAGCAACCGGAACAAAAAGCTCGACTCAGCCTCCCTGGAGAGGCGGCGCACAGGGGCCAGCCCTGACCGAGGGTGGCGGCGGTGCAGAAAACCACCCTTGGATGCACGAACCGAAGCGTTCGGGCCGTCCGCAGACATCAGACCGTTGCAGGGCATAACAACTCATGCATCAATCTGTATCCAACACATCATTGGCGAGTTAGTTTTTATTATATAGAAACGTTATGGCGCAGCGGCGCACAAGATTCTCGGTCGCCGCCGCTTCGAACAACGTGAAACCGTCTTGGCCGGTCAAAAGTTCAGCCGGGGATTGTTTCCTATCTGACGCAATGACCCCCGACGTTCCGATGACGGGGGCCGCTTGCGAAGATGTCTGCTCGACAGCAATGGCCGAGCTTCACATGAAGGTGGAATTAGTTGCCGGTGTTACGAGAGCCGGCAACGGTGAAAACTCGGTGGAGTCATGCTGATGTTCGCACCCTCCTCGATCGTGACGGGCAAAGCCTGCGCCCGGGTTGGTCGTTTGTCAATACAAACAGGTATGCTTCCGTTTCGACTCTGGCTGATCGCCTCGGGATCGAAGACGAGGCCACGTTGAAGTGAGACCGTCCGGAACGTCGTGTCGTTGGCTCTGGCCGAGACGCTATCCGCCCCGCTTCGCCTCGGACGGGCTCGCCTCTTGGGACACGGGGGAGGCAGGGCCAAGCGGCCCTGCCAGCACATAGCCCGTGCTGCGCCCGCCCTTCCGGTTCGGCACGAGCACACCGCGGCTCACCAGGTCGGCAATGTCACGCTGCGCGGTGTCGGCGGACACGGCATTGATGGCCGCCCACTTCCGCGTCGTCATCAGCCCCTCCCACTCGTCCAGCAGCTTCGCGAGCGCCTTGCGCTGGCGGGCGTTGACCGGCTCCACCGACGGCCAGAAGCGGGCCACCTCGATGACCCGCCGTGCCGTTCTCTCGGCGTCGCGAACAGCCGTCTGATGGCATTGCAGGAACCACAGCAGCCATGGCGTGATGTCCAGGTCGCCGCGTTGCGCCTGCTCCAAGGCGGCGTAGTAGCCCCGCCGCTGGCGGAGGATGGCGCTCGACAGCGAGTAGAACCGCTGGCCGCCAGGCGGCTCGGCGCGGGCGATGGCCATGTCCATGATGGCCCGCCCGATCCGCCCGTTGCCGTCGTCAAAGGGGTGGATGGTGACGAACCAGAGGTGGGCGATGGCAGCCCGCAGCAAGGCGTCCAGATCCTCCGCGTCGCCGTTGAACCAGGCGATGAACCGCTTCATCCCCGCAGCTACCCGGTCGGCTGGCGGGGCCTCGAAGTGAACGCGGGGCGTCTTGCCGCCGCGGTATGTGGCGGAGACGACCTGCATCCGGCCACGGGCATCGGTCCGCCAGCGGCCAACGTCAATCGGCGCCTCGAGCGAAGGCCGCATGACGGCAAACAAGGCCCGGTGCCAGCTGAACAGGCGTTCCACGGTCAGCGGCTGCCGACAGTTGCGCGTGGCGTCCAGCACCATCCCGGCAACGCCTTCCACCCGGCTGTCCCGGGGCGTCAGCCCGTCGTCGGGCAGGCCCAGCCGCCGGGCAATGGATGAGCGGACGCTGGCCGGGGGCAGGGCTTCGCCCTCAATGGCGGATGTCGCGACCGCATCGTCGGTTGCCGCCGTCAACTCGGCCTGCTGGCGCGTCGCCAGGCCCGCGGCCGCCATCGTGCCAATCAGGCGCCCATGCAGGAAGCGGGCATCGGCAACCGCCGGAAGCAGCCGGTCGGCGCTCCACCGGAACCGCGGCCAGTCCGGGTGTTGCCAGATAAAATCGGCCAGATGAGCCTCCAATCGCCGCCAACCGGCGGCGGTCATGTAGGCGGGCCGTGGCGACGACGTCAACAATCACCGCATATATGCGGCGGTTATGCGGACCATGCGGCGAATAGAGGGGTCATTTACGGGAGGGGACGGAATCCCACGCCAAGCCCGGCGCTAGGGTGTTACGCAGTCACGGGCAAGTAAGAGGGTAACGGCTCCCGGCTGCCTTGCTCCGCGTGAGCGGTGCAATGGTCTGCTGTCAAATTTCACCGTCAACGGGTGACGATAACCTGCGACAATCTTGCGACAAACTTGATACCGTAGGTGAGCCAAACTTGACTCCAGCTTGGGTCAAACTCGATGCGTCCACCGAAGCTGCTTTGGCACCCGATCCCGAAACCCGGACGCGAGTGGCCTGGATTGCGTCAGCAGTCCATTGGTCTGTCAGTCACTCCTGCCGCTCCTGCGGTTTTCATTCAACCGCTATATGACGGCCACCAATGGCGTGCCATGACCGTTGACCTCGACGCATGCCCCGGTGGAACCCGGTCGACCAACTGAACATAACCCGGTCGGGTGGCGGTCGCTCGCACCGAAAGGTGCCTTGGTATGTAGACGCCCCACTCTGGCCGTCCCACCAACTGCCTGGCATGTGCCTTGTTCGTCCCGCCATTTCCCGACTTTTGTCCCGCCATGTCCCGACCTTTGTCCCGGGCATTGGCCTTTTATGCGCCTGGCATTTCCCACGAAGCACCGGCTTCAGCCCGTTGTTTCCCGGATTCTGTCCCGGCCTGCCACCTGTGCCTCTACGCTGTCCAGTTCCTGCCGTGGTTTGGTTGCCGCTGCCGATTTCGTCCGGACAGGCGTCCGGGTTTCGTCCGGCTGTCCGTCCGGTTTTCGCCGAATTTCGCCGGGTTTATAAAAGAGCGGTATTTGGCATCAGACCATTGCACCGCTCACGCGGAGCAAAGGCAGCCGGGAGCCGCTGTGCTCCCGTCCGTTACTGGGGTCATTTACGGGAGGGAGCGGAATCCTACGCTAAGCCCCGAAGCGCCGGATGATGACGACCTGCGGTGCGGCCGCGATGACTCACAGACCGGCCCGCCACCGTACGGCATCAGGTTGCTCGTTTCCACGGCAGTCTTCTCGGCGACGGCAAGGATGGCGATGGATTGTGCAATGAGCGCCAGGCTTTCCTCCCGGACAAGCCAGACATCACGCAAGCAGGAACGCAGCCGCGCAATCTTCGTCACGCTGTCAGAGATGAGCACATAGGTGGCATTGATCAGCGGGGGGGGGGTGGATCTGCGGCATCGAGAGCGTCCAATTCACGCCGTAGCTGATCGCGAACAGCGATATGCACCACCTGTGTCTCCTTGAAGATGGCGAGGATTCGTCTTGCTTGGGCCGTGTCGTGGCCATCCCGCTCCAGTTCGGCGACAATCTCCTGCTGGCGGACGATGTGATGCTCACCGAGGACAATGTGCTCCCCAGCTTGTGCCAAACGCTGTCGTAGCATCTCCCGGTTCATGCGGTATGTAGCATCCTACGGCGCACTCAGGCACCACGGCAAGAAGGGGCCGGGCTTAGCGTAGGATTCCGCCCCCCCTCCCGCAAACGCTCCCATCGAGAATGGGCAGCGAGGTAGAGCACGCCGAGGAAAAAGCGGGCAGTCTGATCGCCGGAGCGCTGCATCTCCCTTTGGCTGTTTGCCGAGGTACCCCGCGCTCCGGCGAGGTTGGTGGGCGTTAACCGCTGTGTGCGGCAGCAGCCGTGACCTGCCCATGCCCGGGAGGGTTGGGGCCTGGCTGGGCGTTGGCGGTGGAGAGGCCACCGAAGGCGTTAAAAACAGGGGAGTTCAGCCCTTTGCCCTGAACGGTGAACGCGGTGATAACTCCCCCGCCGGTCTGTCCACCAGAGACCTGCTCCAGCTCGGCATCCGTCAGTTCATGCATCACGGTCCTTTCCCCTTCTTTGTGGAAGCCACACTGTGATCCATTGAACCCATGCCGTGCAATTATGCCCCGGCATCAGGAACCGACAGACCCTTGGCTTTGTCGCGGAACTGAAGAGTTTTGCGACAGACCTCGGTCCAACGGACTCCAAACATTGCTGACGAAATGCGCGCATGCCGGCCGCTTCCATAAGTGATCGGGAGTGCCTGTTCCTTGCCGATCTGGACGATGCCGCGCCCGCCCAAGCTGAAAACTCCCGGCACGCACTGAAGAAGCGTGAACCACGAGTGTACCACTCGATAACCTCAAGCGTACTCGGCGATAACCAGAAGTGTACCACAGGCGTACCAGACGATAACCCGATGTGACCCCGGAAAAGTATATTTCTAAAATACCATGGCAGCCTTCGGCTGCATGGTCGCTTCGCGGTTGACGAGCCAAACCTCCAGGCAGGATCATGGATTATGCCAATGGACAGCGAAGACCTGACCGATGCGGTGCTGGAGATGCGGGATGCGATCCACACCCTGACCGCCGGCTGCGGGGAACTGGCCAGCGCGATCGAGAACCAGACGAAGTTGCTGATCGAGATCAAAGAAGCGGTGACAGCCGAGCCGCAGGGGGAAAGCCCGATTGTTTCGTTGCTGAAGCGCATGGTGGAACTCAGCGAAGCCAACGCTGCTGCCTTGGCTCGCATTGAACAGGCGATGGCGCGGTAATGCTGCGCACGCGCACAGGCAGCGGCGGATCAGCGGCGTCCGGCGCTGCGAGTGCCAATTATGTGCTTCAGGAAGCGCTGCGACCGGAAAACGCTGCGCTGGCGCAATACTACGGGGCGGACATTGGCGCCGTCGCGCACGTCCGGGCGGACCTTGATCCGCAGCTTGCCGACCGGCTTGGCTTCGACACCAGCCGGCCACTGGACAAGCAGGAGATCGCGCATCTGCTGACCGGGCTGCGGGCGGATGGCGAAACAATTGATGGAAAGCAAATACAACGGCCGACGCGATCCGTATCAGAGGTCTTCGGTCTGACTGATGATGGCGTACCCCAAACCGCCGCAGTCGAACATATCCTGTCCGGCAAGCGTGCCGACGGCCAAGTGCCGGTCGACGCTGTGCCGGACAGGCTTTTTCGGACACGGTCATTGATGGCGCCCGCAAGCGCTTCCTGGCGGCCTATGGCGTGTCCGGCCGAGACCCGACGGCCGAACAGCTTGACCACATCAAGGCCGGCCGGATGGCCTCGGGCGTCACCGCCAACGCCGCAGAAGTCCAATGGAAGCTGGCGGCGACGAAGATGCCGACGGCATATCTGGAAATGGTCTGGTCGGCCGACAAATCCGTCTCCGCCGCCTGGGCCTTGGCCGGGACGGAATCCGAGCGCGCGCTGATCCAACATGCGCACCGCGACGCGACCGAATTCGCGATGGCCTATGCCACCGATGTTCTCGGCCACACCCGCCGCGGCGCCGATGGCGACCGGGTCGAGACCGGGGCCACCGCCTGGTTCTCGGTGATGCACTTCACCAGCCGCCCGACAGCGGAAATTGCCCGCACCGATGACCAAGGCCAGCCCTATACCGAGTGTCGCCCTGCCGCTTGTAGTGAGAATTTAAGTAGTTGAATTTCCAGGATAGACGTCTGCCGTTAAATTGAGAACTTGTCTTTTGGAATGAGAATTTGCCCTCTGGCCTGCTGTTTGAATTGAGAATATAAGCGCGCACGTTGCAGCAAGGTGGGCGCCCCATGATGGCCGACGATGGCGAGGAGGATCAGTCCGGTTGGGGTGAGGCGTGCCGCCGAGAGGCGGCGATCCGCGATCTGCTGGACCGCCACCCGGAGCGTCTCACGATCAACGCCGTCGAATTAGTGGCGTGCGAACTCGGGCTCAGCCGCCCCACCCTCTACCGCCTGATCGCCCGCTATCGCCTGACGCGGACCGTTGAAGGGCTCCTGGGGCCGGGTCGGGGGCGTCGCGAGGGAACTCGTGTGCTTGATCCGGATGAAGAGAAGCTGATCCGCCAGATTCTTGAAGAGGAATACCTAAAGCCCACTCGGCCGCCGTTCGAGTACGTCTTGGAGCGGATCCGAGGCGCCTGCCGGCGCCGGGGCTGGCCCCCGCCAACGTGGCGGACCGTCAAGGCTCGGTTGGACCTGATCGATCCCCGGGCCAAGGCGGTGCTCCGGAGAGATATCGAGGCGGTTCGGGCCACAGAGCCGACACCCAACGAGTACGCCAGCAGCCGGCCCTTGGAGATCGTCCAGATTGACCATACCCAGGTCGATGTCATCGTGGTCGATGAACAGAGCCGCGCGCCCGTCGGGCGCCCCTGGATTACCATTGCGATTGACGTGCTGACCCGCATGGTGACGGGCTTCCACCTCGGTTTGGAAGCCCCGTCCCGCGTGTCCGTCGGGCTTTGTCTTCTTCACGCCGTCCACGACAAGACCGCGTGGATGGCGGAACGAGGAATCGACGCGCCGTGGCCAGTCTCGGGCCTGCCCGAGACGCTGCATGCCGACAACGGATCGGATTTCCGCAGCCAGGCTTTCGTGCGAGCGTGCCGCAATCATGGCATCCGACTGATGTGGCGTCCGCCCGGACGGCCGCATTTTGGTGGGCACATAGAGCGCCTGATCGGCACGCAGATGGGCGCGGTCCATCTGCTGCCTGGCACGACCTTCAGCAACCCCCAGGAGCGGGGCGACTATCAGTCGTCAACGGCGGCCCGCATGACGCTGCGCGAGCTCGAACGTTGGATTGGCTGGGAGATCGCTGGTCACTACCACCAACGGGTCCATGGCGGTTTGCATCGCCCGCCCATAGCCGTCTGGCGCGAACATGAGGAGCGTCTCAAGCTTCGGCTGCCGGTTGATCGAATGCAGTTTTGGGTATCCTTCCTCCCCGAGGAGGAACGCGTCCTTCGGCGCGACGGTATTCACTTCTGCAACATCAGATACTGGGCTGATGCCTTGGCGGCGGACGTGGGTGGGACGAAAGGTAAGTTGCTGATCAAGTATGACCCGCGGGACCTCTCGCGGATATTCGTTCGCCGGGCGTCAGGTCGGTTCGTCGAGGCCCGCTATCGCAATCTCGGCTGGCCGGGCATCACGCTGAGCGAGCAACGGGCCGCCGTGCGGCAGCTAAAGGCGCAGGGCCGCCGCGAGATTGACGAGGAGATGATTTTCAAGACGACGCTCCGTCAGCGTGAGATCGAAGATACCGCGCGGCGGCAGACTGCGGCCAGTCGCCGCCGACGCGAGCAGCGCCCAGACGCGGCGCCGGCGGATCAAAAGGCCGACGGTCTCAAGGGTATCGACTCACGCAAGGCGCTTGGTGGCGACGAGGGGTCGGAGACCTGGCGTGACCACTGACCTATCCCATCTTACGCCTGCCGCGTCTCAGCTGCTCGCAGAGTCGAACGCCAACCGAGTCCGCGCCGTGCTGGCGGAGCGCTGGGTAAGCTACCCGCGCGCCGGCCAAATTTTACAAATACTTAACCGGCTGGTCGATCATCCGCGCACCACCCGCATGCCGAGCATCGCCATCTATGGCGACAGCGGCATGGGCAAGACGATGATCATGGAGAAGTTTCGCCGCGAGCACCCGCCGTTGTTCGACGGCCAGGCTGGGGTGGAGCGATCCCGGGTCTTGGCACTGCAGATGGCCGGGAGGCCCGGCGAGCGTCGCCTTTACGCGCAGATCCTGACCGCGCTGGGCGCCCCGCAGAACCCGCGCGCCGCGGTGGTCGAACTCGAGCAGGTCGCGCTCCGCCTCCTGCGGGCTGTCGATGTCCAGGTTCTCGTGCTCGATGAGGTCCATAACATCCTCGCCGGCACCTTCCGGGAGCAGCGCATCGTCTTGAATACGCTGAGGTATTTGAGCAACGAGCTCAAGCTGTCACTCGTCTGTTTTGGCGTGAACGAGGCCAGGGAGGCGATCAGCGGCGACGTGCAACTGGCGCGGCGGTTCGAGGAATTCCCATTGTCTCGCTGGTCGGCCGATGAGGGGTTCGAGAACCTGGTCCGCGCGATCGTCCGCAACCTTCCCCTGCGGCAGCCGACGGTTCTTACGGCTCGCGCCGCGCGAAGGATCCTGCAGTCGACCGACGGCGTCACCGCCAAGGTCTTCCGCATGCTCAATGACTTGGCGGTTGAGGCAATCGAGACCGGCACGGAGCGGATCACCGACGAGGCGATCGAGCGATGGCGTCCGGCGACGAACCATGAGAGCTCATTCGCTTGATCCGGCCCCTGCCCGTCTTGCTCCCGCCGCTGCCGGACGAGTTGTTGTCGTCGTGGCTCGGCCGTCACGCGACCTTCTATCGCGTCAGCGGCGGTCGACTGCTCCGGCATTGTGGCGTGGACGCTGGGTCGATGCGGAGCATTGATCTCGCTTTGTCCGCTCATGACCAACGCCAAATCGCGCGGACGTTCCGCACCGATCCCCAGGCCCTCCGGCGGATGACGCAGTCGCGTGGCCGCCGCCGTCCGGCTGGCCTGATCGCGACGGATCGGCCCATGCAGGTCTGCCGACGTTGCGTCATTCGCCACGACGCCACGCCCGAGACCCGAGGCGCCCGTTTGCGAAGCTGGATGGAGGGCTGGCGTGTAAGCTGCCCTGTGTGTGGCGCTCGCTTGGACGATTGTCGACCGATGAACATGCTCAACAGGGCGAACCCAGCCGATCCACTGCTCGCGAGGGTTGCCGAGCATGCCGCCGAAGGTGAGATGATCCTGGAGGAGGCCGTTCGCCGAAACCCGCAAGATGGTTCAGCCATCACTTTGATGCGGAGCCTGCTGCTGCCACGGGCGCATCCGTGGCAAGCATCCCCGACGGCGGATATCCCACGTCTGCTGAACGTGGTCATAACCGGATTCGACGACTTCCTGCGCGACACCAGCCCAGGGTTCCGCCGGCCTGGGACCCTCCTCCTGCCGATGAGCGTCCGCATACCCGTGTTGGCAGGGGTTGCCCGCGTGGTGCGCCGACCGTCCCACTGGACCGAGCGTCTCCTCCCCGCCGTGGGCGACAGCGCCCGGCCAGCATTGGCGGGCTGCCTCAGGGCACTCGGCGAGAGCTGACCATGCCCCACGGCCGGGGGACGGCCCGGTGAGCGGCCCGATATTCTCATTCTCTGCCGTAGAATATGAGAATATCCTGCCCTAAACTTCTCATTTCAAACGGCAGAAATGGGCGCGGGAGGGGATATTATCCATCCAAACGACAGCGCGACACACGCCCCTCTGGCGTGCGCGCGCAGGTTGCCCCATTGGGCGGCCCAGCCTGATTATTGCCTTGAACGACGACTTCTTGCAGGCCACGCAGCGCGCGGGTGCGACCGAGAACCTGCCCGGCCTCGCCTACAACCTCGTCCAGGTCTCGCGATGGGCAATCGACCAACCCTCGACCGTATCCACAGTGTTGTTGCCGAAGGTGCGCGCCGCGCTCGCGACCGCGTCTCCCAAGCTGCGGGAACGCGCCGCTTGGGTGTTCTGGGTGTGGATGGCCGGACAGAAGGACGAGACGTTCGATCACGCCGAACGCTGGCGCTCCCAGGTCGCGCCGGTATTCGGACGGGTCTGGCCGCTCGATGCGAATGCGCGAGATCCAGACGCATCGCGGAATCTGGTGAGGATGGCTTTGGAATCCGGCGATGCGTTCCCGGAGGCGGTGGAGGCGATCCGCGATGTTGTCGTGCCCTACGAGGTCGTGACGATCTCCGGATGGCTGCAAGGTGACCAGAGCCACCGGGAGGCCACGACCGGACATCCGCTCGCATTCGTGCGGCTGATGAACGCCGTGCTGTCCGCTGACGCGGCGGCGATCCCCCCCGATCTCGGCGCCGTCTTGGATGAGTGCTTGGCGGCCGATTCCAGCGTGGGTAGCGATTCCGCTCTCCTGCGTCTCGACGCATTGAGACGGCGCTCGGCGACCTAGTACACCTCGCCGGAAGTGGCGACTCCGTTGATGGGTGGCCCGGCGCGGGTGAGTCTGGTTTGCCACAGTCTGGCGGCAATCGCCGTGACCAGCCGCCGTCAGGAGCCGTTCTGGCGAGTCAGGAGCGGCCTGAATATGGCAGGCCACAGGCTCACGCCTCGCCCTGATTCACCGGAGCCTTCATGCCCCGTCTGACTGCCGCCCCGAT
>NZ_NHRY01000123.1 GCF_002937115.1 Rhodopila globiformis | reverse complement strand
GGCATGGGTGGCGGCGGGCTGGGTCTTGACGATGGCGTTCAGCGTCGCGGCGACGGCGGCGCGCTTGGCGGGATCGTTCAGCACCTCCAGCGCCATGCGCGCCTGATCGGCCGACATGGCAGGCTGCGGCGGTGGCGCCTCCTGGCGCGCTGGCGTCTGCGCCCCCGCCGGCAGCGCCAGGGCGAGGGTCAGGAGTCCGGTCAGGATCAGGACGGCACGTGTCATCGGAACGTACGACCACATATGCCGCCAATGGGTCAACGCAAAACCGGCCGGAATGAAGGCCTCTTCATGGCAGCATGAGGCGGAGCGTCGCGCCGGGACGCGATTCCGGGCGCGGCCTTGCCACCGGCCGGCGGGATCAGACGGGGTTCTCGTAGTCGAACAACGCCATGAAGCCAAAGTCCATGTGCAACTGCTGGTGGCAGTGGAACAGCGTCGCACCCGGGTCGTCGGCGACGAAATCGACCTCGGCTTCCTGGTAGCCGCCCAGCATGACGACGTCCTTGATCACGCCGCTGGTCGGCTTGCCGGCGATCCGGGTCAGTTCGAAGCTGTGCCGGTGCAGGTGGATCGGGTGGATGTCGTCGCTCTGATTGCGCAGGTGCAGGCGGTAGCGGCGGCCGGCGGCCAGGTGCAGGATCGGCGGCTGCGGGCGCATCGTGTCCGGATAGGCGGTGCCGTTGATGGTCCAGCGGTTGAAGCCGTTGGCGGCGGCGTTGTGCTTGGCGAACACCATGTCGAACACGTGGTCGGGCTGCGCGGCGGGCTGCGACGTGCCGAACAGCGTGTAGTCCCATTTGAACGGAGGCGGCGCCTGCCACTGCGGCTTGCCGCCTGAACCGGCATACTCGACGACGATCCCCATGCCGTGGGCGCGGTCGTCGTCGGCCAGGTCGCCGAGGATGAACACGCCGGGATGGTTCATTTCGACGACGGCGGAGATGCGCTCGGCGGTGCCGATCCATAGCACGGGCACCTCGGCCGGGTGCGCCACCGGGTTGCCGTCCATGGCGACGACGCGGAAGCTGTGCCCGGCCATGGCCAGGCTGCGGATCTCGGTCGCGCTGCCGTTCAGGATGTGGAACAGCACCCGTTGCCCCTGCCGGACGCGGATCGGCTCGCCGTGGCCGAGCATGCGGCCGTTGATGGTGAAGAACTGGTAGCCGACCTCGTAGCCCTTGGGCTGGCCGCGCTTCAGGGAGGCCTGCATGGCGGCCTCGCCGGCGTCCTTGAGGCTTTGGATCTCTGCGCCGGCGAGGAAGTCCATGTCCATGTCGCCGCCGCGGCTGAAGGTGGGGCCGAACTCCTTCAGCACCAGGAAGATTTCCTGGTCGTAGGCGCCGGGGTTCTGTTTCGGTTCTATGTAGACGGGGCCGACCAGGCCGGAATACTGGCCGCGGCTGAGGTCCGATCCGGCCCGCATGTGGGTGTGGTAGAAGCGGAAGCCGCTCGGGCCCGGGGTAAACGTTTCGCGGACGGTGCCGCCGGGCGGGATCAGCGGCGTGCCTTCCTCCATGGCGCCGTCAACGGCGACGGGGATTTTCTGCCCGTGCCAGTGCAGCACTTCGGGATGATCGGTGTTGTTGCGGATGTCCACAGTGGTTTCCCGGCCCTCGTGGAACCGCAGCAGGGGGCCGGGGAACTGGCCGTTGTAGAGCGTGGTGGAGATGATCTGGTCGGGGGCAAGTTCAGCGAGGCCGTGGCCGATGTCGATGGTGTAGTCGGGCCTGGGTGCGGCGGCGGCCTGGGCGAGGGCCGGCCGTATGCCGGGGATGCCAATCAGGGATATGCCGCCCAGTTTGAGAAGAGTGCGCCGTTCGACCGGCATGGGAAGCCTCCGTTGTGGAACTCGTTACGAGTGGTTCGGGTTGACTGCGTCAAGGCCTTCCTTTCGGATACGGATGACGGAGGGTGTGCGCTCGCCGCTGGTGGCAAGCAGCGCATGGAAATCGGCATCGAGGGTGACGCAGATGCGCCCTTCGGCCCGGCCTCGACTGAGCACGTCCACGTCATCGGCGCGGCTCATGCCGATCTCGGAGACGTGGATCACGTCCCAGCCACTTTGCGTCAGCAGGGACGCTGCCGACCGCGGCAGGCCCTGGTCGGGCAGCAGGCGTTTCACACGATTTCCAGTGGCTGGACGCTTTCATCCAGGTTCCGTGCGGCGAATCCCAGCACCTGGCGGATATCCTTCGGCTCCAGTTCGGGGTATTCGCGGCGCAGATCGTCCCAGTTCGGATAGATCGCAAGGGCCTCGATGACCCGACGGACTGACAGCCGCATGCCGCGGATGGTCGGCTGGCCGTTGAGGATCGTCGGAATGCAGGTGATTCTGTCGAATTTGGCCATCGATCATGCCTTGGATTTTCCACTCGGCGGAGCCTAGACCGGGCCGAAATCCTGAACAATGCTTCGTTGGATGCTGCATTGACGCCTGTCGACCTGATGCTGCGCATCATGCCGGCCGTCGGCACCGGTGGTCTCGCCCCCGGGTGCCTGCGGAAGAAAAGCAGGTCCGGATCGAGTAGCCGGGGGAAAGGACTCTCTTGCTCGGTCCATAATCGTGTCTTGCGCAGACGGTCCTGCAGATCAGAACCCTGGCGCCGTAGCGGCGCCCGCCGGCTTTGGTCCATGGCACAGAACTGGAAGGGAGATAGCGGCGCAAAGAGGATTGCCGTTGCGTGGCAGTTTCAAAACATGCTTTTGTATGAGTACATTGCTGTCTCGGATTATCCATGGCTTCCTTCTGGTGCGGCACGGCCAGCGAATTCCTGCAAACACCGCCTGCCAAAATCACCGGCACCCTCGCCGTTGCGCAGATCCGGCATTTCCGCCTGAACGAGGCACAGCAGCTTCGCGCATGGGAAGCAACGATCACCATGCTTCAGCTGGCGTTGCGGGCCCTGCCGGAAGCAGCCGGGTGGCACGTGTTGCTGGAATACCCGATGCTGCGGCTGGGGCACCGCCCGGACGTGATCCTGCTGACCGGACGGGCCATCCTGGTCCTGGAAATCAAGGCAGGCGCCACGGCTCACACGCTGGCCGATCGGCGGCAGGTCGAGGATTATGCGATTGACCTGCATGATTTCCATGCCGGCTCGCGCGCCAATCCGATCGTGCCGATCCTGGTCGCCGAACATGCGACGGTCAGACAGGAATCCTTGCCGTTGCCGCTGTGCCATGGCGTCACGCCGCCCCTGGACGCGAGCGCACAAACCTTGTCTGCTCTGTTGCAGGAACTGGATCGTCATTTCGCGCAAGTCGCAAAGCCTCTTGATGCTGCCGCGTGGCTGGACGCACCCTACCGGCCGGTGCCGACAATCGTGGACGCAGCCTGCATGCTGTATGCGAAGCATGGTGTGGCGGAGATCCGCGCGGCTCGCAGCGACGCAGACAATCTCCATGCCACCACGGACGCGATCCTGATGGAGATTGCCCGGGCACGCGCAGACGGACAGCGCCTGATCCTGTTCGTCACCGGCATTCCCGGCGCGGGCAAAACGCTGTGTGGCCTCAATACGATTTTCGGATCAGACCATGCAGGGCGTGGAACCTACCTGACCGGCAACCCAACGCTGGTGCATGTGCTGCGCGAGGCGCTGACGCGCGACGCCGTTGCGTTCGGCGCGAAGCGTGGCGATGCCAGCCGGAAGATGACAAGCGCCATCCAGGCACTGCCGAAGTTCCGCGACCACTACGTGGCAAACGAAACACATGCACCGGCCGAGTGCATCGTGGTGATCGACGAGGCGCAACGCTGCTGGTCGGCTGCCTGGGCGATGGCGAAGACACGCGACAAAGCGGTGCGACTTACCCGTTCGGAGCCGGCTCACCTGCTGGAGACGATGCAGCGGCACAACGGCTTCTGCGCCGTCGTCTGTCTGGTGGGCGGCGGACAGGAAATCCATGCCGGCGAAGGTGGCCTGGCCGAGTGGGGTGACGCGCTGCGTGAAGCCGCCGCCAACGGCATTGCCTGGCGCGTGCGGGCGGCGCCGGACCTGCTGAGCACGACCGACCCGCGCCAGCGCCTGGGAGACCTGCCTGACCTGCGAGTGGTTGCCGCGCTGCACCTGAACGTATCGCTCCGCCAGATCCGCAGCACCGCGGCGACCGCTTGGGTGGACCAGGTACTGGCAGGCGATGCGGATGCCGCGGCGGCGATCGCCATGGAAACCGGGACCCTGCCATTTCTGCTCACCCGCGATGCGAGCCTCATGCGCAGTTGGTTGCGCATGCATGCACGCGGGCTGCGGCGAACGGGGCTGCTCGCAAGCTCCGGCGGCGCGCGGCTGCGGGCGGAGGGTTTGGGAGCGGAATTGCCGCATATGGACGCCTCGGCTGTTGCGCACTGGTTCCTGGACAGGTTCCCGCACGACGTGCGTGCCTCCGACGCGCTGGAAGTGGTGGCGACCGAGTTCAGTTGCCAGGGACTCGAGCTGGACTATGTCGGCCTGTGCTGGGACGCGGACCTGATCCGAGAGCCCGGCCGCATGGACTGGCGCGTGCGCAGTTTCCGCGGCACCGACTGGCAGATCTGCCGGCAGGCGGAAGCGATCGCCAACCAGATCAATACCTATCGTGTCTTGCTGACCCGCGCGCGCTACGAGACGGTGATCTTCGTCCCGTTTGGCGATGCGGGTGATCGCACGCGCACGCCCGCCGCTTATGATGCGATCGCCGGTTTTCTGCGCTCCTGCGGGGCCCGCGCACTGGATGACGCACCCGCGCCGGATGATCGCGCAGAGACCGAGAGGCTGCTGGTTTGAGGCTTGCCCCGGCACGGACTTCGTAATGTGTCAGCGCAGGCCGGTCAGCGGGCCGATGCGCGGCCGGATGTGAATTCGATCCCTTCGTAGAGAGTGGGAAACGGCAGCGTCAGATCAAACTCGGCGATTTCGACCGAAGCATCCACCCCTTCGAGTAGAACAGCGCTGTGGATGCCCAGTCTTCCGTCCCGATCCCGCGTGTAAATCATGGCCCGCATCTCGTCCTGGCTGATCAGGATGTAGTAACGAATTGACGGTGTTGCGTCGTAGTCGCGCAGTTTCAGGTTCTGGTCGATCCACGCGGTACTCTTGGACAATACCTCGAAAACGGCCACCGGTTCCTGCGCATGCAGCGCGCCCGGGACGCGCGGGCCGCAGTCGATCAGTGCATCGGGGTAGCGGCCATCCCGTCCCGCCTTAACCTTCAGGTCCGGACCGTGTGGCCGACATGGCTTGCCGCGCATCCGTGCCCGCAGCTCACCCCGTAGATTGTTGGCGATGGTGTCGTGTTCGGCCGTCCCGCCGCCCATGGCATGGACCTGGCCGTCCACGAGTTCGTAGCGGTTTGACTGCTGCGCTTCCCAGTCCAGATAGGCTTCCCAGGTCCAGTGCGCGGGCTGCTTTGCCTCCGACATCGCGCCCTCCTGACGGAACAGTAGCATCGGACGTGCCTGTACGGCACGGGCAAAGCGAACTTTACAATCAAAAAGGCCGGGCTCCTCGCCCGGCCTTTCCGTCTCAACCCGGTCCGCCAGCCTCAGCTTGCGACCTCGACCATCGCCCGGGCCGACTGCACCCGGTCCATGGCCTCTTCCTCGACCGCCGGATCCTTCTTGTCCGCGGCCTCGTACGCCGCCTCGGCCTCGGCCAGCAGCTTCTCGGCCTCGGCCTTCTTCACCTCGTCCAGCGGCAGCGCCTGGTTCGCCAGCACGGTGCACCGCTCCGGCGTGATCTCGGCGAAGCCGCTGCTGACGAACAGCCTGTCGATGACCTTGTCGGCCTCATACAGGTCGATCGTGCCGCCGCGCAGCATCACGATCATCGGCGAGTGCCCTTCCAGCACGCCGATATCGCCTTCCGACGCCGGGATTACCACCATGTCCACCGGACGGGACAGCAGCAGCTTCTCCGGGCTGACGATCTCCAGCGCAACCGCCATGGGCTTACGCCTTCGCCTTCAGGCTCTCGGCCTTGGCGACGGCTTCCTCGATGGTGCCAACCATGTAGAAGGCGGCCTCCGGCAGGTGGTCGTATTCGCCCGCGCAGATCGCCTTGAAGCTGCGCACCGTGTCCGCCACCGGCACCAGCTTGCCGGGGAAGCCGGTGAACACTTCCGCCACGTGGAACGGCTGCGACAGGAAGCGCTGGATCTTGCGCGCGCGGGCCACCACCAGCTTGTCCTCTTCCGACAGCTCGTCCATGCCCAGGATGGCGATGATGTCCTGCAGCGACTTGTAGGTCTGCAGGATGCGCTGCGTCTCGCGCGCCACCTGGTAGTGCTCCTCACCGACGATCCGCGGGTCCAGCGAACGCGAGGTGGAGTCCAGCGGGTCCACCGCCGGATAGATGCCCAGCTCGGCGATCTGGCGCGAAAGCACCGTCGTGGCGTCCAGGTGGGCGAAGGACGTGGCCGGCGCCGGGTCGGTCAGGTCGTCCGCTGGCACGTAGATCGCCTGCACCGAGGTGATCGAGCCCTTGTTGGTCGAGGTGATCCGCTCCTGCAGCGCGCCCATGTCGGTCGCCAGCGTCGGCTGGTAACCCACCGCGGACGGGATGCGGCCCAGCAGAGCGGACACTTCCGCGCCCGCCTGGGTGAAGCGGAAGATGTTGTCCACGAAGAACAGCACGTCCTGGCCTTCCTCGTCGCGGAAGTATTCCGCCACCGTCAGGCCCGACAGGCCGACGCGCGCGCGGGCGCCCGGCGGCTCGTTCATCTGGCCATAGACCAGCGCCACCTTCGAGCCTTCCTGAAGGTTGTGGTGCTCGTCCATCTTGATGACGCCGGCGTCGATCATTTCGTGGTACAGATCGTTGCCCTCGCGGGTGCGCTCACCCACGCCGGCGAACACCGACACGCCACCATGCGCCTTGGCGATGTTGTTGATCAGCTCCTGGATCAGCACGGTCTTGCCCACGCCGGCGCCGCCGAACAGGCCGACCTTGCCGCCCTTCAGGTAGGGGCAGAGCAGGTCGACGACCTTGATGCCGGTGACCAGGATCTCGGCCGACGTCGCCTGCTCCTCGAAGGTCGGCGCCGCGCGGTGGATCGGGTAGGTCAGCTTGGTCTTCAGCGGCCCCTTCTCATCAATCGGCTCGCCGATGACGTTCATGATGCGGCCCAGCGTCTCCGGCCCGACCGGCACCGAGATCGCCGCGCCGGTGTCCGTCACTTCCTGGCCGCGCACCATGCCGTCGGTGCTGTCCATCGCGATGCAGCGCACGGTGCGCTCGCCCAGTTCCTGCGCCACTTCCAGCACCAGGGTGCGGTCGCCAATCTTGCAGGTCAGCGCGTTCAGGATGAACGGCAGGTCGCCGTCGAACTGCACGTCCACGACCGCCCCGAGCACCTGGGTCACGCGACCGACAATGTTGCTTGCCATGATGTTCTTCCTTCGATTCCAGCAGGTCGCAGATCAGACGGCTTCGGCGCCGGAGATGATCTCGATCAGTTCCTTGGTGATGTTCGCCTGGCGGGCGCGGTTGTAGTTCAGGCTCAGCCGCTTGATCATGTCGCCGGCGTTGCGGGTGGCGTTGTCCATCGCGGTCATCCGCGCGCCGTGCTCGCCCGCCGAACTCTCCAGCAGGGCGCGGTAAACCTGGATACCCAGCGCCTGCGGCAGCAGCCGTGCCAAGATGGTTTCCTCGTCCGGCTCGAACTCATAGACCGCGCCGCCCAGATCCACCGTCTCGCCTTCGGGGGGCGGCGGGGCCGGAATGATCTGCTGTTCGGTCACGATCTGCGAGATCACCGACTGGAAGCGGTTGTACACGATCGTCGCCACGTCGATCTCGCCGGCCGCCAGCATCGCCGTGACGCGCGCGGCGATATCGGCCGCGTCGGTGAACTCCAGCTTGCGCTTGCCAGCGAAGCTGACCTCACCCACCAGACGGCTGGCCAGTTCGCGGCGCAGGTAGTCGCGCCCCTTGCGGCCGACGGTGAGGATCTTCACCGTCTTGCCTTCGGCCTCCAGCCGCCGCGCCAGGTTGCGGGTGGCGCGGCCGATGTTGCTGTTGAACGCCCCGGCCAGGCCGCGGTCCGCGGTGACCGGGATCAGCAGATGCGTCTGGTCCTTGCCGGTGCCGACCAGCAGCGGCGGCGCCGTTGGCGAATCGGTGACCGACGCCGCCAGGGCCCGCAACATGCGGTCCATCCGCTCGGCATACGGACGCGCGGCTTCGGCCTGCTGCTGGGCACGACGCAGCTTCGACGCCGCCACCATCTTCATGGCGGAGGTGATCTTCTGCGTCGATTTCACGCTGTTGATGCGTGTCCGAAGAGCCTTCAGGCTGGGCATGTCGCGGTGTGACCCTTAGCTGAACGACTTGGCGAAGCTGTCGAGGAACGCCGTCAGCGCCTTCTCGGTGTCCGGCTTCAGCTCGAGCTGGGTGCGGATCGCCTCCAGGATTTCGGGCTTCTGCGACTTCAGGGCCGAGATGAACTGCGACTCGAACGCGCCGACACGGCCGACATCGATCCTGTCCAGGTAGCCGCGGACGCCGGCGAAGATCGCCACCACCTGCTCCTCGATCGGCAGCGGGTTGTACTGCGGCTGCTTCAGCAGTTCCGTCAGGCGCGAGCCGCGGGCCAGCAGCTGCTGGGTCGAGGCATCGAGGTCCGAGGCGAACTGCGCGAACGCCGCCATTTCACGATACTGCGCCAGTTCCAGCTTGATGCGGCCGGCAACCTGCTTCATCGCCTTGACCTGCGCGGCGGAGCCGACGCGGGACACCGACAGGCCGACGTTCACCGCCGGGCGGATGCCGCGGAAGAACAGCTCGGTCTCCAGGAAGATCTGGCCGTCGGTGATGGAGATGACGTTGGTCGGGATGTAGGCGGACACGTCGCCGGCCTGCGTCTCGATCACCGGCAGCGCCGTCAGCGAACCGGACCCGTGGTCCTCGTTCATCTTCGCGGCGCGTTCCAGCAGGCGGGAGTGCAGGTAGAACACGTCGCCCGGGTATGCCTCGCGGCCCGGCGGACGGCGCAGCAGCAGCGACATCTGGCGATAGGCGACGGCCTGCTTCGACAGGTCGTCATAGAAGATGACCGCGTGCTGGCCGTTGTCGCGGAAATACTCGCCCATGGTGCAGCCGGTGTACGGCGCCAGGAACTGCAGCGGCGCGGGTTCCGAGGCGGTGGCGGCGACGACGATGGAGTACTGCAGCGCGCCGTTCTCCTCCAGCGTGCGCACGAGCTGGGCGACGGTGGAGCGCTTCTGGCCGATGGCGACGTAGATGCAGATCAGCGCCTTCTTGGTGTCACCGGAGGCGTTGATGCCCTTCTGGTTGATGATCGTGTCGATGATCACCGCGGTCTTGCCGGTCTGGCGGTCGCCGATGATCAGCTCGCGCTGGCCGCGGCCGATGGGGATCAGCGCGTCGATCGCCTTCAGGCCGGTCTGCATCGGCTCGTGCACCGACTTGCGCGGGATGATCCCCGGCGCCTTCACCTCGACGCGGCGGCTCTCGGTGGATGCGATCGGCCCCTTGCCGTCGATCGGGTTGCCCAGGCCATCGACCACGCGCCCGAGCAGGCCGGGACCGACGGGGACTTCCACGATGCTGCCGGTGCGGGAGACGGTGTCGCCTTCACGGATCTGGCGGTCGTCGCCGAAGATCACGACGCCGACGTTGTCGGTTTCCAGGTTCAGCGCCATGCCGCGGATGCCGGCGGAGGGGAACTCCACCATCTCACCGGCCATCACGTTCTGGAGGCCGAATACGCGGGCAATACCGTCGCCGACGGACAGAACCTGGCCCGTCTCGGCGACATTGGCTTCGGTATCGAACGCGGCGATCTGCTTCTTCAGGATCTCCGAGATCTCTGCTGGGCGGATCTCCATATTACGCGGCTCCCTTCATGGCGTACTGCAAGCGTTGCAAGCGGGATTTCAAACTGGTGTCGTAGAGTCGGGCGCCGACGCGGACGACGAGGCCGCCGAGCAGGTCGCCGTCGACCCGCTCATTGATATTGACGTTGCCGTAGCCGGCCTCGATCAGGCGGGCGCGCAACTGCTGGCGCTGCACGTCGTTCAGCGGATGCGCCGAGGCAACATAAGCGGTGACGATGCCCCGCCGATCGGCCACCAGGGTGGCGAAGGCGTGGACGATGTCGCGCAGGGCGTTCAGGCGGCGGTTGGTGGCGACGACTCCGACGAAGTCGCGCACTTCCTTGCCGAAGCCTTCCTGCTCCAGCACCGCATGGATGGCCTTGTTGGCGGTGTTCACGTCGATCAGCGGCGAGGCCAGCAGGCGGCGGAAATCGGCGCTGCTGTCGATGAGCTGGCCGAGGGATTCCATTTGCGACACGACGGTGTCGAGCGCATGATTGTCCTCGGCATAGGAGTAAAGCGCGGCAGCATAGCGATCCGCCAGGCCGCCCCCGGATGCGATTGTCGTAGCCGCAGACGCCACGTTTCTTTCCATTTAGTTAGGCCGGGCCGAGGTGGCACGGGCGATAAATTGGGATCGTCCGGCGAACCGGCGGGGGGCGTCTAACATGGGGTGTCCGAGCACGCAACACGCTGGGAGCGGGGGCGGGGGTGTTTTCTGT
>NZ_NHRY01000122.1 GCF_002937115.1 Rhodopila globiformis | reverse complement strand
TCGAGGCCTTCATCGCCTACTTCAACCGCACCCTCGCCAAGCCGTTCAAGTGGACCATGACCGGCAAGCCGCTCGCTGCGTGAGCGGCCGTCGAAATGGGGTTCGTTCTTCCGGCGAGGTGTACTAGAGAGATGATCAGCCTTGAGCATGGGTTCGCTCCGTGCGTTGAGGTTAGGCCGGACCAGAGGGGTAGGAGCCTCGGGTCCGGCCGTTCTGAATTGCAAGAAATTCAGAACACGGTTACGATATCACCTTCTTTCCGTCAGTCAAGAGGAATCGTAACCTCGTTATGATTTTTCCCATCCAGTGCAAGATGGCCCGAGTTGCTCTCGGGCTTGGTGTGCGGCAGCTTGCGGCTGCCGCACGTGTATCCCCAGACACGGTGGCTCGCTTCGAGCGCGGTGAGGATCTGCGCGAACGGACGGTCGAAGCGCTCCAGAAAGCCCTCGAAGCTGCTGGCGTCGATTTCATCGCCAGCAATGGCGGAGGCCCAGGAGTCCGCCTTCGGCTGGCGACGGTAAGACCCGCTGACGAGGCGAAATGACCGGGACCAACAGCTTCATGTCGGCGATGATCGAGCCCATGCATTGTCCGCGCGGTCCGTAACCTTCGAGGCAGTCGGGCTGCAACTTCAATGAAGTTAACAGCATCTGAAGCAGACCAAAGATAGTCCCCTCAAGCCGGTTCAGGCATCACACAGAGGTGGGCCGTCCATCTGAGCAGGATGACGACGCAGACGAATCAGCCTGGCAACCATGATCAGTGGCAGATCAGCTGAGCACGAGGCCATTTTCCGTACGCAGTTGGATCTTTCTGGGTCAGCGATGCGATATGCCCGGTGGTTGTGCCACCCCGCCCTGTACAACCAAAAGACGAAATGTTGACAAAAATAAGTACGCGTATCATTTCACGAGATTTTCGTTGACCTGTCGGAAATATCGATCAACGCTAAGTATTAGGCGGGCTGCGGGAGCGGATGATGCGTGGGCTACGGCGGGCAGACAGGACAGAGGACCGGGACTGGGGACAGCCGTCAGGCGGGCTGACAACCAGCGGTATATCAATCGACGATGCGGCAACCTCGCCGCAGCAGGCGAACCGTCAGCAACCAACCGACCCATTGGCGCCTCTCATCCGGCTCCTGGCGCGTCAGGCGGCCCGCGAATACCGCCGGCACCGCGGTCTCGGGTTGCTGGAGATTGCGCTCGGCCTACTGGTCGTGTCGTTGCTGCTGATGGCCATTCTTACCGCGATGTGGGGAGGCCTGCATCAATGACACGCCGCCTCCGCGTGGTGTTTTACGCCCGCTACAGCGATGACCTCCAACGGGCAGAGTCCATCGCTGACCAGTTCGAACTGTGTCGCCGATATGCGGAACAACAGGGCTGGGACATTGTCGGCCAATACGACGATGCCGCCCAGAGCGGCGGGTCGCGGTTCTTTCGTTCTGGGTTCGCACGACTGCTGGCCGATGCCGAGGCCAGGCGCTTCGATGTGGTGGTCTGCGAGTCGATTGACCGGCTCGGGCGTCGGCTTGCGGATGTCGCGGACTTCTACGACCGCCTGACGTTCTGGGGCGTCCGCATCCACGCCACCAGTCTGGGCACCGAGATCACCCAGATGCATATCGGCATTTTCGGCACGATCGCCCAGATGACCTTGATTGACTTGCGTAGCAAGACCCGGCGCGGGCAGCTCGGGCGTGCCCGCGCCGGGCGTATTCCGGGCGGGCTCGCCTACGGCTATGACGTCGTCCCGCAGGCCCCGGGCAGCAAGGATGCCGGCGAGCGTCGTATCCGGGCCGACGAGGCCGAGGTCGTCCGGCGGATTTTCCGGGAGTACGTGAGCGGGCGGTCTGCACGGCACATCGCCCGCGCCTTGAACGAGGAAGGGGTTCCTGGTCCGGGCGGGCGTCCATGGATCGACACGACCATCCGCGGTCAGGTGGACCGAGGCACCGGCATCCTGAACAACGCAATCTACAAGGGTGAGTTGACCTGGAATCGATGCAGCTATGTGAAGGACCCGAGAACCGGCCGACGGGTCGCGCGCGTCAACGACGCGCAGGCGCACGAGGTCGTCGCCGTCCCGGCGCTGCGGATCATCGACGACGCGACCTGGGCCGCCGCCAAGGCGCGGCAGACGGAGATGCGCATCGAGATCGGCCGCACCGAGGAGGGCCAGCCGCTGAACCGCGCGCACCGGCGGGTTTTCCTGTTGAGCGGCCTGCTGACCTGCGGCTGCTGTGGTGGCGGCTACACCATCACCGGCAAGGACCGCTACGGGTGCGCGACCCGACGCGGCCGCGGCACCTGTGACAATGGCCATACGATCACCCGCCAGCACATCGAGGCACGGGTTCTGGGCGCACTCCGGGAGCGGTTGCTGACGCCGGAACGCGTCCAGGAATTCGTCCGCGCCTTTGCGGAAGCGCTGGCCGCTGACGAGCGGCAGTCCGGCGCACGGCGCAGCCAGTTGGAACGCCAACAGGCCGAGACGGAGCGCGGGTTGCAGGCTCTGGTGCGCGCCATCGAGAACGGCGCCTGGAGCGACACGGTGCAAAAGCGGCTGGCCGAACTCGAAGCGCGCAAGGTGGAGATCAAGGCGGAGCTCGCCTCCGTGGGCGAGCCATCACCGGCCGTGCGTCTGCACCCGAACGCCGCCGACATCTACGCCGCAGCGGTCGCTGACCTCGAAGCCGCGCTCAACGATCCGGACATCCGGACCGAAGTGGCCGAGGTGCTGCGCGGGTTGGTCGAGAAGATTGTGCTGACGCCGGACGCGGATGCGCCGGACGGCCTGGCCGCCGCGCTGCACGGTGACCTCGCCCAGATCCTGACCTTGGCGATGCCGGTGCCGGCCAGCACCGGCCGTCCAAAAGGTTCTGGCTTGGGCGGTGCCGGACGTGCCGGAACGCCTGTTCGCGGGAGTCAACTATCGGTGGTTGCGGGGGCAGGATTTGAACCTGCGGCCTTCAGGTTATGAGCCTGACGAGCTACCGGGCTGCTCCACCCCGCGTTGGATGGGGAGAGGGGACCAGAGTGGATTGGACGACCTGGCGGCGACCGACTCTCCCGTGCCTTGAGGCACAGTACCATGGGCGCTGGGGGTTTTCACGGCCGAGTTCG
>NZ_NHRY01000121.1 GCF_002937115.1 Rhodopila globiformis | reverse complement strand
GGCGGTGGCGGGCTGCATGGTGGCGCCGATCGTGTTCCTCGACCCCAACATGATGGGCGGCATCCTGCTGTATGCATTCGCCGGGGCTCTGCTGGGCGGCATCGACAACCCGCTGGGCGCGGTGCTGGGCGGCTTCGCGGTGGGGGTGATCGAGAACCTGGGCGGCGCCTACCTGGTCGGCACGGAGCTGAAGCTGACGCTGGCGCTGGTGATCATCGTCGCGGTGCTGACCGTCAAGCCGACCGGCCTCATGGGCCGCCGCGTCTACAGCCGGGTGTAACGATCATGCAGCGCGTGTCATGGCTGATGCCGATCCTGGTGCTGCTGGCCGCCGTCGTGCCGGTCGCCGCGTTCACTGATTACCACCTGTTCCAGCTGACGATGGTCGTGGTCTACGGCATCGCCATCCTGGGCCTGGCGCTGCTGACCGGGTTCAACGGCCAGATCTCGCTGGGCCACGGCGCGTTCTATGCCATCGGCGCCTATACCACGGCGATCCTGATGACGACCTGGAACGTGCCGTACTGGGCGACGCTGCCGGTGTCCGCCGCGGTCTGCGCCGGCGTCGGCTTCCTGCTGGGGTTCCCGGCGCTGCGCCTGAACGGGCTGTACCTGGCACTGACCACGTTCGCCCTGGCCGTCGCCATCCCGCAGATTCTGAAGTACAAGGCGTTCGAGGACTGGACCGGGGGCGTGCAGGGCCTGGTGATCGACAAGCCGGAAGCGCCGTTCGGCCTTCCCCTGTCACCCGACCAGTGGCTGTACCTGTTCACCCTGGTGGTCGCGGTCGTGCTGTACCTTCTGGGCTGGAACATCGTGCGCGCCCGCATGGGCCGGGCGATGATGGCGATCCGCGACCATGCCATGGCCGCCGAGGCGATGGGCATCAACCTCGCGACGGTGAAGACCCGCACCTTCGCCCTGAGCGCGATGTACACCGGGCTGGCCGGGTCGCTCGGCGCCATCGCGGTGCAGTTCGTGGCGCCGGACAGCTTCGGGGTGTTCGTCTCGATCTTCCTGTTCGTCGGCCTGATCGTCGGCGGCGTGTCCTCCATCGGCGGCACGCTGGTTGGCGCGGCGTTCGTCGAGTTCGTGCCGAACCTGGCGGACAAGGTGTCGAAGGCGGCGCCGGGGGCGGTGTACGGCCTGATCCTGATCGCGGTGATGTTCCTGATGCCCGGCGGCGTCGGCGGGTTCCTGCACGCCCTGTGGCGGCGGGTGGCGCAGGCGCGCTGAGGGCCAGGCTCGGACCGCCGATCGGCCTGGGGGCGGTGCCTGGGGGCGGTGGCGGCGCTGGAACGACATTCGCATGCCCCGCCCCGGCGACGGGACCGCGGCGACCGCAATCAGCCGGCGGGATCAAGGCTCGGAGGGTGGGCGTTCAAAGCCTCTCGATCCTGCCTCGGCCGACGGTGCTTGTAGTGGGATCGCAACGACTGGTGCATCGGCAATGCGATAGGCGCGGCGTCCGGTCCCGGGAAGCACCGCGGAGGCCTAGACCGGGCGCCAGCTTGTCACCCATGTCAGCACGCGGCGCGACGGTTCGTCGCGACGAACCCAGCCTTGTTGCTTGACCGCCCAGTACGCCTGGACAACTTCCTGTTTCAGGCCGTGGATGATCTCGATTGTGCGTCCGTCCGTGGGCGCGGATTTGATGTCGCGAAAGGGTCGGCTTCTGGTCATGGCCGTCACTTAACACGCCCGATCGTTGCTAATCTACACAATTCTGCATTGGGGAGGTCGGGCGGCGTCTTGGATGATTGATTTGGGGGCTTCCTGGTCTGGCTTGACTGCGGTCCGGGAGGTGCCTCGCCGGCGCTGACAGCCTGGTTGATGGCGTATTTTTGTTTGCACAGAGAAGAATTGAGTACCGCTGGGGGCCGCTGAGGATCAGGGGGATATTGCGCTGGCCTGTGCGGTTGTTGCTGTCGTGGCAGGTGGGTTTTCTGAGCCGGCCTTAGACTGGCGGCGCGGGGGCGATCGAGGGGGCGGCGCTCAAACCATCCGCCGCCTCCGAAAGAGGAAACCAGTCGAACAGGCCCGGAAGGCCGGGTGCATGCGCCCGAAACAGGAACGTGACGAAGTGTCCCGGCGGTTTACCGGCACCGGGTCGTGCCAGCTCGGTAACGGCGGCGAAACTGTCTTGTCGGTGTCATATCGAACCGACATCTTGCCGATTCGACTGCGCTTGCAACGACGTTGCTTCGTTTGTGCCTCTGCCGGAGCGTTGCTGGTGATTTACGCGGTTGGCTTCCGGATTTCCGGGGGATCTGGAATTGATCCGCAGGCTGGATTGGACCGTGGATTCAGCGGATGCACGCATGGCGGCACGAACGGCGATGCTTCCGGGAAGGCGTCGTCAGGCTGGCAAAGGGTTCGAACGCCTCGGGACATGGGCGGTTGCGTCGGCGGCAACCCGGGGAGTGGGCGATCAGACTCAACTGGTCGCTTCTTCTGGTTGTATCCTGGCCATTTGCCGATACTTCATGTTGAACAAAGCGGAGTTGCAACCAAGCCCGGTTTCAACACGCCCGGGGTTCCACCTGCGGCCGATCATGATGGGAAGCCTCCGGCCGATTTGCGTCGGGCGTGCTGCGGAGGGCACGGCAGGCGCGGCTCATGCCCGGCGAGGAGCCGGGATGTCGTCTGCGTGGGCGGCGTTCGAGGCGGCTTCCGCCATCGCTGTTCCATCATCGCATGAAACCGTTCAACGGCACGAAGCGGCCGGGCCTGCCTTGTCGATGGGCGCAGCCGTGCCGGGACGCCCCGGGGGCGTCCCGGCATGATGCCGTCATCCGGCGACGGCGGGGCCGGGAGCGTGGTTGCCGGATTGCACCACCATCCCGGCCAGCGCCGCACCTTGTTGCAGATGCAACAGCCAGTTGTTGTACAATTGTACAGCAACAGGGCGCCAGTCGCCCGGCACGATCGAGGTTTCAAGCAACTCGCGTGCCTCCGCCGCGTCTTCCAACACCAGCGCGGCGGCGGCGCGCTGCTCATCGATATAGTTGCGCGGCACGGACGGCAGGCGATCCTGCTGCTTGTTGCGGAAACGTTGCACATCCCGCCACCATTCCCGCAACAGGCTCACCGGGAAGTATTCAGGATGCGTCTGGATAAAGAAAAACAGGCTCTTGCTCACCTGTTTGGTGAACAGGTCAACCCCGGCGTCGTTCGACCTGGTCAGCACGTCGTAACCCTGTTCACGCAGCGCCTGTTCGGGCAGGTCGTTCCAGCGGGAGTGCGGCACGTGCCAGGTTTCGGGCGTGTCCCGCAGCAGCGGGTGTTCGGTCAGCTTGTGCGACTGGAACACGCCGAAAATCTTTTCGGCATGTGGCTGACGCTCGACACCGTCGAGATACTGCACCGCCGCGTGGGCCGCCAGGCAGGAGAAGATCGTGGACACCGTGTTCTCGGCCGCCCAGTCTATCAGGCGCGTCAGCAACGGCCAGACCGGCTCCTCCGGCAAGGTTGCGGCTTTCGGTTCCGTGCCGGTGATGATCAGGCCGTCCAACCGGCTGTCCCAGAGCGCCTGCATGGGTTCGTAACCAGCCGGGCGCAACCCGGCCAACCGGAACCAGCGCAGCCTGAGCGGCATATCCATCGCGGCGGTGTTCAACACCTCGCGAAACTGTCGCTCGGTGGACTCGATTGCCGCGGGCGGCATGTTGTTTACGAGACCGATCGTGAGCATTCTTGTGCTTTTTCAAGGGCTTGGGCGAAGTCAGCGATTATAGCACCAGCGCTGCGCCGCGGTGATCAAGTGCAATCGAACAACGGAAAGCTGATGTCCCGCTGCGTATTTCGGGCGGCGACTTTTGGTTTCAATGCTTCCTACAGAGCCCGCGACACCCAGCCAACCCGTCGCGAACGGCTCAAGGACAAGCCCGCGCTGGCCAGAATTCAGCATCTGGACGAACCAAGGCCGCGTGATGTCGAAAGCTCGCCTGTCTGCCGGCTCCGGGAGGAAAGTTTCATGGCACGGCGGTTACTGAATTGTAATCAAAATCCGGCAGGACGCCAGGAAAAGCCGGCACCACACGCCGTTTAGTTTCCATCATCAACAAATACCAGAACGCGGCCCGGTCCCGATGCCGGACGGATGATTTCGATTTGTGGTCGGCACCGGCTCGGCCGCCTGCGTCCTATCCTGATACGCATGGCCGCCACCCCGGACAGTGACGCGTGCCCCGGCATCTTGGCGTCTTGGCGCTTTATCGGTGGAACCAACCGCACGGGCCAGCGGCGCAGCGCACCCATCAGCGCCGGGCGCGGTTCCTGTTCAACGCCAAGACGCCAAGATACCGGGGTTCCCGTCGCCGTCCGGCCCGTTGTCACGCGCCTGATCGCGGCAGGCCGCGGCCTGCTGGCTATGACGGAGGCGCAACGGCGACTGCCATTGTCACCCATCGTGGTGGACGCGCGCGGCCAGGCCCGACTTCTACAGTTCGGTTTCGCAACTCGTTGAAATTGCACAGAAAAGCCAGATTTTCAGGCTCTTGTGGCGCCAAAACCGCCGCTGACAGAAAAAGTCCGCGTTATATCAATGCCTTGCTGTGGGCCGACTCTCAGGAAATCCGCTCTTTTGCACCACAAGCGGCCTTAGATCACGATTTATCCCATGTTTTCAGTGAGTTGCATAACCGAACTGTAGAAGTTGGGCCAGGGGGGACAGCTACAGTAACATTACGATTCAATTCTGGTCCCCGCCTGCGCCAGATCGGAGTTTCGGGAAAGCCCCGGTCCAGGCTATCAGGCAGCATCATCTTCGGCAGGCCGAACCGCAATGCAACAGTGGGCAGCGCTGAAACCGCATGTCGCATCCCGCCGTGGACCACGTCCCGCCAGCAGCAACAGGCAGCATCCCGGGCAGCGTCGCCCGCCGTGGTCCGCGCGCCCGGGGATGGCGCGGCTCGGGGCCGTTCGGTTCGCCGATCGGCCGGCCATGGTCAAGGAATAGCCCGCGCCATGTCCCTGCTTGTGTTCGACGACGATCCCGACCTCGCCCGTTGCGTGGTGGCGACGGCCGCTCTTGCCGGCCTGGACGCGACCGCTGTCGCCGACGCCGACGCCTTCCGCCAGGCCCTGCAGGATTGCCACCCCCGGATCATCGTGCTGGACCTGCAACTCGGCGCCACCGACGGCGTGGAGCAACTGCGCCTGCTGGCGGAAGACCGGTATGCCGGCGCGCTGATCCTCACCGGCGAGCGCGGCGGACGGGTTCTCTCGACCGTGCGCGCGCTGGGCCGGAGCCTGGGCCTGAAGATCGAAGGCGTGCTGGAAAAGCCGCTGGACGGGCCGGCGCTGCAGCAACTGCTGGCACGCCTGCAGGTCACGCCCGAGGACATCTCGGCCGGGACCCTGCGGACCGCGATCGGCAACGGCGAGATGAGCCTCGATTTCCAGCCGATTGTTGCAGTCAAAACGAAGACCTTCAGGAAGCTGGAGGCCCTGGTGCGCTGGAAGCATCCGCAGGCCGGCCTGATTCCGCCGGGACAGTTCCTCGCCATCGCCGAACGCGACCAGGCGACGATCGAGGCGCTGGCGGAATGGGTGGTCGGCGCCGCGGTCGATGCGTACCAGGCGCTGGCCGAGCTTGGGGTCGTCGTGCCGATCGCGGTGAACATCTCGGCGCAGAACCTGCGCGACCGGGCGTTGCCCGATCGGCTGGAGCAGCGCCTGCGGGCCGGAGCCATGCCGCCCGGGCACCTGTGCCTGGAAGTCAGCGAGACCGCGGCGTTCACCGATGCCATGCTGACCATGGACATCCTCAGCCGGTTGCAACTGAAAGGAATTTGCCTGTCGCTGGACAATTTCGGAACCGGCTATTCGTCGCTGAAGCTGCTCCAGCAGATGCCGTTCTCCGAGATCAAGATCGACCGCTCTTTCATTGGCGACCTGGCAACCTCGCGCGAGGCCAGGGCGATCGTGAAATCCGTCATCGACCTTGCCGCCAACATGGAGATGGGCTGCGTGGCCGAGGGCGTGGAAACCCAGGAAACCGCCGATCTGCTCGGGCAACTCGGCGCCTGCGACCTGCAAGGATTCCTGATCGGCCGGCCGATGCCGGTCGAGGCGGTGCCGGTCTGGCTGAAGATCTGGGAGCGGCACGAATCGCCGGCCGCGCAGGCCCGGCATGACGGGGCCGCCCGGCCGGCCGCGGCCTGGCGCCGTCCGGCGGGACCGCCCGCGCCCTCGTCTCCGGACGCCGGCGGCGGTTCCGTGCGCCTGTCGCCACGGCAGGTCGACGTGATGCGCCTGCTGGCGCAGGGCCATTCGGTCAAGGAGATCGCGCGGCGGCTGAACCTGGGCGTGGGCACGGTGAAGGTTCACCTGTCGTTGGCCTATTCGGCGCTTGGCGCGCACAACCGGGTGCAGGCCATCCAGCGGGCCGGGGCCGTACTGGAGCGCGGAACACGGGACGCGCGCGGCGAAACCTTGCTCTGCGCCGGGCCCTGACCCGTTCGGCCGTCCTGCGGCGACAGGCGGAACGGATTGTTGTCGGAATCAATGCCGCCAGCCGTTCCAGCCAGCCCGAAAGCCAGGCAAGCCGAACATTCCGGCAGCCGCGTCACGACAGCAGACCGCAGGCCGCTTGGGTCGCACGGACGGCCTGTCCTGTCGTCATGGCGGCCCGGAGCCTGTGCCCGGGCTCTTGTCCCGGGTAGCCACCATGACGGCTGCGGCGTCCGTGCGGCAAGTGGAGCGGTTATTCTGCATCAGGTCCAAAGTTCGTCTCTGTGGCCCACTGTGGCGCTCAATTATTCTCTGTGGTTGCATTGCCGCACCATCCGCCCGCACGCCCGCCGCCAGCGGACCCCCAATCAGCGGAAGCGCCGGCACCCCCTGTCCACGCCAACGGCCTGCCCCCAGCCCACAGACCATGCCCGTTTCCAGAGAAACGGCTCCGCTGCCTCCCACGCCGGAAAGGCTCGGCAACGGCACCCTCGGCCCCAAGCAGCGAGCCGGCTCTGAAGCCGGGCAGGCTCAGTGTCCGGGCGGCAACGGCGCGCTGCCCAGCACCACGCCATTCATCGTTTGGCCGTACATCGACATGCCGTGCTCATGATATTTGGCACGGGTCTCCTCGACCGACCCGGCGAACCGCGGATCCTGCGGCCGTTCACGGGTGTCGATGAACATGGCCAGGTCCCATGCCTCCTGGCCGCTCAGGCTGCCGCCCTGGCTCAGCGGCATGTTGGCCTTGATGAAGCCGGCGGCGTTGCGGATGTCGGCCATGCCCGCGCCCCAGTTGAACGATTGGGCGCCCCACAGCGGCGGGAAGCCGGGCGCGCCCGCTGCCGTCTTCTGCCCCTGGCCGTCCTCGCCATGGCAGAGGGCGCAGCGCGCGGCATAGACCGTGGCGCCGCGCCTGGCGTCCATCGGCATGGCGGGCTTGTCCGGGGTGGGATAGCCGCGTCCCTTCATCTCGGTGCGGGTGGGCGCGCCGGTCGCCAGGAAATACGCATAGCTCTCCACCGCCAGCAGCGTCCGGTCGCCCAGGGGCGGCGCCTTGCCGTTCAGGCTGTAGCGGAAACAGCCCTGCAGCCGCTCCGCGAAGCTGTTCACATGCCCGTTCTTGGCGCGCCAGGCCGGATACGCCACATAGGCCGCCCACAGCGGCGCCGAATTGGCCAGCCGCCCGGCGTCCAGGTGGCAGTTGCGGCATTGCAGCGAATTGCCGGTGTAGTCCGCCGCGTAGCGCTGCGGATCATCGAAGATACGCAGGCCGAGCCGCACCATGTCGCCGAACGGGCCGTGGGGAATGGCGTTGTCCGGCGGCGGGACGAAGCCTTCGCCGCTGGCAGACCCAGCCTGTCCTTCCCCGGCCTGTCCTTCCCCAGCCTGTCCTTCCCCGACCTGTCCTTCCCCGGCCGGCACCGCGGCCGGCAAGGCCGGCAGCCTGGGCAGCGCCGCGAAATAGGCCGCGACGTCGGCGATGTCCGCCTTGGTCAGCTTCCTGGCGATGCCGGCCATCAGGCCCATCGGATCGCCCCGCCGCGTGCCTGCCTGCCAGTCCTTGAGCTGGGTCTGGATGTAGCTGGCGACCTGGCCGTTCAGGCGCGGGAAATGCGTGCCGATGCCCATGCCGGCGGCACCGTGGCACAGCGTGCATGACGGAACCCCGCGGGACCACACGCCGTGCTCGGCGATCCGCTGGCCGCGGGCAATGGCGTCGGCCGGCGCGTCCTCGGCGACGGCCGGCGGGTTCTGCCGCGCATAGTAGTCCGTTACCGCGGTCATTGCGTCCGGATCCAGCGCCTTGGCGATCGCCACCATGACGGTGTTGCCGCGCGCGCCGCTGACCGCGTTGGCGAACTGCTGCCGCATGTAGGCGGCGTCCAGGCCGCCGATGCGCGGAATGCCGCCGCCCGGCCGCCCGGCGCCGTCCAGGCCGTGGCAGGCCAGACAGGCCGGCACCGAGCCGGGCACGCCGTGCGTGACGATGTCGATGCCGCTTGCCGCCAGGGCCGGCGCCACGGCCATGGTCCCGGCCGCCAGGACGGCCACCGCCAGACGCTTCATGAACGACGCCTCATGAATTTCCTCCCGGTGCTGTCGCGCGCGCCGCAGTCTATCCGTGTTCGCCGCCCCCGTGATAGGGCTTGAAGCCGTAGCGCGCGAAGATCGCCAGCGCCTGCGGCGAGCGGATGAAGTCGAGCCACAGCCGGGCCGCATCCGGATGCGGCGCGCCCTTCACCACGGCGCCGGCATAGATCGCGGTGGCATTCTGCGCCGCGGGGATGACGATATGGGAGATCGGATGGCCCGCCTGTTCCTGGAATATGGCCTCGGACTGCCAGGTCACACCCGCGTCAACGATCCCCTGCATCAGGAACAGCGGAGTCTGGCGATGGTGGATCTGCGTCAGGATCGTCGTGCCGTCCGCCACCTTGTCGGTATAGACCGCCTTCGCCAGCGCCGGTCCGCCGGCCTTTTCCAGCGACTGCTTGATCTGCCGCGCGATGCCTTCGTATGCCGGATTGGGCATGGCAAGCCGCACCTGCGGCTTCCCCAGGTCAGCCAGCCCGGTGACGTGCGCCGGATTGTCCTTCGGCACCATGATGGCCAGCGTGTTGGTGACATAGGAAACCGCCGGGCCTGCCAGTTCGCCCGTGTCGATCATCGCCTGCACCTTGCGCAGGCCGGCGAGATAGGCATCCGCCTTCACCGTCCAGGTCATGTTGCCGCTGGTGATGGTGCCGCCCTTCCGGATCTGCTCCTGCAGCCGCCCCGGCGGCAGCGTTTCCCAGTACAGGCGGCCGCGGAATTCCGGATGCTCGCTCTCGAATTCCTTTACCAGCGGCGCCATGGCGAAGAAATAATTGCCGCCGACATACAGCACGAGCTTCGGGTCGGTGAGATTGCCGTGCATGTCGGCCAGCACGTCGATCTCCGGCACCGTGAACGCCAGGCCGCGATTGATCGCATCGTTGTTTTCGCCGTGCTGCCAGGGCGGGAACACCGCAGCCGGATCGCCGGGTGGGGCCGGGGT
>NZ_NHRY01000120.1 GCF_002937115.1 Rhodopila globiformis | reverse complement strand
GGCTCGGCGCAAAACGCAAGAACCTTACATCAGCGCCGGGACCGTGATTCTTTTCAGAATCCCCGGCCGCGCTGCCGATTCTTTTGTGTCGATGCCATGCTATGGCTAAAATGAGGGGATACCTGAGGCCTCAGCGGGGTTGGTCACCCAAGGGATCGTGAGGGTCTGCAGGATTGCAGCTGTCTGCTCCGGCGACACCAGTTCGTCGCCGAAGCGGCGGTGACGCAGACTGTCGTCGACCGCAAGTTCGCCTGTCGCCAGACGCCTGGAGAGTTGTCGGTAGATCCAGAATTCGTAGCGGTCGCCGCGCAGACGGACCGGGGTGCCGGCTTCATTGAGCACGTAGAGATGACGGTGCAGCTGTTTGGGGATTGTGCCGGTCGGGACCTCAGCGATCGGCCGCTGGCTCAGCGGCTGCTCACAGGCGAAGACCGTGCGCATCCAGGACAGCGCCGCACACCAGGGATTGGCTGGCGAGACGGCCGAGACGTCCAAAGCCATGACGAGCGGGCGCAGGTTCTTCTTGATCCGTGGCGCGGCCCGATCGATTTCGTTCCACCGCAGCTCCATCTGGTTGACAGGCTCCTCGCACAACCGCTGGCCAGCGCTGAGCAGCGCCTCTCGCGGCAGGATGGCGAAGGCCTGCTTCCGGACCATGCCGAACGGCGTGGCGTCGTCGACGTCTGCGTCGACATAGAGCAGCAGAACGCGGCCCACGCGCGGCGCTTCCTGCTGCCGCTTGGCCTGAGCCTGAACAAAGGCTTCCATCGATTTGGCCTTTGTCTCATCCTCGATGTGCGACAGGTGATGGTCAAAGGCGTCGACGAGATTGTCGCTGAGCTGGCGGAAGCGCTGCCATGCGTAGCACAGCAGGTATAGATAGGCCTGCGCCGGCTTCATCCGCCGCAGGTCGTAGATCGTGTAGAACAGGGCGAGATCGGCGTAGCGCGTGATGTTCTGCTGCGAGATGCCGAAGGTCGGCAGCAGGGATTTGGCGGTCCGGTAGAGCGGCGCCAGGGTGGTGCGTTTCTGCCGCTCGACCATCATCATCTTATGGCGGAAGTTGCGGGCATCCTTCTTCAGTTCGGCCAACGCGGCCAGATCGGCCAGCGTTCCCTCCCGCACAAGCAGATCCCGCAGCGCCTTGATTGTTTGGGCATCGAGCGCGGTCTCGACCAAGTGGTCCAAGCGTTTGCGCTCGACCGTCAGGGCAGCACCGATCACGGACTGCAGCGTGGTGTAGCCGGGCCGCACGATCTTGCGATCTTTCAGCATCCCCAACAGTTCAAGCCCGATGAAGCTCGGCGTCACGTCTCGCCTGGCCAGCTCCATGGCGGCCTCGACAAGAGCCGGACGGTCAGTTGCCGACCAGAGCCGGAAGCCGAACAACCGGGCAATCTCGGCCCGCTGTGCATAGAACTCGGACGGCCTCAGCGGGCGGAGCTGCACCACACTGTCTGGGAAGTAGCGTTCGGCCACGAAGCCGATATCCTCTGCCGGCACCATATCCGTGGTCAGGCTGAAGAAGGCGTGCTTGGCCTTGAAGTAGCCCAGCTGCAGCAGGCAGTGCAGGCGTTCGAAATTTCCTTGGCGCCGATCCGCCAGAGACAGTTCCTCTTCGCTGAAGGCAAAGAACTCCGCGCGCTGGAAGTCATCGAAGTCGGGCAGACCGTAGAGGGCGAGCTTCTCGGCCTCAGTGAAGATCGTCAGACGTTTGCTGCTGTCGGCGCGCATGATCATCTTGGTTGCGAAGGAGCGACAAAGCTCATTGACCCGTCCCAATTAAGGTACCTGCTTACGCACTTTCCTCAGCCTCTGGGGCATGATACATAGTATGAACATGAAGCCGTGCTGTTTCTGGGCAGCGCCATGGCTGTAGCCGCACTCGCTGAGTTGACTCTGATTCCGGCCCTGGCCTGGCTGGTGACGGGTGTGCGGCCACGGACGCAACGCGACATCCTTCGCGGCGCCGCGCTCGTGGCGCTGGGGACCTGTCTGGTGGTCTGGTACGGATGGATGTGGTGGCTCGGCCGCTTCGGCTCGATCGAGGAACTGCGTGCCGCGAACCTGTTCATGGGACCCTATGCCCCCTACATCACTTGGCACTGGACCATCATCGGCCTGCTCATCCCGCTGCTGCTGCTTGCACTGCCGACCGGTCGCAGTTTCGGCATGCGGTGGATCGCTCTGCTCGCCGCGACCTGGGGTTCCTATGCGACGCGGATCGGTATCGTGCTCGGCGGAGAGGCGATCAACCGCAGTGGCGCCGGCTACTACACCTTCCATCTGAATTTCGAGGAGCTCTGGTACACCGGGGTCAGCGTGCTGTTGTTCCTCGGCATCCTGGCGGCGTTACTTGCAGCGATGCCGCGTGACACGCAATCCGCTCCCTTTGCAGCGACGAACAAGGTCTGACATCATGAATATCTCACGTCGCGGACTTCTCGCCTTGGGCGCTGTCGCGGGTCTGGGCGCTGGCACGATCGGCTTCTCCCGGCGACTGATCGATCTCGTCCCACTCCGCCAACGCGGTCGCAAGGCCCTGCACCCGATTTATGGGAACTCCAACACGCCCGAGTGGCTGCGCGACAGGGCAAGCGGACAGCTCGTGCCCAACCCGCAATGGACCCTGCACCATACGGTTGATCTTCAATGTCACAGCGAGTGCGGGCTGCGGGTGAAGATCGACCGCAAGACGGGCCGCATCCAGCGCATCATCGGCAACCCCTACCACCCCAACACCCTGAGCGAATACACCGCCGTGACCACGCCGCTGATCGACACCGCCGCCCTGCCAGGGACGGTCTGCGCCCGCGGCAATACCGGCATTCAATCCACCTACGACCCCTATCGCGTGCTGGTTCCGCTGAAGCGTGTGGGCCAGCGCGGCAGCGGCCAGTGGAAACCGATCTCCTGGGAAACGCTCGTCACCGAAGTTACCGAGGGCGGCAAGATCTTTGCCGACACCAACGACCCGGCGAGCAAAGACATGGAGATCCTTGGCTTTCGCGGCCTCTATGCCAAGCGCAATGAATTGATCGATCCAAAGGCCCCCGAGCTTGGCATGCGCACCAACGGCTTCGTGCTGCAGGGCGGGCGGCTGGTAGGCACGCGCATGACGTTCGTCGAGCGCTTCGTGCATACCTTCGGCAGCGTCAACGTGTTCGACCACGTCAATGAATGCGAGCTGTCGCACCACATCGCGCATCAGCACGTCTTTTCAGGCATCAACATGACGCAGCCCGACGTGCGTGAGGCCAAGTTCATCATCTACTGGGGCACGCAGCCGGGCGACGCCAATTTCCCGATGCAGACCCAGGGCAAATACGTCGCCGAGGCGCGCGCCAAGCCCGACGGGCTGAAGTATGTCGTCGTCGATCCCAAGCTCAGCCGCGGCGGTGTCGTCGGTGACCGAGCGAGCTGGCTGCCGATAAGGCCGGGCACTGACGGCGCGATGGCAATGGCTATGATCCGCTGGATTATCGAGAACCAGCGGTACAACGCACCGTATCTATCCTATCCGACGCTGGCAGCCGCGCAGTCCGCCGGAGAACTTTCACATACCGATTCCACCCATCTGGTGGTCGTCGATCCCAAGCATCCGCAGGCGCGACGCTTCCTGACCGCAGAAGTCGCGGGCCTTGGCAGGCCCGGCGCCACCGGTGAGGACGACCGGGTCGTGATTGATTCGGCGAGCGGCAAGCCCGCACAAGCGGCGAGTGTCAAGACCGCGCAGATCGACTTTGCCGGAGAGGTTAACGGCGTCGCTGTGAAGACTGCGTTTCGTCTGCTCAAGGAGGCGGCGGAGGAGCACACGATCGATGAATACGCCCAGATCTGCGGCATCGAGCCGCCACGAATCATTGAGCTGGCACGCGAGTTCACAAGTTACGGCCGGCAGGCGTCCAGCACCATGTATCGCGGCGTGGTGAAGCATCCCAATGGCTACTACAACGGCGTGGCGGTGCTGTTGCTCAACTTGCTCGTCGGGAACATGAACTGGACCGGTGGCCTGACCGCCGGCGGCGGCGGATACTCGGTCAAGAAAGGCCCATACGACATCGACAGCGTGCCAGAGGCCGAGGGGCTGGCCAAGGGCGTGATCATCAATCGCGAAAAGTTCCACTACGAGGATACCAGCGAGTACAAGACTCAGGTTGCCGCCGGGAAGAATCCGTATCCGGCCAAGCGCCCCTGGTTCCCGCTGAGCTTTGCAATGTACACCGAAACCCTGCCGTCGGCGGTGCAGCGCTACCCCTACGGCGTGGATATCCTGATGTGGCAGAAGGCCACTCCGCTCTACAGCGTGCCGGGTCAGGGCAATCCGGAGTTCCTCGATGCGATCAAGGATCCCAAGAACATTCCGCTGATCATTGCGTCGGACATCATTGTCGGTGATTCCAGCATGTTCGCTGACTACATCCTGCCCGATGTGTCCCACCTGGAGAGCTGGGATTTAGTTGACACGTTCCCAACCACGCTGACCAAGGGCACGGGCGTACGCTGGCCGGCCGTCAACCTGACCTCGACGACCCCCGACGGCCGTCATGTGTGCCTGGAAGAATTCCTGATCGATGTGGCAAAGCGCATCGGCATGCCGGGCTATGGCGACAAGGGCATACCCGATGCCGATGGCAAGTACTGGCCGCTGAATCGCCGTGAGGATTTCTACCTCAAGGCGGTGGCCAATCTAGTTGCCGCCAAGGGCGTGGGCGGCGACGAGGTTCCGGCGGCGTCGCCACAGGAAATCGAGGTGACCGCGCTCGACGCCTTCCACAAGACCTACGGCGACAGCCTCAAGCCCGGGGAATGGCCGCAGGTGATGGGCTGCCTGGTGCGCGGCGGGCGCTTCCAGCCGCACACTGGCGCGCGCAAGGGGGATCAACTGGCCTATCAGTATACCAAGCCGCTGCACTTCTATGCCGAAAAGACCGGAACGACGCGCAACAGCATGAACGGCGAATTCTTCCACGGAACCGTGCGTTGGGTAGAACCCGCGACGGCCTTGGGCAAACATCTCGATGCACTCGATGACCCTAAGGACTGGCCGCTAACCATCATCACCATGAAGGGCGCGCTTCAGTCTCACTCCCGGTTGGCGTCGAACTACACCTTGCGCGAGATCACTCCGAATAACGGCGTGCAGATCGCCGCAGCCGACGCGCAGCGCCTGGGCATCGCGAACGGCGATTGGGTCTGGGTGGTGACGCCTGAGGGCAAGCGCAGGGGGCGTGCGGTCGTGCTGCAGGGCATCCGACCTGGTGTCATCCTGTTCGAGGTCGGCTACGGGCACTGGGGTTACGGCGCAACCAACTACAGCGTCGATGGCAAGCGCGTTATGGGCGACGCGGTGCGCCGCACCGGCATCCACCTCAACCCCATTATGCGCCGCGATCCCGATATCTGGCAAATGCCTCTCATGGATTTAGCCGGCGGCAGCGTGGTGTTCTACAATACCAAGGCACGGCTGGAGAAGGAGACGGCGCATGCTTGACCCCACTCTCCGCGATCTAGAGTTGGCGCGGTTGGCTGAAACGGCCTCGCGCCTGCTGCTCAACGCGCCGGACGCGGCGACGCTTTCGGCTATGGAACGCGCAGCCGGCGGCGCGTTGGATTTGGCGCAGTCGCGGCAGGACTTCTACGACCACCTGTGCATCGTCCAGTCTGGGTGTTTTGTGCCGCCGGTTGCGCATGTGCTCCGACAGGCCCGGCAGACCCAAGCTTACTGGCATTTCGGCACGCCTCGCTACGACGGCGGTGATGCACTTGCCTCTTGGTACGATGCGGCGGGCTTTGAGCCTTCCGAGCTTCCTTCCGATCCAATTCTCGCTGGCGCCAACCGTCCGCTCGACCATGTCGGCGTCTTGTTGGCATTTCTTGCGGCCTTGCTCGACGCAGCGCATGACGACAACGCCGATCGTACATTGATTGGCGAATTCCTCGGCGAGCACATCGAGCCGTGGGCCGATACTTTCGCGCATCTGCTGTCTTGCTCGGATAGCCCCTATATCGCGCTGCTCGGATCGATGCTCGCCGATTTGTTCGCCGCTGTACGAGACACCATCCCGCCGCTCTCTCCTCCCACGCGAGCGGGGCATCCTAATCGCGGTGAAAGGACAGGATCCGGATCCTGCGCCATGTTGATCGCGCCTCCGGGAGGCCGCGGCGAGGATCGCCGTGAGCCCGATTGATCCGCTTTCCTCCGACACCTGCGGTTGCGGTACGGCGGATGTCGCCAGCGGTCTGGTGAGCGTGGATGACGCGCTGGCTCTGCTCGATTGCGTGGTTGCGCCCGTATCCGGGGCCGAGGTTCTGCCCCTTGGCCAAGTGCAGGGCAGGGTTCTGGCAACAGCAGTTATCACCGAAAGCCCGGTGCCGCCTTTCGACAACGCGGCCATGGACGGCTATGCGCTCGATTCGGCGGCACTTGCCGGCCCGGTGCTATGGCGGCTGCGCATTGACGGATGCATCGCAGCCGGAAAAGCGGGTCGTGCGCTCCCTGCAGGCAGCGCCGCGCAGATTTTTACCGGCGCGCCGGTCCCGCCGGGAGCATCGGCGGTGATCACGCAGGAGGATGTCCACCGCCAAGGAGAATGCATTCTACTGAAACGCCGCCCAAACCCGGGAGAAAATATTCGCCGCGCAGGGTCCGACATGGCGGCCGGAACGCAGGTCCTGGCGGCGGGGGATCGCCTTGGGCCGGCCGAGATCGCCGCCGCCGCGGCGGCGGGACGGAAAGAGCTTGCCCTACGGCGGCGCATCCGCGTTGCGCTGCTGATCACCGGGGACGAGTTGCGCGCGGCCGGTGACCCGCTTTCGCCCACGGCGATCCATGACGTGAATGGCCCGATGCTGGCGGCGCTGCTCGACCGCCCAGAGGTGGAACTCGTCACCTCAAAACGAATCAGGGACAGGCTTGACGAGACTGCCGACACGCTGAGCGGTTTGTCGCGCGAGGTCGATCTCGTGGTCACCACCGGCGGGATCTCGGTCGGCGCGGCGGATTTTTTGCGCCCGGCCATGACCCGTCTTGGCGGACAGCTTCACTTTGCCGGGGTCGCAATGAAACCGGGCAAGCCGGCAGCCCTGGGCACGCTCGGGGGCGCGCTCTGGCTTGGACTTCCGGGCAATCCGCTCGCGGTGCTGACCAGTTGGGTGCTATTCGGCGGTCGTGTGCTCGACCGTCTTTCGGGCGCGTCTGCGACGCGGCCCCTGCGCCGTTATGTGGTGGCCGAGAGGCCGCTTTCCCATCAGCCCGGGCGCTGCGAATTCCGGCCGGCGCGGCTTATTGGCGTTGATGGCGGCGGGCGCGAGGTGATCAGCTTCCCGTCCGCAACCCATTCGCATCGCGTCTCCGATATCGTGGGCTTCGATGGCTTTGCGCTTCTGCCAGCCGAGACCGAGACGATACCGCCCGGCGGATGGATCGAGTTTCTTCCCTTCCGCCTCTGAAAGGTTGCGCCATGCAGATCGCCTACACGAGGTCGCCCCGCCGCGGAGATACAGACCTTGTTCTCGCTCGCCTCGCCGCACGGCTCACCGCGCGCGGCCTGCGCCTCGCCGGCACCGTCCAGATCAACACTGAGCAAGCTGGCAGCGGCCCCTGCGACATGGATGTGAAAGTGCTGCCCGCCGGGCCAGTGATCCGCATATCGCAGGATCTTGGGCCCGCGGCACGTGGCTGCCGCCTCGATCCCGCGGCGTTGGAAACCGCCGTCGGGCTGACCGAGTCGCGGCTGCGCGGTGGCGTCCACGCGCTCATCGTGAACAAGTTTGGAAAGCACGAGGCCGAAGGTCGCGGCTTCCGAGGTACGATCGCGGAAGCGCTTAGCCGTGGCCTGCCCGTGCTCGTCGGCCTGAACGGGCTAAATCAGGATGCCTTCCACGCATTTTCCGGTGGGGAGGCGATCAAGTTGCCGCCCGAGGTTGATGCGCTCGAGAGCTGGCTTTGCGCTGCGATCAAGGGACAGTCGGCCACTGCGGTATAGGACCGACGATCCATCTGTCAGATTGGCCGATCAGGGCGACGGCGGGGCGATAGCGCGATGTCTGCGAGCGTTGAGCAATCAAGCTTGGCCAGAATGCGGCCTCGGCCCGGCTCAGCCAACTCTTCAGCCGGCAACGGCTTTCAAGTGGGTAAACGCCTCCATCAAACGGCGCGAGCTGGCCGATGCCTTAGAGCGCGTTCTCTTTCCATGACCACGACGCACGTCGAAGGGGGCGCGTCATTTGGGGATACTGATGCTCAGTCATCCGCGAACGCCTGCTTCCCCTTTGCGACCCACAGGCTTCGTGCGTGCTCGCCCTGATCGCTTTGGAGCTTGTCGGCCATCCAAAGCAACGCGCCGTAGATCATTGGACGATCATCATCGGTCAGGTTCACGATCCCGGCCTTGACGACAAGGCCACCGAGTTCGATCAGATGCCGCGTGCGCTCGCGGCGCTCGACCTGCCAGGTGCGCATGTCATGCCGCGCCCGCGCCGCCTGATGCCGGTTGCGCGCCGCCCGGTTGCGCCGGAGCGCCGCCCGTGTCGCGGTCAGGCGCCGGTGCAGTTCGCCGTGTCCGCCCCTGAAAGAACGCAGCTCCGCGCTTCGCCCATGCCTCCCTCTTTCCGGCATCCTTGGTTTCGGCCAGCACGATCAGCGCGCCGGCGAGTTCCTCGGCGGTAAGCGCATCGGCGCCGGTGGCGATCACCAGTTCGCCAAGCTGCTGTACCTTGCGGGCTTTGAGCTCGCGCGCCTTGTCGTCGAGCGCTTTCAGTTCCGCGTCGAAGTCCCGTGGCTTGCGCATCGTCGTCTCCATAAGCTGTCGATGGAGCGATGATAGTTGAGCACCTGCCGCAATGCTGTAAGGTTGCCGGGACGGGCTGAAACGGCGCGAGCAGTCCCGAGAAATTAGGGCGTGTCGTCAATTAAGCCAAACGACGGCGGCGGCGAGGTGGACCGCGGCGAGGAAGTTGCGGGCAGTCTTGTCATAGCGGGTTGCGATGGCACGGAACTGCTTGAGCCTGGCGAAGAAATTTTCGATCAGATGGCGCGCCTTGTAGAGGTCGCGGTCGTAGGTCCGCGGCGAGCGGCGATTGG
>NZ_NHRY01000119.1 GCF_002937115.1 Rhodopila globiformis | reverse complement strand
TCCCATTTGGTGTGATTTAGGCTCTCGAATTCGTCCATTGATGGAACTCCATCAGCGTGTGCTTTGGCGGCTCACGCTCCAGAGTTTCATTGATGGGCGAACCGGGGCCTACCCCCGCAAATGTCAAACTGCTGCTGCCTCCCCGGCAGAGCCGGGGGAACTCCCGGTTACGTTAGAACAGGCGGCGGTCACGTTGCCGCCGGTGGCCCGGGCGCGTAGGCTGCCGGCAAACAACAGGAGACCGTCCGCATGCCGCAGGCTCTGCCGGCCATTGCCCTTGTCGCCGTTCCCGGGCGCCGCCGCCGCACCATCGAGATCGCGCAGGAGATCGAGCGGCGCGGCTTCGCCGGCATCTACGCGCCCAGCCTGTTCGGCAACATGTCGCTGTGCGAGGCGCTGGCCTGGAACACCACGCGCATCCCGTTCGGCACCGCCATCGCGCCGATCTATCAGCGCACGCTGCTGGATTTCGCGCAGAGCGCGGCGGCGATGCACGAGGTCTCGGGCGGACGGTTCCGCCTGGGCATCGGCGTGGCGCACGCGCCGTCGCATGTGCGCATGGGCGTGACTCCCGGCAAGCCGCTGGGCGACGTCCGCGCCTTCATCGAGAAATACCGCATCCAGGAGGGGCTGGGGCCGCTGCCGCCGGTCATCGTCGCGGCGCTGCGGCGGAAGATGGTGGCGCTGGCGGGGGAACTGGCCGAGGGCGTGGTGTTCGCCAATGCCTGCCTGTCGCACATGGCGGCGTCGCTGGCGGCGCTGCCGGCGGCGAAGCGGACGGACCCGTCGTTCTTTATCGGCAACATGATCCCGACCTGCATCAGCGACGACATCGAGGCGGCGAAGGCGGTGAACCGGCGGACGCTGCTGGGCTATGCGTTCCTGCCGAACTACCGCAATTACTGGAAGGAAGCCGGCTACGAGGAAGAAATGACCGCGATCGAGACGGCGGTCGCCACCGACCGCCGCGACGCCGTGCCGCAGTTCCTGACCGACCGCTGGCTGGCGGACAACACGCTGTTCGGCCCGGCGGCCAAGGTGCGGGAGGGTGTCGAGGCCTGGCACGCCGCGGGGGTGCGGGATTTGATCATCGTGCCGTCCTCGGTGGCGGGGAACCAGATGAAGGCGCTGGAGGAAGTGTTCGAGGCGTTCCGGTGAAGGGGCCGGGGCTGCCGCCGCCGTGCCGGCCGGGGAGGCAAAGGCGCTGACATAACCCGGAACGGGGCGCCGGGAACAGGGCACCGCCGTTCCCACCCCGTCATGGCCCGGCTTGTCCGGGCCACCTGTCGCGGCACAGGTACTGGAACAGGTGGCCCGGACAAGCCGGGCCATGACGATCAAGGAAAGGCCGTTCTCCAGGCACCGCCTTGTCCTGATATGCATGGGGACACGCCCTACGCAATGCACACATCCCGGAAACGAGTCGGAAATGACCGTAAAATCAAGTGCTTGCCTGGGCGCCAAGAACGTTCCACCATCGTCATGGCCCGGCTTGTCCGGGCCACCTGTCGCGGCACAAGTGCTGGAATAGGTGGCCCGGACAAGCCGGGCCATGACGAAAGGGAAACGCCGCGGCGGACCGTTTCCGAGATGTGTGCATCCCGTAGGGACACGCCCGGCCATGACGGAGGGGCAATGGACCCGGCCCTGTCTCTCTGAAGTTGGCGCCCATGGGGGAGGCACGGGCCATCATGCCGGGTTTGGGCGTCACTTCACCCCCTTGACGGTGGCGCACTGGTTCGTGGTTGGCTACGGCTCGCCCGGTCCGGGCAGCGGCGCGCATCCGTCGCGCGGCCGTTCCGGCTTTAGAACGGGTGCCGTTGCCTGTGCGTGAAGAAGGAGTGACGCCATGAAAGCGCTGCAGTGCCGGGAAGTCGGTCCGCCGGAGGCACTTATCCTGGCGGACGTCCCGCCGCCCGAGCCGGCGGCCGGGCAGGTGGTCGTCGCCGTCAAGGCCTGCGGCATCGGTTATCCCGACGGGCTGATCATCCAGGACAAGTACCAGTTCAAGCCCGAGCGTCCGTTCGCCCCCGGCGGCGAGGTCGCCGGCACGGTGGTGCGCCTGGGCCCGGACGTGCGGGGCTGGGCCGTCGGCGATGAGGTGATGGCGTTCACCTACTGGGGCGGACTGGCGGAGGAAATGGCCATCGACGCCGGGCGGCTGGTGGCCAAGCCGGCGGTGATGCGCTTCGCCGAGGCGACGGCGTGCGTCATGACCTATGGGACCGCCCTTTATGCGCTGGAGGACCGCGCCGCGCTGCAGGCCGGCGAGACGCTGCTGGTCCTCGGCGCCGCCGGCGGCGTCGGGTCCGCGGCGATCCAGATCGGCAAGGCGCTGGGCGCGCGGGTGATCGCCGCCGCCTCGACGCCGGAGAAGGCGGCGTTCTGCCGCGGGCTGGGGGCGGACGCGTGCATCGACTACACGAAGGCGGAGTGGCGGGAGCACCTGAAGGCGCTGACCGGCGGCCGGGGGGTGGACGTGATCTTCGACCCGGTCGGCGGGGCGTATGCCGAGCCGGCGCTGCGGTCCATCGCGTGGCAGGGGCGGTATCTGGTCGTGGGGTTTGCCGCCGGGGAGATCCCAAGGATCGCGCTGAACCTGATCCTGCTGAAGGGGTGCTCGGTGGTCGGCGTGTTCTGGGGCGCGTTCTTCGACCGTGGGGGAGAGGCGCGGGACCGGCACGTGGCGCGGCTGGCGGCGTTGTATGAGGCTGGGGCGATCAGGCCGGCGGTGTCCGCGGTGTATCCGTTGCGCGACGCCGCCCGGGCCATCCGGGCGGTGATGGATCGGCAGGCGACCGGGAAGATCGTGGTGGAGGTGGGGGCGTAGGCGGGGCGGTGGCGCCGGGGACCGGTTTGGACCCCGGGCGGTTGCCTGGTCCGGTCTGCCGATCGGCGAGGCGATGGATGTGACCGGCTGGCTCGGGGGACATGTTTCCCAGTGGCCTTGGGCGGGCGGGTGATGTGCGGGAGAGGCGGTTTGAAGCGGATTTGCCGGCCGATGACGAACTTGCCGGTTGATGGGACGTCTGTTTGTAGCTACATTGAAGCTACATTTTATCCGAGAGGCCATTCATGACCGCCGATACCATCGTCCGCGCCCGCATTGACCAGGCCACCAAGGAACGGGCCGCCGCAGCGCTTGCCGCCATGGGATTGTCGATTTCAGATGCCATCCGCCTGCTGATGCTGCGGATCGCCGACGAGAAGCGCCTGCCGTTCGAGGTGAAAGTGCCGAACGCCGGAAGCGTTGAAGCGATGACGGAACTGGAACAGGGAAACGGCAAACGGTTCGCCGACAGCGCCGCTCTGTTCAAGGATCTGGGGCTGTAGGTGCTGACGCCTGTCGTCTCGACCCGGTTCAGGAAGGATGTGAAGCGGGCCGAGCGGCGCGGCAAGGATATGGGCAAGCTGCGAACAGTGCTGTCGCTGCTGATCGAGGCCCGGTCACTTCCGGCTGCCTACGGTGATCATCCGCTGAAAGGCGCCTGGAAGGGGTTTCGCGATCTGCATATCGAGCCGGATTGGCTGCTGCTCTACCGCGTGGAGGGTGACGAACTGCAGCTTGCCCGGACTGGGAGTCATGCGGATCTGTTTGATGAATAGGGGAATGCAAGAGAGTGGCAGCGCTGGCCGCTGACGGGCTCCACTTCAACCGCGAACGCGTCATGGATCGCTTGGCTCGGATTGTGGTGCCTCTGGTCGATGGCGCAGTCCGGCGACTTCTCCCATAGCGGCGCACGGGTCCATGCTCGGCTTTGATCGCATCGCGCTGGCGCAGGTGTGGTTTGGGAGGTTCTGCTGATGTCGGCATCAACGTATTGGCTTCTTGTCGCACCGGCTGCCATGCTGGTGCTGTCGGGCATTGGCTGGGTGGCGCTGTGGATCACGCGGCCGCCGAGGTCGGCGCGGTCGCACCGGACCCCGGGGCCGCGCAGCTGATCGTCCGACGGCGGCCAAGGCCACCACACGGGAGCGACAAGCCACTTCCCCAGCCTTAATTTGGGATACGTCCCACGTTGCCAAGAAACGATTGGACATGCTCCTATTGCTTTGCCACAAAAATTGATGGAGCAAAAGGCGATGACGAAGCGGGCACAGCTATTGCCAAATGCAGCGCCAGTGGAGCGTGAGGTCTTCCGGCGCATGGTCCGCGCCGGTATGGGCCAGACGGCGCTTGCCCTGAAGGCTGGCCTCAACGAGACTTATGTCAGGGATCTGTTCAAGGGCCGGTCACTGAACCCGAGGACCGAGCAGCTTAAGAAATTGGCCAACGCTCTCGGTTGCAACATGCCCGAACTACTGATCGAAGCCGGCGCGACGCCAAGTGATCTGACAGAGTTCAGAGAGCCGTCTGATGTGCTCCCTCTCCGGCCCGCTGAGGTCGGTCTGATCCGCCTCTGGCGGGCTCTCAAGCAGCCGGCACGGGACAACCTGCTCGATAGGGCCACCGAGCTTTTTAGTCGCCAGACTGACTTGCGACAGGAATGAAACTATAAACCAATATTGTGCTGCTCAATCGGGGTCGTCGCTTGAGAATATCAGATCACAGCGGTTATGTCCTGATCGTGTGGCTTCGCTGAAGCTGATATTATGGCGGGCTTAGGTGCAAATGCGCCCATGCACAAAATGATTGGTCTTTCGTTTGGGTCTTGTGGGATCAATTCGCCTTGAGCGCGTTGATGCGGCGCGCCTCCACTGCCGTAGAGTCGCCAAACGGTAAGTCGAATGATATTGCACAATCGACCTTAATTCGATATAAATATCTCCTTGATTGTGGTATGGCTTCCGATGACAAAGGACCAACGGCTTTCGGCGCTTCTAGGCGCTGGCTATTTTCCTGACGAGCTGCCTCCCCCGTTCACGACTAGTAGCTTCGCCAAGTTTCGCAAGGCCATCGGGATAGCTTGGTCTGCCATACCTGGTGATTACCCAAAAACGATACCCGAGACTTTTTCCATTCCTCGTGCCAAAGGCGTCCGGCGCGATCTTTCTATTGTCAATCCAATAGCCGAATACCATGTTGCGAAGCTGATCGCTGACAATTGGGTGGAAATCCGCAGGCATTTGAAGTCCTGCAACTTTGGTCCGACCCCGTTGGAAATCGTGACTGGTCAACAGCGGGCAGTAGAGGCTCCTGACTTTAGACTTATTGCTCTCCGCCAAGCGGAGATATCGGCGTCGTACGACCATATTCTTGTTGCAGATATCTCACGCTTCTACGGCACTCTCTATACACATGCTATTCCCTGGGCTCTCCACTCCAAGGCGTGGTGTAAGCAGCACCTGAACAAGCAAATCTACGATGCTTCACTTGGTGCAAGACTCGATAAAGCAGTGCGAAAAGGGAACGATAATCAAACCATTGGGATCCCGGTTGGACCTGACAGTTCTCGAATTATCTCAGAACTTGTGGCCATTTCTGTTGATGTAGAGTTACGAGATAAACTCGAGATCTCATCGACCGGCGCGCTACGCAACGTCGATGATTGGTATATAGGCTTTGAAACCGCTGGCCAGGCAGAGGACGCAATCGCGACCATCGCCGCCGCGTGCAGAATGTATCAACTTGAAATACATCCAGACAAGACCACTTTTTGGCGCGCCGGAAGCACAGTGGACGCTGTTTGGCCAACAACGCTCCGGCAACAGACCTTTGCCGCAACTGCCAGCGGCCAGGGACGAGATATCGAGCATTTTTTTGCACTTGCTTTTGATTTCGCTAAAAATTACCCGTTTCAGAACGTTCTAGATTTCGCAATTAAAAGGACAATGGCAATCAAGGTGCTTTTGGACAATTGGCATCGCTATGAGACCTACTTGTTGAAGGCCGTTCGAGCAAACCCAACGACGATCCCGGCGGTTGTCCAAATCTTCGCCAGTTACAAAGCAGAGGGCTATGCACTTAATGTAGACCGCATCGGCAAACTTATAAAGGACTTCATCAGGCATTGTGCACCAGCAAGCAGACATGCCGAAATCGCGTGGATGTTGTTTCTCGCCAAAGCGCTCAAGATTAGTCTCAACCCCTCTGATGTAGCGCCAGTTACCGAGCTTGAAAGTTCAGTATGCGCACTACTTACGCTAGATCTACGTTCGCGTTCGCTCATTAACGGGAGAATCGATACTTCACTATGGGAGCAAAGCCTGACTGGTGCTGGTTTGATATCGAGCAACTGGTTGCTGGCATACGAAGCTTCGATCAGGGGCTGGCTCCCAACACCGGCTCCAAGTTTCGTTGATACACACAATCGATTTTGTGTGCTGAAGACGTATGGTGTGAGCTTCTATGATATCAACAGAAACGTGAAGCATATCAAAGCACGAAAACCGCGGCGCATTTCATCCGCACTGGCTCAGTATCTCGCCGGCACCAGAGGCAATACCCTGCCTGCTCACGCCTCTGAGTTGTCTCTTAGTAAATATCCCCCGGCAGAGCCGGGGGCTTTATAGTGTTGGCCGCTCAAAGCGGCCGGGCGGGTCGCTGACGCGGCCCGTTGAGTGTGAGCCGCTCAAAGCGGCAAGCGGGACCGCTAACGCGGTCCCGGGTTCAGTTGGCCACTAAAGTGGCCGGTTCAG
>NZ_NHRY01000118.1 GCF_002937115.1 Rhodopila globiformis | reverse complement strand
GCCGAGTCGTCAAGAGGGTTCCGTGAAATTATGGCACTACAAAAAATTCCGGCGGGATGAATGGCGGATTTCTCCGGTTTTCGGACCGTTCGTTACGCTAAGTTGGCGTTTGGTCGGCAAATGTGGGTCAACCAACCTGCGGTCTGCTGTAGCCATCGCTGAACCGGCCGTCGTGCTGCATGTGCGAAAAAAACCGCCGGGTCCGTATGGCATACTGTCACGTATGGGGCTAAACCCGCCCGCTATGACAATGAACCTCCCCCTCCGCCTCGTCATCTTCGATTGCGATGGCGTCCTGATCGACAGCGAAGCGCTGTGCGACCGGGTTGTCTCCCGCGACCTGCATGCCGCCGGGTGGCCGCTGTCGCCCGAGGAGTGCCACCGGCTGTTCCTCGGCCTGACCTTCCCCGACATCCAGCGGGCGGCGGAGAAGCAGCTCGGCCGCTCGCTGGGCCCCGACTGGGTGAGCGGCGTGATCCAGCGGGTCACCGCCGTCATGGCCGAGGAAGTCGAGCCGGTCGCCGGCGCGCGTGAAGCGCTGGAGGCGACCCGGGACATGGGCGTGCCGTATCGGGTCGCGTCGAATTCCTCGCGCGGCGAGATGGCAGCGAAGTTCACCCGCACCGGCCTGGCCGACTTGCTGAAGGGGCGCATCCACAGCGCCTATGATCTGCTGCGCCTGGGCAAGCGGGGCAAGCCGGCGCCGGACCTGTTCCTGGAGGCCGCGACAGCCGAGGGCGTGGCGCCGGCCGCCTGCCTGGTGGTGGAGGACTCGCTGGCCGGGGTGCGGGGCGCGGTGGCGGCCGGCATGCCATGCCTGGGCTACAGCCCCAACGGCAACGGCGCGCAGCTCAGCGCGGCGGGAGCCCTTCCCTTCACGTCAATGTTTGCGCTACCTGACCTGATCCGTTCCTACCTGCATGGCACCCAATGACGATTGATGCGTTTGCTTACCTCTATCCCTGGACCAAGGCCTTCCATGTGATCTCGCTGATCGCCTGGATGGCGGGCCTGTTCTACCTGCCGAGGCTGTTCGTCTACCACTGCGACCTGCAGATCGGCAGCGCCGAGAGCGAGCGGTTCAAGCTGATGGAATACCGGCTGTTCAAGGCGATCATGAACCCGGCGATGATTTCGACCTGGCTGTTCGGGATCATCCTCGTGCTGACCCCGGGGATCATCGACTGGGCCAGCGGCTGGTGGCATGTGAAGATCTTCTGCGTCATCCTGATGACCGCGTTCCATATGGCGCTGGGCCGCTGGCGGAAGGACTTCGCGCGTGACGCCAACACGCGGCGCGGCAAGTTCTATCGGATTGCCAATGAATTCCCCACGGTCCTGATGGTCATCATCGTCATCATGGTGATCGTCCGCCCCTGGGCCTGAACCAAGGAGCCTTTTGCCGATGCCGGTCCGTATCGTCGACGTCCGTGAGGTCACCAAGCCCATCGGCTCAGCGATACGGAACGCCTACATCGACTTCAGCAAGATGACGTCGAGCCTGGTGGCCGTCGTCACCAATGTGCAGCGCGATGGCCGCCCGGTCGTCGGGTATGGCTTCAACTCCAACGGTCGCTACGGCCAGGGCGGGCTGATCCGCGAGCGGTTCGCCGATCGCATCCTTCAGGCTGAGCCGGGGTCGCTGCTGGACGAAACCGGCGACAATTTGGACCCGGACAAGGTCTGGGCGGCGATGATGCGCAACGAGAAGCCGGGCGGGCATGGCGACCGCTCAGTGGCGGTCGGCACCATTGACATGGCGGTGTGGGACGCGGTGGCGAAGATTGCCGGCAAGCCGCTGTTCCGCCTGCTGGCCGAACGGCGCGGCGTCGTCGCGGACCCCAGGGTCTTCGTCTATGCCGCCGGCGGCTATTATTATCCCGGCAAGGACGATGCCGCGCTGTGCGCCGAGATGCGCAGCTACCTGGAGCGCGGGTATTCCGTCGTCAAGATGAAAATCGGCGGCGAGTCGATCGCCGACGACCGCCGCCGGATCGAGGCGGTGCTGAAGGAAATCGGGCCGCACGCCAGGCTGGCGGTGGATGCGAATGGCCGCTTCGACCTGGAGACGGCGATTGCGTACGCGAAGATGCTGCGGGACTACGACCTGTTCTGGTACGAGGAGGCCGGCGATCCGCTGGATTACCAGCTTCAGGCGGCACTTGCGGACTTCTATCCCGGCTCGATGGCGACAGGGGAAAACCTGTTCAGTCACCAGGACGCGCGCAACCTGATCCGCTACGGCGGGATGCGGCCGGACCGTGACTGGCTGCAGTTCGATTGCGCTTTGTCGTATGGGCTGTGCGAATACCAGCGGACGCTGGCGATGCTGAAAAACCATGGATGGTCATGGAAGCGCTGCATCCCGCATGGCGGGCACCAGATGTCGCTGAACATCGCCGCCGGGCTGGGACTGGGCGGCAATGAGAGCTATCCGGATGTGTTCCAGCCGTATGGCGGGTTCCCGGATGGGACGGTCGTGCGGGATAGTATCGTGACGCTGCCGGAGCTGCCGGGGATTGGGTTCGAGGGCAAGTCGGATCTGTACGCGGTCATGCGGGAACTGGCGTGCTGAGGCGCCGGTGCCCTGGGGGAGCCGCCACGTCTATACCGACATCGGAATATTACGATACAGAGATAGGCGGAGGGTCACAGGGCCTTGCCGTCAGATCAGCTTCGGCGTGCTCGGCCAGCAGCTGCTTCCGGGGGTCTGGTCCGATGACCGTTCGCTGAGGACAAATGCGCCCGCCCTGATCGCGCCAGGGGCCGCGTTCGCAATCGATGTCTGTCCGGTGACGCGTGTGGCGTGGCACGACAGCCGCGTGTTCGCAGGCCGTCATCTGCGTTCATCTGCGGTTCCCAACCCGGCACTCTCGGCAAGCCACGGAACGGTCGTCGGCGCTCAGGCCGGGATGCAGCGTGGCTGTTCATCCTACGGAATAATGGGAACCGCAGATGAACGCAGATATTCTTTCCGCGGTTCCGGCGGCTCTGTGCGGGCACGCGTCCCGGCCGGCAGCATCGAGCGGCGGTGGCACAACCCAAAAATGGGTCATCGGTCTGGTTCGTTGGTATGAGGTGGAACAACTCCATGCGGAGACGAGCTTGCTCTACCAGTCCGCTTATCCTGGCACGCCTGGCCATGTCGGAGAGGTAACGGCCTCTCGCCCATTTTCAGCTATCGCAGTGCCGGCGCGCCGGCTGGCCAGCTCTGTGTTAAATGAACCTGCGAGCGAAACCGTCCGGCAGCCGCCAACCGGTTTCCCCAGCCACCCCCAGCGCTACGCTGCCAGCCGCTCCACGATAGTCTCCAGCCCCGGCACGTTCTCCGACGGTCCCACCGTCGCCAGTGTCGGCGCCGCCCGGAAGTGCCGCGCCGCCATGCGCCGGATGTCCGCCTCGGTCACCGCGTTGATCTTCCCCAGCACCTCCGCGGTCGAGACCACCCGGCCGAAGGTCTGGATCTGCCGCGCCAGCTGCTCGCACCGGCTGCCGGTGCTCTCCTGCGACATCAGCAGGCTCGCCTTCACCTGCGCGCGGGCGCGGGCCAGTTCCGCCTCGCTGACGCCGTCCTGCACCTTGGCCAGTTCCTCCAGAACCACCGGCGTCAGCTCCGCCGCCTCGCTCTCGCCGGTGCCGGCATAGATGCCGAACAGGCCGCCGTCCTTGAACGGCGCGGTGAACGAGTAGATCGAATACACCAGACCCCGCTTCTCGCGGATCTCCTGGAACAGCCGCGACGACATGCCGCCGCCCAGCAGCGTGGACAGCAGCAGGGTGGTGTAATAGTCCGGGTCGCCATACCCGACGGACGGGAAGCCCAGCAGCAGGTGCACCTGGTCGAGGTCGCGGTCCTCGCGGAACTCACCCCCGGTATAGGTCGCGGCCTCGAACGGCGTTGCCGCGCCGGACGGCAGGTCGCCGAAATGCTTCTGAACCAGATCGAGGATCGCCCCATGTTCCAGCTTGCCGGTCGCGGCGACCACGATGTTGCCGTGGCTGTAGTTGCGGCCCATGTAGCCGGTCAGCACTGACCGTCCCATGCCGCGGATCACCTCGGCCGATCCCAGCACCGCCCGGCCGAGCGACTGGTTGGGATACGCCGTCGCCTGGAAATAGTCGAAGATGATATCATCCGGCGTGTCGTTCGCCTGGCCGATCTCCTGCAGGATGACGCTGCGTTCGCGTTCCAGTTCCTCCGGCTCGAAGCTGGAGTGGGTCAGGATGTCGCCGATGATGTCGCAGCCGAGGGCGGTGTCCTCCTTCAGCAGCTTGACGTAATAGGCGGTCTGCTCGCGTGCGGTGTAGGCGTTGATGTGGCCGCCGACGGCCTCCACCTCCTCGGCGATGGCGGCGGCGCTGCGCGAGGCGGTGCCCTTGAAGGCCATGTGCTCCAGGAAGTGGGAAACGCCGTTCTCCTCGGTCGTCTCGTTGCGCGAGCCGGTGGCGACGTAGGCGCCGATGGACACGGTCTCGACCCGATCCATGCGTTCGGTGACGACCGTCAGGCCAGACGGCAAACGAGTGACTTGGATCGGCTCATCCATAATGATCGGTTCTCTTCATGCTGGCAGGTTGGCTTATGTCCCTGTGTGCACCGTCCGGGGCGGTTGGCGCAACCGATTGGCGGGACACTGGCTGAATAGATGGCGCTGCGGACCGGCTTCGCCAGTCCCCACCCTTGTCAGGGGTGAAGCACGAAGAAGCGCATCGCTCCGAGCAGGATGCCGCAGCCGATGATCATCATGCTGCCGAGCTTGATGGTCAGGTCCCGCCGGAGCAGTGCCATGTCCGACTTCAACTCGGTCCGCAGGGCGGTAACCTCGGTTCGAACGGCAGTGATGTCGGAACTCAGTCCGGTTTGGATGGCGGCGCTGTCGGCCTTGAGTTCGGATCGCAAGGCAGCAATATCAGACTTGAGCTCGGACCGGACAGCCGCGATCTCGGACCCAAGCTCGGACCGGACAGCCGCGATCTCGGACCCAAGCTCGGACCGGACAGCCGCGATCTCGGACCCAAGCTCGGACCGGACAGCCGCGATCTCGGACCCAAGCTCGGACCGCATGGTGGCCATCTCGGATCTGAGAACAACACCCAGATCGTTCACGTCGGATCGGGTGGCCGGTTCCGCGCCGCTCATGGCTTCCGCCAGCGCCTCGGCCGTGCCGGCGGCGACGTTGGCGGCCATGCCGGAGGCTGCCAGCTTGCGGGCGAATTTGAGCGTGTCGAACGGAACCGCGTTCATGATGCCAAGCCTAACCGTGCGGGGACGAATCAGTCCAGCACGGCCAGGTTGACATTTGGTTAACGCCGTTCCGTCAGTAAACCACCACCGACCGGATCGACTCGCCGCGGCGCATCAGGTCGAAGCCTTCGTTGATCTGCTCGAACGGCAGCACGTGGGTGATCAGGTCGTCGATGTTGATCCGGCGCTCCATGTACCAGTCCACGATCTTCGGCACGTCGGTCCGGCCGCGCGCGCCGCCGAACGCGGTGCCCATCCAGGTGCGGCCGGTGACCAACTGGAAGGGGCGCGTGGCAATCTCCTGCCCTGCTCCGGCGACGCCGATGATGACCGACTTGCCCCAGCCGCGGTGCGCGCATTCCAGCGCCTGGCGCATCACCTTGGTGTTGCCGATGCACTCGAAGGTGTAGTCGCCGCCACCCCTGGTCAGGTCCACCAGATATGGCACCAGGTCGCCTTGCACTTCGCTCGGGTTGACGAAGTGGGTCATGCCGAACTTCTCGGCCATCGGCTTGCGGCCGGGGTTGAGGTCCACGCCGACGATCTGCTCGGCGCCGATCATGCGCAGACCCTGGATGACGTTTAGGCCGATGCCGCCCAGGCCAAAGACGATCGCCCGGCAGCCGGCCTCGGCCTTGGCGGTGTTGATGACGGCGCCGATGCCGGTGGTGACGCCGCAGCCGATGTAGCAGACCTTGTCGAACGGCGCGTCCTGCCGGATCTTCGCCAGCGCGATCTCGGGCAGCACGGTGAAGTTGGAGAAGGTCGAGGTGCCCATGTAGTGGTACACCGGCTGGCCGCCGCTGGAGAACCGGCTGCTGCCGTCCGGCATCACGCCCTTGCCCTGGGTCGCGCGAATCGCCACGCACAGGTTGGACTTGCGCGACAGGCAGTATTCGCATTGCCGGCATTCCGGCGTGTAGAGCGGGATGACGTGGTCGCCCTTCTTCAGGCTGGTGACGTTCGCGCCGACGTCGACCACCACGCCGGCGCCTTCATGGCCCAGGATCGACGGGAACAGCCCCTCAGGGTCCGCGCCGGACAGGGTGAATTCATCGGTGTGACAGATGCCGGTGGCCTTGATCTCGACCAGGACCTCGCCCTCATGCGGGCCTTCCAGGTCGACCGTTTCCAGGCTGAGTTTCTCACCGGCTTTGCGGGCAACCGCGGCACGTGTCTTCATTTCGTCCTCCCATCGGGCCTTTTTCCTGACTTATCAGTGCTGCCTGTTGGCGGCAATGCGCCCCGCATTGTCACGCTGGGTACCACAAACCACTGTATTTCCAGAGGTTACACCTGCAAGACCATTGGCAATATCAGACAATGTGAACAGCCGCGCCTTGGGCAAATGGCCCCGCCGAACGGGCCGCGTTATCTTCAAGCCGGTCAAGGGCCGCGCCACGCGATGTTCTCCCAATGGCGCTTTGCAAGTTCAGTGGCAATATCAAGAAGTTCCTGCCGCAAGTCGGGCGGTGCCGTCGGGCGGTGCCACGGCCACGACACCCTGGCTGGGCGAATCAAGGTGTGGAAACCAGGCCGACGTCACTGGCAGTCGGGCCATGCAATTGAGATGAAGCCGAAAGGCGCGGCCTTGGTTGAGTTTCCTGGCCTCCTCCAGAGTGAATATGCGCACCCCCAACGGCAACGGATTGTCCCCTGGCCACGGTTTCGACGTGGTATAAGCCATCACGGCAATCGGCGGCCGGACGCCCCAGGCAGTAGCAGATATGGCGCAGGCCTGGCTGACGAGGGCGTTCTGAGGTAGGAAAGAGAGCTCTGACGAACCCACCTTCGACAATCTTGTCGATGGCTGGCATGGGCGGCAGTCTCCCGGCAAATTTCTGGATGGAGGTATCGCCCGGCAAGCCCCAAGCCGGTTTGGATTGTGAGATGATTGATTGTTAGACAAGACGACGAGAGTCGGTCAAGGATCGCTTTTTGATTTGACCTTCCATGGCCACGGAATGCCAGCCATCCTCAACCATCGCTATCCGGAATGGCAAAAAGCCGATCGAACAGCAGAGACCGCTGGGCATAGCGCTCGTCCGATTCGCCTTCACTGCGGAGTAACGGACCTGGGATTATACCGGCAGCCTCAGGTGGCACGATCATTGTGATCGCACGATCGTCTTCTTCCTTGGCCGCCAAATCTCTCAACAATGCGGCCTCGGCGTAGCTTTCCGGCGTGCGATTCTCCGACTCTGCCAGACGTGCCAGCTTCTTGAACCGGCTTCGTCAATGCGCAGGGTGATTGCGACCTTGCGGCCTTTTCGGGCCGAGGCCCGTGCGGGGTCAAACGCGTGCGGGGTCAAACGTCGGATCGTTCACGCCTGTCATGCATGCAAAATGCAGCCCTCAACAGCCTTTTGCAAGCATCTGGAGACTTCAACCTCCGGGTGTCGCGCAGCGCCATCACTCGTAGTGGCGCGATCTGTCCGCGACACTGCGTCATTCTCGCGTCTCGATTGCCATGCGGACACATTTCCACATGACCGAGGGCAACGCCGCATCCTCCAGAGCATCCAGTGGCTGAGCGATGCCTTTGCCGCTAATTTCCGGCACATGCGCGGCCAAAACGTCAATAATCAGTTCAAAATGTGTAAAGCCGTGCCGGACCTGGCCAGCGCCCCGCCACTCGGCCTGCACCGGCGCGTCGGCCAACGCTTCGGCCACCGTCCAGGGCGTGTCGCGCCAGGCCGTGCCCGGCAGTTCCGTCATCCCGCCCAGCAACCCCTCCGCGGGCCGGGTCCGCAGCAGCACCCGCTTGCGATCATCCGTCAGCCAGAAATGCACGCCGTAGCGCACCGGCCGCGCCTTCTTCGGCAGCTTGCGCGGCAGGCTGGCCTGGATGCCCATGCGGCGCGCGGCGCAGGACTCGATCCACGGACAAACGGCGCAGCCCGGCGCCGCCGGCGTGCAGACCGAGGCGCCGAGGTCGAACAGCGCCTGGGCGAAATCGCTTGGCCGGGCACGGGCCGCCGGGTCCTCGCCCAGCCGCGCCGCAGCCTGGCGCAGCGCCGGCCTGGCCGCCGGCAGGGGCTGCTCGATGGCGAACAGCCGCGCCGCCACCCGCTCCACGTTGCCGTCCACCGGCACCGCCGGCAGGCCGAAGGCGATGGCGCCGACGGCGGCGGCGGTATAGGCGCCGATGCCCGGCAGCGCCTGCAACCCGACAAGATCGCGCGGAAACCCGCCCGCCGCCGCCACTGCCCGGGCGCAGGCGTGCAGGTTGCGGGCGCGGGCGTAGTAGCCAAGCCCGGCCCAGGCGGACAGGACCGCATCCAAAGGCGCCGCCGCCAGTGCCTCCACCGTCGGGAAGCGGCTTACGAACCGCTCATAGTAAGGTATGACAGCAACGACGGTGGTCTGCTGTAGCATGATCTCGCTCAGCCAGACGCGGTAGGGATCGGGGGTCTCGCCGGGCGCCGCCCGCCACGGCAGCGTGCGCCGGTGGCGGTCGTACCAGTGGAGAAGGATGTCGGCAGGAGCAATGGCGGACAACGACACAAAGACCGGTATGGCGGCATCGCGCCGCTTCGTCTACGGCCCGCGCGGCCTCGGCGCGCTGCTGCCGGACATCACCCGCCCGGTGTTTCGCAAACACAACCCGGCCTGGGCGATGATGCTGACCGACTGGGAGGCGATCGTCGGCCCGCGAATCGCCGCCATGACCGCGCCGCGCCGGCTCGACCGCGGGCTGCTGACGATCGCCTGCGCCGGCCCGGTCGCCATGGCGCTGCACTACGAAGGCGTGGAATTGATCAACCGGATCAACACCTACCTGGGCGGCCAGCCGGTCCAGTCGCTGCGCTTCACCCAGGCCGCCGTGCCGCGCAAGCCGCGCCCGGCCGCGAAGCCGCCGCCGGAAGCGGCAGCCGAGGCCGAGGCCGCAATCGGCGATTTCCCTGACGGGGAGCTCCGCGCCGCGCTGACTTCACTTGGCCGTGTGGTGTTGGGCCGTGTGCCGCCGGGCCACAGCAAACACTCGACACGCCGTATGAAAAAGCAATAATACCACATATAGAGGTATCCATGCAGTTTTCCCGCCGCTTTCTACTATCAGTGGTGCCGGCTCGCATCGCCCTGACCGCCCTGGCGGTGCCGGCGCTCGGCGGACTGGCCGTTGCCCAGGAGGCCCAGACCCGCGCCGAGCGGTTCGTCGGCAAGCCGAATGCCAAGGTGACCGTCAACGAGTATTTCTCCCTGACCTGCACCCACTGCGCCGACTTCGCCGACACGACGTTCCGGCAGATCCAGAAGAACCTGATCGACACCGGCGTGGTAAAGTGGGTGTATCACGACTATCCGCTCGACCAGCTTGCACTGATGGCCGCGATGGTGGCGCGCTACCTGCCGGTCGACCGCTACGAGCCGTTCGTCAACGCGCTGTTCGCCACCCAGAACAACTGGGCGTTCAACCGCAGCAACGACCCCAAGGAAGAGATCTGGAAGACCGCGGCGCTGGCGGGCATGAGCCGGCAGACCTTCGACAAGGCGATCTCGGATACCGGCCTGCGCGACTGGATCCTGAAGGACCAGCAGGAGGCATCGGAAAAATACAAGATCGACTCGACTCCGAGCTTTGTCATCAATGGCCAGAAATACGCCGGCGAGATGAGCTACGAATCCTTCCGCAAGCTGATCCCGGCCTAACAGCACCAGGAGTCCGCCTTGCCGGTCAGTTTCCGTCGTCTCCGCATCGCCGGGTTCAAGAGCTTCGCGGAACCCACCAGTGTCGAGATCATGCCGGGACTGACCGGGGTCGTCGGCCCGAACGGCTGCGGCAAGTCCAACGTGGTCGAGGCGCTGCGCTGGGCGATGGGCGAAAGCAACGCCCGCAACCTGCGCGGCGGCGAGATGGAGGACGTCATCTTCGCCGGCACCGCCGGGCGCGCCTCGCGCAACATCGCCGAGGTATCGCTCTACCTGGATGAGGCGCACGGCCGCGCGCCGCCGCCGTTCCATGAACAGGACGAGCTCGAGATCGTCCGCCGCATCGAGCGCGGTAGCGGCTCGGCCTACCGCATCAACGGCAAGGACGTCCGCGCCCGCGACGTGCAGACGCTGTTCGCGGACCTGGCGTCGGGCTCGCGCGCCTCGGCGATGGTCAGCCAGGGGCGCGTCGGCACCCTGGTGAATGCCAGGCCGGAAGACCGCCGCAGCGTGCTGGAGGAAGCCGCCAACATCACCGGCCTGCATGCCCGCCGGCACGAGGCGGAACTGAAGCTGCGGGCGGCCGAGGCCAATCTCGCACGCGCCGAGGACCTGCGCGGCCAATTGGAAAGCCAGCTCGGCAGCCTGAAGCGGCAGGCGCGCCAGGCCAGCCGCTACCGCAACATCTCCGGCACCATCCGCGCCGCCGAGGCGGAATTGCTGGCGGTGCAGAAGGCGCGGGTCGAGCAGGACCGCGCGCGGGCGGCGACGGCGCTGCAGGCGGCGGAGCAGGCAGTGGCGGTGGCGGCCGAGGCGGTCAAGGCGACCGCGACGCAGGCCACCGAAGCCGCCGCCGCCGTGCTGCCGCTGCGCGAGCGCGAGGCGGATGCCCGTACCGTGCTGGAACGCCACCGCGTCGCACAGGAACAGATCGCCGGCGAGGAGCAGCGCGCCCGCACCGCGCTGGCCGAGGCACAGCGCCGCATCGGCCAGATCCGCCAGGACCTCGCCCACGCCCAGCAGTTGCAGGCGGACGCGGCCGCCGCCGATGAACGCCTGGCGGCGGAAGAGGCCACCCTGGTTGAGGCCGAGACCGGCCACGACGCCCGCACCGAAACCGCCACCGCCAGCGCCGCCGAAGCGGCCGATGCGGTGCGCGAGGCGGAAGCCGCCGCCAACCGCGCCACCGAGGCGGCGGCGGAAGCCAATGCCCGCGCCCAGGCCGCCGCGCAACTCACGGCTCAGGCCGAGCAGCGCGCCACCCGGCTGAACGGCCAGTTCCAGGCCGCCACCCAGGAGCGCGAGCGGGTCGCCGCGCAGCAGGTCGATCCGGCGCTGATCGCCCGCGCCACCGGCGAAGCCGCTGAGGCCGAGGCCGCCGCGACCGCCGCCCGCGCCGCGGTGGAGCAGGCCGAGCAGGCGCGCGCGACGGCGGCGACAGCGCTGGTCGCGGCGCGCGATGCCCAGAGCACCGCCGATTCGGCGCGCGCCAAACTGGCCGCCGAATGCCAGGCGCTGGCCGAAGTACTGGCGGTGAAGGACGGCGAGCGCTGGCCGCCGATGGTCGATTCGCTGACCGTGGCCGACGGGCTGGAAGCGGCGCTGGGCGCGGTGCTGGGCGAGGAGCTGACCTCGGCGCTGAACCCGGCGGCGCCGCGGCACTGGCGCGAGCTGCCGGCGTTCGACCCGGTCCCGGCCCTGCCTGCCTGCGCGACTCCGCTGGCGGCGCACGTCCAGGGGCCGGCGGTGCTGGCGCGGGCGCTGTCGCAGATTGGTCTGGTCGAGAGCGACCAGGATGGGTTCGACTATCAGTCCGCCCTGCTGCCCGGCCAGTCATTGGTCGCACGCTCCGGCGCGATCTGGCGCTGGGACGGTTATACCATTCGCGCCGGCACGCCGACGGCCGCGGCGGTGCGCTTGCAGCAGCGCAACCGCCTGGCCACCCTGCGCAAGCGCCTGGAAGCGGCGGAACAGACCGCGGCGGCGGCCCGGACGGAGCGCGCGGCGGCGGAGACGGCGGCCCAGGCCTCGGTGCAGGCCGAGCAGCAGGCCCGCACGACGCGGCGCGAGTGGGAGCAGAAGCTGGAACGTGCCCGCGCCGGCCTGACCAGCCTGCGCAACCAGGCGGCGACCGCCACCGCCCGGCTGACCGCGACCGACGAGCAGCTTGCCCGCGTCACCGCCGAGCGGGACGAGGCGGTGGCCGCCCTGGCGCAGGTGCGCGAGGCCAACACCGCCCTGCCCGATGTCGCCGCCCTGCGTGCCGCGGTGGACTTGGCCCGCGCGGCGCTGTCGGAAGCGCGGGCGCGCGAGACCGCGGCGCGGACCGAGCGCGACTCGCTGAGCCGCGAGCATGCCGCCCGGGTCAACCGCCGGCGGGTGATCATCGCCGAGCGCGCCGGCTGGGCCGAGCGTGCCAAGGACGCCGGCGACCGCGTCGTCGACCTGACCGCGCGGCAGGCCGAGGCCGAGGACGCGCTGCGGACCCTGGAGGCCAACCCGGCGCAGATCGCCGCCCGCCGCGCCGAGGCGCTGGACGAACTGCAAGGCGCCGAGACCACGCACCGCCGCGCCGCGAAAGCGCTGGCCGCGGCGGTGAACGCGGCCACCGAAGCCGACAAGGCCGCACGGGCCGCGGAACAGGCGCTGGCCAGCCGGCGCGAGGATGCCGTGCGCGCCGAGGGTGTCGCGCAGCAGGCCGATCACGCCTGGGGGACGGTGGCCGAGCGGATATTGGAACGGCTCGGCGCCAACCCGACCCTGCCCGACCCGCCGCCGGAGCCGACGCAGGAGGTCGAGGACAAGGCCCGCCGGAAGCTGGAACGCCTGGTGAAGGAGCGCGAGGAGATGGGCCCGGTCAACCTGCGCGCCGAGCAGGAAGCCGAGGACGTCGAGAAGCGGATCGCGACGATCGAGACCGACCGCAGTGAAATGACCACCGCCATCGCCAAGCTGCGCGGCTCCATCGGCCACCTGAACCGCGAGGGGCGGGAGCGGCTGACCGCGGTGTTCCAGGAAGTGGACAAGAATTTCCAGCAGTTGTTCACCCACATGTTCGGCGGCGGCCGGGCGCAGCTGGCGCTGGTGGGATCGGATGATCCGCTGGAGGCCGGGCTGGAGATCTACGCCCAGCCGCCGGGGAAGAAGCTGGCGGCGCTGTCGCTGCTCTCGGGCGGCGAGCAGGCGCTGACGGCGCTGTCGCTGATCTTTGCAGTGTTCCGCTGCAACCCGGCGCCGGTCTGCGTGCTGGACGAGGTCGACGCGCCGCTGGACGACGCCAACGTGGACCGGTTCTGCACGCTGCTGGAGGACATGGTGCGCGATACCGGCACGCGGTTCATGGTCGTCACCCACCATCCGCTGACGATGGCGCGGATGGACCGGCTGTACGGCGTGACGATGCAGGAGCGCGGCGTGTCGCGGCTGCTCTCGGTCGACTTGGCGGCGGCGACGGAGATGGTCGATCCGCCGCGCCTCGCGGCGGAGTGAGGGCTCGGAGGGGGGGGCGTGGTCTGCGGCGCTGTCGGGTGCGTCCCTGGCAGGGACAGCGCGGTTGATGGCGTATTTCTGTTCGCACAGAGAAGTAAGGCGAGGGTGACGGAGGGCCACAGGGGATCAGGGGGACATTGCACGGTCCGGCGCGGGTGCTGCTTCAGGAGGACGTTTTGCGGGCCGGTGCGGATGGTGCTTCAGGAGGACGTTGCGCAAGCCGGTGCGGATGTCGCTTTGGGAGGGCGTTGTGCGGCCGGGTGCGGGTGTCGATTTGGGAGGACGTTGCGCGGGCAGGTGCGAATGTTGATGTCGGACCGGCTAGATTCATTGACCCGGCCAGGCGGCGCTGACCAGCGTCGGGTAATCCGGCAGCGCCGGTTGTCATGCGCTTCGCGCGCAGCGCCACAAATTCTTCTCAGCGGCCCTCCAACGGCCTCAGTTATTCTCTGTGGTTACATATCCGGAAGATCCGCCCGCACGCCCGCCGCCGCTGACCCTCATAAGCCGAAACGCAGGCAGCCCCCGTACCCGCCAACCGACCCCGCCCAGCGGCCTC
>NZ_NHRY01000117.1 GCF_002937115.1 Rhodopila globiformis | reverse complement strand
CGCTCGCGATGTGCCGCCGTCCACATGGCTTGCTCCTCCTGCCGCGCCGATAACGCGCGACAGAACGACGGGATCGCATATGGACGGTCGTCTCGGTCATAGCGTGTCGCCGCAGTCAAACAGGCTCTTCAAGCACGCGCTCAACCTCTCGCCACACCGCTTCGTCCAACCGGTCGGTGCGCACCTGCTGATTCGCGCACAGGCGTTCGCCACCGAAACGATACGCATCACTGCCGCAACAACGATAGTAGGCATAATGACGCCGCTGGCCTTTGGCCGAGGCCAGGCTGACGGCCTTGCCATAGTATGCATAACCGCACTGCCGACAGACCACCAGCCCTTGCAGCAGATAGCGCTGGCCGCGGGCACTCTGCCGGCTACGCCGTCGGTTCTCCGCCAGTTGCTCGACCGCCGCCTCGGCCAGCGCCGCGTCGATCAGGGGTGGGACCGGCACGCTGATCCATGCCTCCGGGGCCACGTCGTAGACGCCATAGGCGCGGCGGGGCTGCTCGGCGCCCCCGCGCACCGGGCGCAAGCGGGCCGGCAGCGGCCCAACCCGGGTCTTGCCGAAGGCCGCCGCGCCGGCATAAGCGGGGTTCTTGAGGATGCCCGCCACGGTCGAGCGGTCCCAGGCCAGCTTGCCGCTGCGGGTCGGGCAGCCCTGGGTCCGCAGCCGCCGGCACACCTCGCCAATGCTGATGCGCTCGCGGCCGATCCACTGAAAGATCTGGCGTACGATGCGGGCCTCGTCCTCCTGAACCTCATAGCGGGCCACCCCGCCGCCGATATGCTTGTCGATATAGCGGTAACCATAGGGCGCGCCCGACAACACGCTCACCTCGCCCTGGTGGGCGGCGTGCCGCTTACCGCGTCGGCTGCGCTCCAAGATCTTGGCACGCTCGTATTCGGCTACCATGCCCTGCACTTGCAGCAAAAGGTCGTCCTCCGGCGAGAGGCCGATCGAGCGGTTGAGGAACACGACCTCGACCCCGGCGCGGCGAAACTCGTCGATCAGCAGCACTTGGTAGGCATAACGGCGGGCGAGGCGGTCGGGCGAATGCACGTATATACGATCGATGTGACCGGCTGCGACAGCGTCGCGCAGGCGCTCGAGGGCGGGGCGCACCAGAGTGGCGCCGCTGTAGCCTTCGTCGCAGAAGCGTTCATCGGGCATCAGCGACAGGCCGTCCTGGGCGAGGCGGGCCTCCAGGGCCGCGATCTGGCTGCTGATAGTGCTGTCGCTGGCCTGCTGCTCGGAGGAGACGCGGGCATAAATGGCAGCGCGTATAGACGTCATGCAGGTTTCTTCCTTGGAACGAGGATGGTGTCGGACGTAGCCTGGCCAGGTGAGCCGCACGTGTCGGGCCGGGAGCGAAGCCGGCGTTCGATGATCGGCAACAGCCGCTCAAAGGCGTCGGCCATGACGTGCTGTTCGAGCCGGCTGGCCTCATGGCTCACCTGGATTGTGAGGGGGCGAAGGTTTGTTCTGCGCCGGGGCATCGGCGCCTCCGTGACCGGGCCGATGCGGATTGCACGGCCGACACGCCATCAACGGTGCTCCCGCGAAGCCGTCGCGATAGTGCGGGCGCAGCCGATCCCGCGGGATCGTTATCGTCAGATCAAACGGAAGTTTTGCACCATTGTGGGTGGAGTGATCTCGCCCCCTTGCGGGACGCCCTGCCGGCTCGCTCTGCCCCCTTCCAAGCGCTTCCGACCATCCCCGCCGGTGATCTCGACCGGCGCCTTGAGCCAAAGCTTGATCAACCGCAGCATGCCGCCGTCGGCTATGCGGCGGGCCAGCGTCTGTGTCAGCTCGCGGTGTGGGATAGTATCGAAATACTTGCTCAGATCGGCATCGACCACATCGATGTAGCCCTGCCGCAGCAGGCTCAGCACCGTCTGGATAGCCTCCGTTGCACTGCGTTCCGGCCGGTAGCCGTGGGCTGCCGGGTCCAGATCCGCTTCAAAGATGGGTTCCAGCACCAGTTTTGCCGCGGTCTGCACCACCCGGTCCTGGATCGTCGGGATCCCCAATGGCCGTTCCCCGCCGCCGGCCTTCGGGATCATCACCCGTCGGACCGGCTGGCACCGATACGTCTTCGCACGTAGTTCCTCGCCCAGCCGGGCCAGCCAGCCCTCTCGACCTGCTGTCTCGATCTGTTCGAACGTCACCCCGTCCACCCCTGGTGCACCGTCATTGGCGCGCGCCAGGTCGTATGCGTGGCGCAGGATGTCCGCCCGCCAGACCTTGTCGTAGAGCAGATAGAACCGGTAGCCCGGCTCGGCTTTCGCCTTGCCGTAGAGTTTCCGCTGCAAAGTCCGGACCGCATCGGGTGTTTGCAGGCTCATCGCCAATCACCGCCGCCTCATCGGCTTCAGAAACATACCAGAAGTCAGGGTCCTTCCCTCCACCGGCGTTACCCGGCTTCGGCGGTACTACGACCCTGTCCGACGCCCGCCAGGACCGCTGCCTGCGCAGCGTTGAGGCCGCTACCCTCGTCCCCGGAACGGGCCTCCCCCGCTTGCACAATCCCCGTCTCGACGTGCTGTGCCCCTTACCCCGGCGGACTGTCCCGGTGCGTCTGTCGGCTGCTTCCCGGTCCATGCTGCCTTCCCCGTACTCTGGGCGGGTCGGCGTCCACAACTTCCCTTTCGGGGCCTGCTCAGGCTTCACTCACGTTACGGCCCATCGAGTCGCTCAGCCGCCAGAAGCGGCCTTTGTCGCAGGGCTTCGATACGGCCAGTTACCCAACCGCACCGCCTGCCAGCTACCGGGCCAACCGACCATTGCCCGGGTGGGACTTGCACCCACAAGGTGATTGCACCCTTCGGGGCGCACCAGAGCCACAGAGATCGCAACGAAGCCGGCGGCGGCGCGGCGAGTCTGATCTCTGTGACTCTATGGTGGACCATCGTCGGCTGCCGCAGGCACCGGCCGTGACAGGAACGCACGCCTCTGGCCGCACCGTCATATGGTCTGGACGGGCACGGCGGCCGCAACCCAGGCAGCCCGAGGAGAGCGACGCCGCTGTATTCCTGCAAGCAGAGGCCCAACCGTCCTGCAGTATGCTGTAATCCGAGCTTCTGTCCTTGTTACTAAACCGCGTCTACTTTGAGAACCGTAGCTTCTCCTCCTCAGGATCAAGATGATCCTTGACCCACAGCCGATCGGCAACAGCACAGGGATCGGCATTGACGGCGGCTTCGGAAGCGGCGACGCGGCGGATCAGGTCCTCAGCCGTGGCATGGCAGTGGTGGTAGGTGACGTCCTCGCGCAGCCAGCGCCACAGCGGCTCGACCGCCATCAAGTCCGGGCTGTAGCTGGGCAGCGGCACCAGATGGATGCCCAGGCTGCCAGCGGCGGGACTGTCTGAAGATTGGGGGTGCGGACGACGGCGCGATAGTTTCGTGTCTGTTCTCTGATTGGGGGTGGACGCGTGGCTTGGATTGTGCGGTTGGTGAAAACCGACGCTGACGGTGAGCAGCGGTCCGTTGAC
>NZ_NHRY01000116.1 GCF_002937115.1 Rhodopila globiformis | reverse complement strand
GGGTGGGGTCGGTGGTTCTGGAGGCGGGCATGCCGGGGCCGTGCTGGTTGAGTTCTTTATACGTTCTCAACGGCCGGAGGTGGGGGCTGCGATGGCGGGTTCAAGAGGCAGGCGAAAAGTTTCTGCTGAGGGAACGGATCGGGCCGCTTCCAAGGTGTACGGTCGCGCATGGGCGGGCCGGGATACGGGCACGATGCCGAGCGGCCCGGGCCGGCCAGATGTCGCAATGAGGCGGAAAAAATGGAGGTCCGGGCCGGAATCGAACCGGCATACGCGGATTTGCAGTCCGTTGCATCACCACTCTGCCACCGGACCCCCGGCGGCTGGCTTCACAGCCGAAGCGACCGCTGTGCGCGGCGCCGCGGCAGCTATATCCGAAGTCGTCGGGTTAATCCAGGGGCTGATTGAACGAAGACGCGCCGCCTGGCAACGGCCAGGCCCGGGGACGCCGGCGACACCCGGGGCCAGCCACACAGGCGTTAAAACAGGGGCGGTCGTTGCCTTCTCGTCATGCCGGGCGCAGGCCCGGCATCCATGCCTGGCGGTGCTGAAGCCAAGGAAAGGCGTGGATGGTCGGTCTTCGCCCCATTGGCGTTAAAATAGGGCTGGCTGTTGCCTCCTCGTCATGGCCCGGCTTGTCCGGGCCACCTATTCCAGCACCGTGCCGCGACAGGTGGCCCGGACAAGCCGGGCCATGACGGAATGGCAAGCATCGTGCCGCCGCCACGCTATTTTAACGCCAATGCGGTCTTCGCCCACCGTGACGTGGTAGGAACGGTCATGCGCCTATCCCGTCATTTGAGCGCCAACGCGGGGCCAGCCGAGAGGGGACTTGCGTTGGAAAGGCCGCGCCGTTGCGCCGACTCCGGCCTGCCGGATGATCCCGGGCAGCCGGGTCGCGGCCCAGGCCGGCGCGCCGCGGCCTCCATCCGCCGGCGCCGTGCCGATCCTTGGGCGCAGCCGTCATGAAGCAACCCCGCCCGCCGCCGGATTCTGCTGTCAGGCTGCGGGCCCTGGCCAGGCCGAGGCTGCTGCTGGCGATCTGCATCGCCGTGCCGGCCGGGCTGTTCGTGGCGGCAACGTGGCTCGACGACCGCGCCATGCTGCGCGACTCCGAGCGGGAGGCGCGCGCCGCCGCCATCACCCTGCCCGAGCACGCGCTGAAGGCGATCACGGCGCCTGACATCCTGTTGCGCGTCCTCGATCGCCGGATCCAGGGCATGAGCTGGGACCAGATCCGCGCCATCGCCCCGGCGCTGTCGGCCGAAATGCAGGACCTCCGCGCGGCATTGCCCGACGTGGCGAGCCTGGCCCTGACCGACGAGGACGGCCGGGTCTGGGTCTCGGACCCGCCGCACGGCCCGGGCGGCACCGCCTCCATCGCCCACCGGGACGACTGGCAGGAAGGCGGCCGGATCATGCTGCGCGCCGCCGGCGAGCGCATCGGCGCGGGGATGCAGGCGTCCGCCGCGGCCGACCTGAAGCCCGGGCTGTACGGGCGGATTTCCGTCGCCGACAACGGCACGGGCATGACGCCGGAGGTGCTCGCCCGGGCGGTGGAGCCGTTCTTCACCACCAAGCCGCGCGGCCAGGGCACCGGCCTTGGCCTCGCCGGGGCAAAGGCGTTTGCCGAGCGCCACGGCGGGCGGCTGCATATCGACAGCGCAGTCGGCCGCGGCACCACGGTGACGCTCTGGCTGCCCGCCGCGATCGGCCCGGACCCCGCGCCCGGCGCCCCCGACGCGTTGCCGTAACGCCAGGGCAGGCCCGCCATCCACGCCGGGTTGTCCACGCGGGCGGCCGGCCAGCGGCGCGGGGTTCATCCACTTGCGTGATCGTGGGTTGCTCGCCCGCCGAGAGACGGGCAGCCTGCGACGGCAATGCCGCGGGCCTCGGGTGGCGTCGACGCCAGGTGTCCCGGAGGCGTGCCAGGTTTCGTGCAGCGCCGGCGGGTGACCGGGACCGACGCCTGGCGGCGAGGCAGGGCAGGGGGCCGTGCCGGGACCGAGCCGATCGGCGGCAGGCCCGGGGAAAGGGAGGTTGAAACCACGGATCGCGGCGGTGTGTAAGCGGACAGGGATCGACCCCGGGAACCGAGGTGCGCACCGGAGCGGGACCGATGCGGCGCGCCGCCGTTCAGACCGGATGCATAATACGCCGGTTCAATAACGAAATCCTGGGATGCCAGTGGAAGATGCCAGTGGAAGAAGCGTTATATGCCCGTACGCATCGTTCATCCGTCTGACCTCGGCGCCCATGAGCTGGACGAATGGTCACGGTTGCAACAGCTGGATCCGCTGCTGCAAAGCCCCTACCTGTGCCCTGGCTTCGTGTCCATTGCCGCGGCCGTCCGGCCGGGGGTCGTCGTACTGATCGTCGAGGAACGAGGCAGCCCCAGGGCGCTTCTGCCGCTGCAGATGCGAGGCTCGTCAGCCGGACCGGTCGCGTGCCCGCTGTCGGATTACCAGGCGGTGATCGCCGCGCGTGACTGGCCGTGCGACATGCGCGCGATCCTGCGGGACGCCGGCATCAGCGTCTACGACTTCCTGCATCATCCTCTGGATCGGCGCATCGAACCGTTCTGCCGTACGGTCCAGGCCGCGCCGATTATCCTGCTGGAACGCGGCTTCGATGCCTATGTCGAGGAAGCGCGGCAGTCCGCCACCCGTTCCAATGCGTTCGGCAAGCCGCACCAGACGCTGAAGCGGATTGCGCAGGTGGAACGGAAATACGGCCCGGTCCGTTTCACATGGCATGACACCAGCCCGCTGGCCCTGGACCGGTTGTTCGAGTGGAAGAGCGCGCAGTACAGGCGCAGCGGCACGGTGCTGTCGCTGATCGACTACTTTGCCTTTCCATGGACCCGCATGCTGCTGGAGCGCATCCACGCCGCGCAGGCGCCGGGTTTTGCCGGCGTGCTGTCCACGTTGCATATCGGCGACAATCTTGTGGCCGTGCATATGGGCATGCGGTCGGACACGGTGCTGCACTGGTGGTTCCCGGCCTATGATCCGGCGTTCGGCAAGCTCTCGCCCGGCCTGATGCTTCTCAGCAGGCTTTCCGAAGCCGCCGCCCGGATGGGCCTTCGGCAAGTCGACCTGGGGCCGGGCGTGGAACCGTACAAGCAGATGGTTGCGAATTCCGAGCAGGTGTTGGCGGGGGGGTTCGTCAGTTGCGGCGCCCTGCCGGCCTTGTCGCGGCTTGCGCTGTATCACCTGGACCTGCTGGCCAACCGGCTGCCGATCGGACGCTGCGGCGCCTGGCCGGGGCGCCTGATCCGCCGCATCCAACAGGCCCGCTGGCTCGCCGCGTAGCGTGCTGGCGAGGCGGAGGAATACGCGCGTTTGAAATGCGCAGGCGACGCGCTGGTCCCGCTGGCGACGTTTACGCCATCTCCGCATCCAACCAGGCGAAAATGCCGCGCGCGCGGTGTCGTGACCAGACGGACCGCTTTTGTGAACGCCGCCGGACGGTTCGGCGGTTAGGCTCGTCGGCGGCAGGCTAGGCGCGTGCCGGCAACCTGGAGGATGAGACTTTGTCAAGTCGTCGCTGCCAGGCAGGGAGGCAGGCTGCGGACCATGGCGGCGGAACCGCTCTGGCCTGAAAGCCGCATAATGGATATTATGTTAAATCCGATCCCGGGCTTGCGGCGCGCTGTCCATTCTGGCAACCCAACGCCCAGGATCGTCTTAGCGAAACCGTGATGCCAGACCGCTTTCTGATCGCAGCCACCGCCGATCGGCTGATCTATGACTCCGAGACCACGTTCAGCGCCGCGGATGCCCGCGTCCTGCTGGACCAGGTGCCGCGCAAGCCGTCGCCCTGGCTGCAGCTTGGCATCGCCGGCAAGATGTCCGGCGGCTCCACCCGCGGCTTCGCCGCCGGCGTCGGCGACGTCACCGTCAAGGACGAAAAGGATCGGCAGTTCGTCTACAACTCGGCCAACGACGCCTACACCCGCGCCGGCCAGTGGAAGCTGCTGTGGATCGGCAAGCGGACCTGCCAGTATATCGAGATCGAGCAGGTCATGGCCGATCCGACCGACGAAGGCCGCGGCGCGCTGATCTGCTACGAGGCGGATGGCACGCCGACACGGATGGATATTCGCTTCAACCGCTCGTTCCGGCTGTTCTGGTCGCCGGTGATCGTGGTGATCCCGGGCTGGAAGCCGTGGAAGACGCCGGTGGCCTGAACCGCAAGTGGCCTGAACCGCCGGCGCTCCGGGCGCGCTGGACGGCGGCCCGTCGGCATCGCGGCCCTGTCGGTTGGTTCTGTCGGTTGGTTCTGTCGGTTGGTTCTGTCGGTTGGTTCTGTCCGGCGAGACATCCGGGCCCTGCCCCACATCATTGCCTTCCGCGAATCTTCCCGGGCCTCTATGGTTGGCAAACTCAATGGGCGATGACGTCCGATGACTGGTTCCACTGTTTGGGGAAACATGAATGCGTAAGCTTCTTCTCGTCGGTCTTGGCGCGGCCTTCATCGGCGCCTCCGCCATGCCGGCTGCCCATGCGCAGGTCAATGCCACGGTCAATACAAAGGACCCGGCGACCGGGCTTGGGGTGGTCGAATGGGAGCAGATGGTCTCGAACATGATCAATGCCGACGCGCTCATCGGCGATCAGGGCGTGCTGATCATCTCCTCCATGCCGGTTCCCGTCACGGTCACCTGCGGCAAGTGGACGTTGGTGGGGCCGAACCCCTACAAGTCCGTCAAGGGCAACCCGGCGGAAGTGAAGCCGTTCTCCGTCACCTACATCAAGACGAGGGAGTTTGACGGTTACTGCAAGCAGGGCGTGGTGGCGCACACCAAGCTGGGCAAGACGGTCATCGGCAAGCTGACCAGCAATGACGGCACGTTCAAGAATGCGACGGTGGTCCTGTTCAGCGGGACCGTCACGCCGCAATAACGCTGTTGCCGTTCCACGCCGGGTGGCGGATTTCGCCGCCCGGCCTGCTGCACGCGGCGAGGTTTGACTGCAAGAAAGCGATTCTGTTGGAACGGGCGCCCGCTGGCACGATCGTTATCCGTGTGCATCCGTGTTCATCTGTGGTTACCCAACCGGGCACTTTCAGCACGGCACGAAACGGCGGTTGGCGCTCAGGCCGGGACGCCGCGGTGACCGGTTCGGGGCGCCCTGTCTGGATTACCAGATGGAGCCGGTGGACCGGGAACCATTTGTGTTCATTGCCCTACGCCACCGTCAGCACCATGCCGTCGTAACCCGGCTCCACCCCCGGCGGCAGGTTCGCCTGCATCCACGCCCAGTCCATGTCCGTGCCCATGTGCGTCAGCACCGTCCGCCGCGGCTGCAGCCGCTCGACCCACGCCAGCACCGCCGGCAAATCGGCATGCGTCCAGTGCGGGCCCTGGCGCAGGAAGCAGCCGACGACCCAGGTGTCGACGCCTTCCAGCGCCGCCAGCGCCGCCTCGTCCAGGCCCACCAGGTCGGTCGAGTAGCCGAAGCGGCCGATGCGCAGCCCCAGCGTCTCGACCATGCCGTGGTTCTGGATGAACACCCGCACCGTCAGGCCCGCCGCCTCGACCACGTCGCCGGGCGCGATCACCGCGGGCTCCAGCACCGGACGGAAGAAATGCGGCGGCTTCCAGGGCTTGAAGGCATAGCCGAAGCGGCTGGTGATCTCGGCCAGCGTCGCCTCGGTGCCGTACGCGCGGAGCGGCCGCCCGGCGATACGGTTGAGGATACGGACGTCGTCGATGCCGGTGATGTGGTCCGCATGCGCATGGGTGAACAGCACCGCGTCGATCCCGGGAATGCGGCAGTCGAGCAACTGCCCGCGCATGTCCGGCGAGGTGTCGACCAGCAGCCGCCGCCCGTCCTCGCCCTCAATGACAATCGACGATCGGCTGCGGCGGTTGCGCGGCTCGCTGGGATCGCAGGCGCCCCAGTCGCCGCTGCCGTCCGCCCCGCCGATCATCGGCACCCCGGCCGAGGCGCCGGTGCCCAGCAGCGTCACCTTCATGCCGCGGCTTTCCGGAACAGCCGGCGGAAATTCGCCGTCGTCACCTCGACCATGGCTTCGGGCGACAGGCCGTGGGTCTCGGCCAGCACCGACGCGGTGTGCGCCACCCAGGCGGGTTCGTTGCGCTTGCCGCGGAACGGGACGGGGGCGAGGTAGGGCGCGTCCGTCTCCACCAGCAGGCGGTCCACCGGCACGTCGCGGGCGATGTCGCGCAGTTCCTGCGACTTCGGGAAGGTCAGGATGCCGGAGAAGCTGACATACCCGCCCATCGCCAGCGCCGCCTCGGCCAGGCGGCGGGTGGAGCTGAAGCAGTGCAGCAGGAAGTCGAAGGCCCCGCCCTGCGCCCGCTCCTCCCGCAGGATCGCGGCGATGTCGTCGTCGGCGTCCCGCGCGTGGATGCACAGCGGCACGCCGGCGAGGCGCGCGCCGCGGATATGGGCGCGGAAATTCGCCGCCTGCACGTCGCGCGGCGAGCGGTCGTAGAAGTAGTCGAGGCCCGACTCGCCGATGCCGATGACGCGCGGGTCCCCTGCCCGCTCGGCTAGCTCCTCCGGCGTTGGTATCGGTGCCTCGGCGGCATGGTGCGGATGCACGCCGACGGTGCACCACAGGTTGGCGTGCCCGGCAATCAGTCCGGGCAGCCGGGCCGACTGCGCCATGGTGGTGCCGATGGTGACCATCTCACCCACGCCCGACGCCGCGGCGCGGGCCAATATGTCCGGCAGCTCGACCGGCGTGTAGTAGTCGAGGTGGCAGTGACTATCGACCAGCATCAGGCAGCGGGCTCCACGTAGCGGGGAAAGACTCCCTGTGGAGGTGGCAAGGCGGCGCCGTCGTTCAACCGGGTCGCCAGCGCCGCGAACGTCCGGGCGTCCGCCGGCACGCCGAGCTGGTCCAGCATCCGCGCCATGCTGCCCGGCATCACCGGCTGCAGCAGCGTCGCCACCACGCGGATGGTGTCGACCAGCACGCGCAGCACCGCGCCCATGCGGACCTTGTCGGTCTTGTTCAGCGCCCAGGGCGCCTGGCGGTCGATGTAGCCGTTGGCGGCGCGGATGACTTTCCAGATCTCCTCCAGCGCCTCGTGGAAGGTCTGGCGGTCGATGTGGACGCGCACCTGTGCCAGCAGCGCGTCGGCCGCGGCCAGCAGCGCGGCGTCGTCCTCGGTCGCCTCGCCGCGGGCCGGCAGCGTGGCGCCGCAGTTGCGGGCGACCAGCGACAGCGTGCGCTGCGCCAGGTTGCCCAGGTCGTTCGCCAGCTCGACGTTGATGCGCGAGACGATCGCTGGGTGGCTCATGGACCCGTCGCCGCCGAACGGCTTTTCCCGCAGCAGGAAGTAGCGGATCTGGTCCAGGCCGTAGGTCTCCACCAGCTTGCGCGGCTCGATGACGTTGCCGAGGGATTTCGACATCTTCTCGCCCTCGACCACCCACCAGCCGTGCGAGGACACCCGCTTCGGCAGCGGCAGCCCGGCGGACATCAGGAACGCCGGCCAGTACACCGCGTGGAAGCGGATGATGTCCTTGCCGACGACGTGCACGTCGGCCGGCCAGTATGGCCAGCGCGGCGCGTTCTCGTCCGGGAAGCCGCAGGCGGTGACGTAGTTGTTCAGCGCGTCCAGCCAGACATACATCACGTGCCCGGGCGCGTCCGGCACCGGGATGCCCCAGCTGAACGTGGTGCGGCTGACCGAGAGGTCGCGCAGGCCGCCCTTGACGAAGCTGATCACCTCGCTGCGGCGCGAGGACGGGGCGACGAAGTCCGGCTGCTCCTCGTACAGTTTCAGCAGGCGGTCCTGGAAGGCGGAGAGCTTGAAGAAGTACGACGGCTCGCGCACCCATTCCACCGGCGCGCCGCTGGGAGCGATCTTCGTGCCGTCCGGGCGGGTGGTGAGTTCCGACTCGTCGTAGAACGCCTCGTCGCGCACCGCGTACCAGCCCTCGTAGTGGTCGAGGTAGATGTCGCCGGCCTGCGCGATGCGGCGCCACAGCTCGGTGCAGGAGACCTTGTGCCGCTGCTCGGTGGTGCGGATCCAGTCGTCGTAGGCGACGCCCATGGCATCGGTCATGGCGCGGAAATCGGCCGAGACGCGGTCGGTGAAGCTCTGCGGATCGACGCCCGCGGCGGCGGCGGCCTGCTGCACCTTCTGGCCATGCTCGTCGGTGCCGGTCAGGAAGAAGACGTCATAGCCGTCCAGCCGCTTGAACCGCGCCATCACGTCGGTGGCGATCGACGTGTAGGCGTGGCCGATATGCGGGGTGCCGTTGACGTAATAGATTGGCGTGGTGATGTAGAAGCGCTGGGTCATGGGTCTTCTTTAAACGATGCCGGCGGGTTTGTCCGGCGATAAGAGGCGGCGCCGGCAGACGCAGCGGCTTATTCATCGCCCGGCGGCGTGGCCTGGAGCAAGGTTGGGTCATTCCGGGCGAAGCGGTGCCGGCGACGGATCGACGGAGGCCGGGAGGCTGCGACTCTGACGAGGCAACGACCGTGTATGTCGTCAACCCCCGTCCCACGTCCTGGTGCCCGAGGCTTTGGCGTCCCCGCCCGCCAAAGCCGCCCGCACTTGCTCGGGTGAAAGCCTGCGGGACGGATCGGCTTTCACCGCATCACACGCCGGCACGACCTGCTCCCGCAGCCAGGCTTCAACGGCGCGGTCCCGCGCCATGAGGCTTCGCAATCCGTCGCGGATGACCTCGCTTTCGGTTGCGTACTCGCCGGCTGCGACCTTGGACCGGACAAGCTGGGCGATCTCATGCGGCAAAGTGATGCTGAATTGCTGCGTAGAACGCATGATGCCTCCCGCTGAACAGGATTTAATGCTACACGCCAGCCTCGGATCGTTCAACGGCCGGCCGCCGCATTCGGTGAGCGCTGAAACGTGCCGTCATATCGCCGGCCCTGGCCCATGACCTGTCTTATTTTGCGCAGCCGTGGCTGATTCGTGCCGGCCGGCATACGTCCCCGGATCGGCCGCCACAGCGGCGGAGCATTTGCGTTCATCTGCGGCTTTTGTTATTCTATAGAAACGGAAACCACGCTGCCTCCCGGCCGGAGCGCCGAAGGTGGTTTCGGACCGCGCTGAGACTGCCGGATTGGCGAACCGCAAATGACGGCCGTGTGGACTGGCGGCCGTCGTGCCACGCCATCCGTTGCACCAGGGGCAAATCCTGATCGCGAGCGCGGCGCGGCTTCCCGCAGGATAGTCAGCCTGACCGGGCAAAGCGATCGGAACCGCAGAAAGAATATCTGTGTTTGTCTGTGTTCATCTGTGTTTCCCCTTATTCTGTAGAACAAACAGCCCCGCTGCATCCCGGCCCGGGCGCTGACGGCCAGCTCTTACCGCGCTGAGAGCGCCGGATTTTTGGAAACACAGATAAACACAGATGAAAGCTGTGCGAACGCAGTCGGCGTGCCACTGGCCGGCTCCGCCGGAACCAGGCCTTACCATAGGATCGGCAAGCATTGGCGAACTTCTGGAAAAGTATACCGGCCCCTGTTGTGTGGTTATACTTATTGGCGTGAATCCCGCCTCCTTGCGTGCGTCACTTCATCTCGGGCACAATACACCGTAGCAGGTCCCCTGCTCTATGCCGGTGATCGTCTCAAAACGTTTCCAACCGGGACTTCTGCCATCATGCATCGACGCTTTGCCAGGCTTTATCCCATCCCCGTCAGCATGGCGATGCCCTGAACGATCGCCTGCCGCTTGTCCAGCGCGAAACGCTCGGTCTCGTCCTGCAGCTTCGTCAACCCCTGCCACAGCGCGCCCCAGGCATCCAGCGGACGCAGCGCCACCAGCCGTTGCTGCTCGGGATCCGCCCTGCCCCGCACGCTGTCGCGCACCGCCGCGGCGACGCCGGCGCGGACCAGGTCCATGAAGGTGGAGAACCCGGTCTCACTGCGGCCGAGGAAATCGGCGATGTCGTAGCCGCGGGACAGCGGCACGCCCGGCATGTCGGCCAGCAGCTTGTCCACCAGGGCGGCGATTTTCAGACCTTCTTCCTCGGCCAGCAGGATCGCCCGTCCGGGGGAGCCTTCCGCCAGGGTGATCAGCCGCCCGCGCTCGTCCTCCGGCAGGTTCGGCAGGTAGCGGCCGAGCAGCGTCGCCATGACGTCGTCCGGCAGCGGCGACAGGCGCAGGCGGCGGCAGCGGCTGCGGATCGTCGGCAACAGCCGCCCGGGGGCGGAACACACCAGCAGCAGGATCGCCCGCGGCGGCGGTTCCTCCAGGATCTTCAGCAGGGCGTTGGCCGAGGCGGCGTTCATTTCCTCGGCGCCGTCGACGACCACCACGCGCCAGCCGCCCTCGGCCGGGGTCAGCGACATGAAGCCGTTGATCTCGCGGATTTTTTCCACCGGGATCTGGGCCTGCAGGCGCTTGGTCTTCTCGTTGACGCCACGCTCGACGGTCTTCATGTCGGCGTGCGAGCCGGCGGCGACGCGGCGGAACACCGGGTGGCCGGGGTCGAGCGCCAGCGACTTCTCCGCCGGCCGCCCGGCCAGCAGGCGGCGGGCGAAGCGGTAGGCCAGCGTCGCCTTGCCGATGCCCTCGGGCCCGGTGATCAGCCAGGCATGGTGGATCCGGCCGCCGCTTATGGCGTCCAGGATGGTCGCCTCGGCCGCCGGGTGGCCGAGCAGGATGGGGTTGGCGCGTGGCTCCGGGGCGGGCATGGACGGAGTATAGCCGAGGTTCGCGGCGCGCGTCAGGGTGGTGGCGCGTGGAGGGGATACTTGCGCCAATTAGGGCGTGTCGTCAATTGGAGCCAGCCGAGTGAGTCTGGGCTGCAACAGTGCGGCGGAATCGTTGATCAACAAGCGGCTTCCCGATTCCAGCAGCCCCGGTTCTTCGATGCATAGGCAGTCAGCTTTGGAGAGGCTGACCGATGCATCGACATGCCTTGCGCGACGACCAGTGGGAGCGGATCAAGGACCATTTGCCGGGCCGTCCGGGGTCCGTTGGCGTGACCGCTGCGAACAAC
>NZ_NHRY01000115.1 GCF_002937115.1 Rhodopila globiformis | reverse complement strand
GCCGCTCGGCTTGATCGCCGGCCGGGCTTTCAGGCCCTTCAGCCGGGCGTTCTCGTCCCGCAGCGCGGCGATCAGTTGCTTCAGCGCGGCGTTCTCCTCGCGCAACGCCGCCACCTCGGCTTCGAGCGCGCAACGCGACAGGCTGGACGGGTCGGCGGGGGCTGGCATGACCACAGCGACATCGTATGCCGCTGCGTCGATTCAAGCGGAAAATGCAGATCCCGCCCGGGGTTTTGCCCAGCTTACCGAAGGTGCGCTGAACGTCCTCATTTTCCTGACTTTCTTGCGCCGCCTGATCAAGGACGCGCCCTGCAAGGTGTTTCTCATCGTCGACAATCTGCGTGTCCATCGGGCCAAGGCGGTGGCCGCCTGGCTGGAGGCTCACAAGGATCGCATCGAGGTGTTCTACCTGCCGCCCTATGCGCCCGACTACAATCCGGACGAATTCATGCACAACGACCTCAAGCAGGGGTTGGCCAGGCGGCGTATCCCCAAAGACCGGGCCGCGCTGAAAGCTGGCCTGCAATCCCACATGCACAGCCTGCAAAAGCGACCCGCCAAGGTCCAGGCCTTCTTCCAGGCACCCACCGTCCGCTATGCGGCGTGATGCCATGGCAAAGGCTTGGCCGTCTGGTTAGTACCTCACGAAGATGGGGCGTGCCGCGATCGCGGCAGCCGAACAGCTCACCCAGGCGGTTATCATTCCGGCAATGATTTGATGGGATTTTTTGATGCAGAACATGGCAAGAGTCCGGGGGTAAGAAACTGATGTCGTTGCCGCTGGTGAAGGTGTCCCCGGCGCCGGTCAGCAGCACGACGCGGATGCCGGCATCCTCATCGGCGCGGCCGAATGCGTCCTGCACCGCCTGGTACATCGCCCCGGTCAGGGCGTTGTTCTTTTCCGGCCGGTTGAGCTGGATCTCCAGCACCTGCCCGGCCTGTGTGATGACGACGTCCGTCATGTTTCCTCTCCCCCTGCATGGCTGCGCTCCGGCCGAACCCTCTTGCATCGGTGGCCGGTTTTCGCCGAAAAGCCGCCATGGCCGCACACTACTATACAGTCACCTGGGACCAACTCCATCGTGACGCCCGCGCCCTGGCCTGGCGGCTGATGAGCTGCGGACCCTACACCGGCATCGTTGCGATCAGCCGGGGTGGCCTGATCCCGGCCGCGATCGTCGCACGCGAGCTCGACCTGCGGCTGGTCGAAAGCGTCTGCGTCGTGACCTACCAGGACGAGTTGCGTGGCGAGCCGGTGGTGATCAAGCCGCCCGCCGCGGCCGGCGACGGGACCGGATACCTGATCATCGACGATCTGGTGGATTCCGGGACCACCGCGCGCGTCGTGCGTGCCCTGATGCCCAAGGCGCACTTCGCCTGCATCTACGCCAAGCCGCTGGGGCGGGAAATGGTGGACAGTTTCGTCACCGAAGTGTCCCAGGACACCTGGATTCTGTTCCCCTGGGACACCGAACCGCAGTTCATCGAGCCGCTGGCTCGCCGCACCGTGGCCTGATACCAGTCGCCGGAAGAACCGACTCTGTTGGATGTGGCGGAAGGTCCTCTGCCGCTTGCCTTGGCCGCGGTCCGCAGCGACTGGGGCGCGCGAGCCGTGGCGGATGGTGCGAGGGTCATCCGAGACCGTCCGTGCTTGTTCATCCTTCCGCGATTCTCAACACGGAGTTAGCCAGCCGGCGGCGCCGGCACCGCAATGGCTGAAAATGGGCAAGGTCGCTCCACCTCGTCATGGTGGGCGCAGGCCCACCATCCACGCCTTCTGCTGGTACCGGCATCGCAAGGCGTGGATGGCGGCCCTGCGGCCGCCATGAGTGCATCCGTGAGGACGCTTTGTCAGTACGGTGCAAGTCCGTGCTCGGGTTGGTCGCAGCCCGGAAATCGAAGGTAACTGCGTCGCTGCGAGGCGATGATGGAGAGCAACCGGAGGTGAACTGGCAGTCCGTAGGATGACGAACCTGTTTCGGCGGGATCTTGTGGCGAGCCTGCTCGTGGAGGGCGAAGCCTGGAAATAACCGACAGCGCTGAAGCGACTGAGACTCAAAGCGGCTATCGGGCGGATCACGTGGTTGAGGACGGAATGTCGGGACGGCAGAGCGGCGTAAGCGGAGAGACCTGACGCGCAGGGTGAGCCCGCCAGGAGTCAGAGCCTTCATACGACCGCGGCCGCTTCGAGCGGTGGAGAGGGGCGGGGAAACCCGTGCCGAGGGAAGGGGGGCAGGAAGCTGGATGCGAAAGGAGCGGGATGAAGCAAGGAAAGTCCCTCAAGTGCCACAGTGGCCAGACAAGGGGACAGAAGCCACCGGTGGGGAGCCCCACGAGCTGTGGTGGACGAAGCTTTTGATCGGCATCGATTGCATGGTGTCGGCGCTGGGCAACGGCGTCAGGCAAGCCATCAGGGATCGCCTGCTGGTTCTCGGCAAAGCATGGACGGGTCACCCTTTCAGAAGCTCATGCAGCAGCCAGACACTCCCGATGAGGAAACCAGCAACTGGAAAGCCGTGTGCGTAATGTGGCGCCGGTGGATATGTGGCGTTCAGCGCCGAATGCGGCTGCCAGGGCCGGTTGGTGGCCTTTGAACGCCACATAACCAAACGGCTATAACGCGTGCAGGAAGTCCATCAGCGCGGGCTGA
>NZ_NHRY01000114.1 GCF_002937115.1 Rhodopila globiformis | reverse complement strand
GAGCCTGCGCGCCAAGCTCAAACAAGGCGACAAATCGCTGGTCGGCAACAGCGCCTACCGCCGCTACCTCCGCACACCCGATGAGCAGCACTTCACCATTGATGAAGCGCGCATCGCCGATGAGGCCCGCTACGACGGGCTTTACGTGCTGCGCACCAATACCCGGCTGCATCCGCTGACGGTGATGCTGCGCTATCGCGAGTTGCTGGTCGTCGAGCAGATGTTTCGTTCGCACAAAGCCCTGCTGGAGACCCGGCCGATCTTTCACCAGACGGAGGAGGCGATCCGCGGACATGTGTTCTGCACGTTTTTGGCTTTGGTGCTGCGCAAAGAGTTGGAAGATCGATTGGCGGTGGCGCAACTGAAACCCGAATGGCATGGGCTGCTGGCCGACCTCGACCGACTTCAGGAGATCGAGGTCGAGCAGGACGGCAAGCGCTTTATTCTGCGCACGCCGGTCACCGGTGTGGCCGGCAAGGTGTTCCAGGCGGTCGGCGTTGCATTGCCGCCGCAGATCCGCGACGCCAAGCCCGCTGCGGTTGCCTGATCGGCCTGCCACAGCAGCACGACGTAGTGCCAAGGCCTGGCCGTGCGCTCATAACCCATTGATGGGATTATTTTTTCCGAAAAGCACTGTTAAACTTGGGTCAGACGGTTGCAGGTCCGCCTTGCCGCGGTCTGATGCGGTGCCTATCCGGCCGGTACAGCGCGGGTGATGGCGCATATCCGTTATTGATCCGGCCAGGGTTATCTTGGCAGGCGGTGGGCGGTGACAAGTAAGCCCTTGTTCAGAAAGAGGAAATTGGCGTGCGGCTTGCCAAGATAACCCTGGCCGGATCAATAACACAGAGAAGAAGCCGAGGACCGCAGGGGACCCAGAGGATCAAGGGCAGATCGCGCGGCCCAAACGGACGGGCTGTCAGTGCAGTCCCCAAGCCCGCCCGCGGGCACCACGATGGGCGAAAACGGGCGAGATCGGTGCCACCCCGTCATGGTGGCGGAGGTCCACGATCCACGCCTTCCGCCGATATCAGCACCGTAGGGCGTGGATGGCCGGCCGTGACGGACCAAGCTATGCGTCCGGACCCGTACTTTTTGAAGCGAACCGATACTTTGCTCAGCCCGGGTAAGCGACGATGTCGGTGTCGTCTGTTCCAGCAGTGCCGATCGCTACGCGCATCGCGTGCAGCGCCATAATACGGTTCCCGGGAAACATTGCCGGTTTTGTCACTCTTCAGGCCAGCGCAGGCCGCACCAACAGCCGCGGGAAGACCGCCGGAGTTTCCCGGGTGCCGCATGCAAGGCCGCCACCCGGCCGGACGGCGGTGAGTGCCCCGGTATCTTGGCGTCTTGGCGTTGACAGGAACCGCGCAGCCGCTCCCGGCGGTGATGGGTGTGCAACACCGGTGGCCGGTGAGGTTGGTTCGCCCGATAAAATGCCAAGACGCCAAGACGTCAAGTTCATGGCCCTCAGGCCACCGCCTGCCGCGATCGAGGGCATGATACGGTTCCCGGGAAACATTGGAGGTTTCGTCACTCTTCAGGCCAACGCTGGCTGCGCCAACTGTCGCGGGAAAACGGCCAGAATTTTGCGGGCGTCGTATAACGCCTTCTCTGTGGCCCCCTGCGGTCCTCAGCTTTTTCTCTGTGGTTACATATTCGGAAGATTCAACCGCACGCCCGTTGCCTGTGACCCTCAATCAGCCGGGACGCAGGCTATGCCTATTCACGCCCGCAGGCCATGCGCCACCCCTTCCAACCGTGCTCGCTCCAAGGAAATGGCGCACCGCACCCGCAATCACCGGCCGCCTCTACCCCTCCAATTCCGGAATGACCCACAGCGGCCTCTCCCCGCGGATCACCCGCTGGCAGTTGTCGAACGCGTTGCGGAAGCGCGTGTACTGGTTCTCCCAGGTCGGCCCGGCGAGGTGCGCGCTCAGCGCGACGTTCGGCAGGGTGAACAGCGGGTTGTCGGGTGGCGGCGGCTCCTGGTCGAACACATCCAGCCCGGCGCCGGCGATGGTGCCGCTGGTCAGTGCCTCGATCAGCGCCGGTTCGTGCACCACCGGGCCGCGGCAGGTGTTCACCAGGTAGGCACCCGGCTTCATCAGCCGGAACTGCGCCGCGCCGATCATATGGCGGGTGTCGCGGGTCAGCGGCACGTGCAGCGAGACGATGTCGGAGGTCCGCAGCACTTCCTCGAACAGCGCGAAACGCACGCCGAGGCTGTCGGCCTGCGCTTCACTCAGGCGGACGATGTCGTAGTATTGCACCGTCATGCCAAAAGCCTGGGCAAGCCGGGCGGTTTTCTTGCCGATGGTGCCCAGCCCGATGATGCCCAGGGTTCGGCCTTTCAGCTCGTACAGCCGGATATCCGCTACCGCGTTGCCGCGCCAGCGGCCGGCGGCGACGTTGTCGTGCTGCCAGATCAGCCGGCGGCACACCGCCAGCATCAGCAGGATCGCGTGCTCGGCCACCGCCGTCGAATTGGCGCCGCCGTTGTTGCAGATCGGCACGCCCGCCCGCCGCGCGGCCTCGATGTCGCAGCGGTCGTAGCCGGCGGAGAGAAGCTGCACCAGCTTCAGCTTCGGTGCGGACGTGTAGAACGCCTCGTCCATGAAGGGTTCGCCGAAACCGACGACACAGACGGCATCCGCCAGGGCCGCCTGGAATTCCGGCGTGCCGGGGCGGGCAATGACCGCATCGAGGCCGGCTGGCAGCAGTTCCTTCGCGATGCTGAGTTCGTTCAGCGGGTTGTCGGCGATGATGATCCTGGACATGCGTTTCTCCCCGGACGTGCTGACGTTGCCCCCACGCTAGCCCGGTTCGCCCGGCCGGCCCAAACCGGCGGACCGCCGGTTCACGGCAACGCGAGGCGAGCCTGCTTTCATTGCGAACGGCGAGGCATTCCGGATCGCGGCCCCGTCGCCGTTGCAATGACGCTGCTGCCTCGTGCGCACAATGACAATGAAACGCCAGCCCGTGGCTTAAGGAATAGGCAGTTCAGCGGCCATCCGGTCGCGATCTGCCTGGCGAAATTCCAGGCAATTGATCGTATCGCCAGAAGCTGAGCCCAAAACCAATACGGCTGCTGCCGAAACTGTCGCCATTCCTTGCTGGCACACAGGTTGCATCGCTCCTGCCGCCTCCGCCCGGCGGGGAAACAGGTCAACAACAGGCACAGGAACCGGCGCACATGTCTCAGGATGAAACCTCTCTGTCCCGGCGTGGATTGGGCCGCCTCGGCGTCGCCGCCGCCACCCTTGCCGCCTTCGGCGCCGTCGAAGCCAAGACATCCGAACCCGCGGCCGCGCAGCCAACCGGCGGCACCATCAAGGTCGGCATCCTGCACTCCCTGTCCGGCACCATGGCGATCAGCGAAACCACGCTGAAGGACGTCATGCTGATGCTAATCGAGCAGCAGAACGCCAAGGGCGGCCTGCTCGGCAAGAAGCTGGAGGCGGTGGTGGTCGATCCCGCCTCCAACTGGCCGCTGTTCGCCGAGAAGGCGCGGCAGCTGATTTCCGTCGACAAGGTTGCCGCCGTGTTCGGCTGCTGGACTTCGGTTTCGCGCAAGTCGGTGCTGCCGGTGTTCGAGGAACTGAACAACATCCTGTTCTACCCGGTGCAGTACGAAGGACAGGAATGCAGCCGCAACGTCTTCTACACCGGCGCGGCGCCGAACCAGCAGGCGATCCCGGCGGTTGATTACCTTCGCAATGAAAGCAAGGTGAAGCGCTGGGTGCTGGCCGGCACCGACTACGTCTATCCCCGCACCACCAACCAGATCCTGGAAGCCTACCTGAAGTCGCTGGGCGTGGCCCAGGACGATATCATGATCAACTACACCCCGTTCGGCCATTCCGACTGGCAGAACATCGTCGCCTCGATCAAGAACTTCGGCTCGGCCGGCAAGAAGACCGCCGTGGTGTCGACCATCAACGGCGACGCCAACGTGCCGTTCTACAAGGAGCTTGGCAACCAGGGCATCAAGGCCACCGACATCCCGGTCGTCGCCTTCTCGGTCGGCGAGGAGGAACTCGCCGGCATCGACACCAAGCCGCTGATCGGCCACCTGGCTGCGTGGAACTACTTCGAAAGCGTCGAAACGCCACAGAACAGGAAATTTGTGGCCACCTGGAAGAAATTCACCAAAAACCCGAAGCGCACCACTAACGATCCGATGGAGGCGCACTACATCGGCTTTAACATGTGGATCAAGGCCGTCGAAAAAGCCGGAACGACCGACCCCGATGCCGTCATCGACGCGGCGATCGGCGTTGCGGTGCCGAATCTATCTGGCGGCTACGCGGCGATGATGCCGAACCACCACATCACCAAGCCGGTGCTGATCGGAGAGATCCAGGGCAACGGCCAGTTCAGTATCGTTTCCCAGACCCCGGGCCTGGTCGTGGCCCAGGAATGGTCGCCTTATGTTGCCGATACCAAGGACCTTATCGGCGACTGGCGGGCGCCAATGCGTTGCGGTGCGTTCAACGTGAAGACCGGCACGTGCACCGCCGGCAAGAAGGTCTGACGGCCTGATTGCCACCAAGGGGGCGGCCGCTTTCCTCCCGGCCGCCCCCTTCTTCTTTTCGTTGGGAAACATCCATGTTGCGTTTGCTGGCTCTGCTGCTGCTGTTGCTGTGCGGACCGCTGGTCGCCCACGCCGATGACCCGCTGGCCGAGCTGGCGTCCGGCAGCTTTGACACGGTGCGGCAAGGGGTCGAGGACCTCGCGCAGTCCGGCAATCCGAATGCGGCCAAAATTCTCTCGGCGTTGCAGAACGGCCAGCTTTATTACTTGCCGGATCACACGCTGCTGATCCAGGCGGACGACGGCAGCTATGCCAATGCGATCACCGGCAAGGCGGTCTCCGACGACGATGCCGAGGCGCGGTCGGTCCGCATCAACAACTCCATCCGCAGCGTGCTCGATGCCGCGCTGGGCAGCCTGCGGCTGTTCGACCCGAACCCGTCGGTCCGGCTGAACGCCGCCGGGGCCGTGTTTGACGCGCATCAACCGGCGGCGATCCCGGCGCTGGACCGTGCGCTGGCAAAGGAAACCGATTCCGCGGTGAAGACCCGCATGCAGCAGGCCCGGGCCGCGGCGGTGCTGTCCGATCCCGGCGCGGCGCAGGACGCACGCCTCGCGGCGGTGCCCGTGCTGCGCGCCCGCGGCGACGAGGCGGCCCGCGGCGTGCTGGCGTCGGTCGCGGACCAGCCCGGTCCGGTGGGCGCCGCCGCCAAGGCCGCGGTCGCCTCGATCGACCGGGTCCTGCAGCTCTGGAGCCTGGCGCAGAGCGTGTATTACGGCATCAGCCTGGGCTCCGTGCTGCTGCTGGCGGCGGCCGGGCTGGCGATCACCTTCGGCGTCATGGGCGTCATCAACATGGCGCACGGCGAGATGGTGATGCTGGGCGCCTACACGACCTTCGTCGTGCAGCAGGTGATGCACGCCTATGTGCCGAGCCTTTACGGCGGCAGCCTGCTGGTGGCGATCCCGATGGCGTTCCTGGTTGCCGGCCTCATCGGCGTGGTGATCGAGCGCAGCCTGATCCGCTGGCTGTACGGCCGTCCGCTGGAGACTCTGCTGGCGACCTGGGGCCTGTCGCTGGTGCTGCAGCAGGTGGTGCGCTCGCTGTTCGGCGCGGATAACCGCAACGTCACCACCCCGGACTGGATGAGCGGCGCGACGCAACTGGGCGGCCTGACCCTGACCTGGAACCGCACTTACATCATCCTGTTCGCCTTCCTGGTGATGGCGGCGCTGATGGCGGCGCTGCGCTACACGCCGCTCGGGCTGCGCATGCGCGCGGTGACGCAGAACCGGCGCATGGCCGCGGCGATGGGCATCCGCACCCCGTGGATCGATGCGCTGACGTTCGGGCTCGGCTCCGGCGTGGCGGGCATTGCCGGGGTGGCGCTGTCGCAGATCGACAACGTCTCGCCCAACCTGGGCCAGGGCTACATCATCGACAGCTTCATGGTCGTGGTGTTCGGCGGCGTCGGCAACCTGTGGGGCACGACGCTGGGGGCGCTGACCCTGGGCATCGTCAACAAGTTCCTCGAGCCGATCGCCGGGGCGGTGCTGGGCAAGATCGTCGTGCTGGTGCTGCTGATCCTGTTCGTGCAGCGCAATCCGCGCGGCATGTTCCCGCTGAAGGGACGGGCGGTGGAGGCATGAAGCTCGATCGGGCGGCCATCCTCACCATCGTTCTCGTGTTCGGCGCCGCGCTGGTGATGGCGGCGCTGAACCAGATGACGCCGCCCGCTTCGGCGATGCATGTGCCGACCTATGTGATCGCGCTGGCGGGGAAGTATCTGTGTTTCGCGATGCTGGCGCTGGCGGTGGATCTGGTCTGGGGCTTTGCCGGCATCCTCTCGCTGGGCCATGCCGCTTTCTTCGCCCTGGGTGGCTACGCCATGGGCATGTACCTGATGCGCCAGATCGGCGACCGCGGCGTGTACGGCAATCCGAACCTGCCGGACTTCATGGTGTTCCTGGGCTGGAAGCAACTGCCCTGGTACTGGCACGGCTTCGAGTGGTTCGGCTTCGCCATGCTGATGGTGGTGCTGGTGCCGGGCGTGCTGGCGGCGGTGTTCGGCTGGCTGGCGTTCCGCTCCCGCGTCACCGGCGTGTATCTGTCGATCATCACCCAGGCGCTGACCTATGCGCTGCTGCTGGCGTTCTTCCGCAACGACATGGGGTTCGGTGGCAACAACGGGATGACCGACTTCAAGGCCATCCTGGGCTTCAACATCCAGGCCGACTCGACCCGCTCCGCACTGCTGGTGATCTCGGCGCTGTTCCTGTGCGGGCAGTTCCTGCTGGCGCGCTTCGTCGTCGGCTCGCGCTTCGGCAAGATCCTGATCGCCGTACGCGATACGGAAAGCCGCACCCGGTTCCTCGGCTACCGGCCGGAGTCCTACAAGCTGGTGGTCTGGGTGCTGTCCGCCGTCATGGCCGGCATCGGCGGCGCGCTTTACGTGCCGCAGGTCGGCATCATCAATCCCAGCGAATTTGCGCCCGGCAACTCGATCGAGGCGGTGATCTGGGTCGCCGTCGGCGGGCGCGGCACGCTGGTGGGCGCCATCCTCGGCGCCATCCTGGTGAACTTCGGCAAGACCTGGTTCACCAGCGTGCTGCCGGAACTCTGGTTGTATGCGCTGGGCGCGATGTTCATCCTGGTGACGCTGTTCCTACCACGCGGCGTCGTCGGCCTGTTCCGCCGCCGCTCGCGCCTGGAGCCGGAGCCGGAAGTGCCTGCGGCCTCGGCGGCGCAGGAGGTGACGGGATGAGCGAAGGCGATACCCTTCTTTACCTCGACGGCGTCACCGTCACCTTCGACGGCTTCCGCGCCCTGAACGCCCTGTCGCTGGTGCTGGAGCAGGGCGAGATGCGCGCCGTCATCGGCCCGAACGGCGCCGGCAAGACGACGATGATGGACGTCATCACTGGCAAGACCCGACCCGACACCGGCAAGGTGATGTTCGGCAAGGACACCGACCTGACACGGCTGGACGAACCGGCGATCGCCTCGCTGGGCATCGGCCGCAAGTTCCAGAAGCCGACGGTGTTCGAGCCGCACACCGTGTGGGACAACCTGCTGCTGGCCCTGGCCGGCGACCGCGCCCCGCGCTTCACGCTGTTCGCCCGCCAGACCGCGGACGAGAAGCGCCGCATCGAGCAGATCCTGGAAACGACGCGGCTGACCGACGTCCGCCACCGCGCCGCCGCGGATTTGTCGCACGGGCAGAAGCAGTGGCTGGAAATCGGCATGCTGCTGGCGCAGGAACCGCAATTGCTGCTGGTGGACGAACCCGTCGCCGGCATGACCGACGCCGAGACGGAGCAGACCGCTGTGCTGCTGCGCGAGATCAACCGCACCCGCAGCGTGGTGGTGGTCGAGCACGACATGGCGTTCGTCCGCGCCCTGGACGTGAAGGTCACGGTGCTGAACGAGGGCTCGGTGCTGGCCGAGGGGCCGATCGACCTTGTCAGCGACGATCCGAAGGTCATCGAAGTGTATCTGGGGCGCTGATGCTGCAAGTCGAGAAAGTCGATCTTTACTACGGCGCCGCCATTGCCCTGCGGCAGGTGTCGCTGACGGCGGAGGCTGGGGCGGTGACCTGCCTGCTGGGGCGCAACGGCGTCGGCAAGACCTCCACGCTGCGGGCGATCGTCGGGGCGCATCCGATCGCGTCGGGCTCGATCAAATGGGACGGCGAAGAAATCTCCCGCCTACCGATGTATGAGCGGGCGCGCCGCGGCATCGCCTGGGTGCCGCAGGGGCGCGACGTGTTCCCGCTGCTGACGGTGCGGGAAAACCTGGAGACCGGCTTCGCCGTGCTGCCCCGTGGCGCGCGGAAAATCCCGGACGAGATCTTCGACCTGTTCCCGGTGCTGAAGACCATGCTGCGCCGGCGCGGCGGCGACCTGTCCGGCGGCCAGCAGCAGCAGCTTGCGATCGCCCGGGCGCTGGTGATGAAGCCCCGCCTGATCGTCCTGGACGAGCCGACGGAGGGGATCCAGCCGAGCATCATCAAGGACATCGGCCGGGTGATCGCGCTGTTGCGTTCCCGCGGCGATATGGCCATCCTGCTGGTGGAACAGTATTTCGACTTCGCCCAGGAACTGGCGCAGACCATGGTGGTGATGGATCGCGGCGACATCGTCCTGGCGGGGCGGCGAGAGGACCTCGACGAGGCTGATGTACGACGGCGCCTGTCTGTCTGACCCGGTCCGGCTGCAACGCGCCGTCGGCGAACTGCGCGTCGGCGTCAAGCGGTCGGGGGAACGGACGGTGCTGGACGATTTGCGCCAGGCCGGCTGCCTGAAGGCTCGGTTTCCCCGGCGGGTGGAGCCCGGCTGGATGGACATCGTCACCTTGAATACCGGCGGTGGCGTCGCCGCGGCCGATCGGCTGGATGTGGCGGTGGCGGCGGGGGAGGGGACGCAGGCGACGGTGGCGGCGCAGGCGGCGGAGCGCTTCTACCGCGCGCTGCCGCAGGATGCGCCGTCGCATGTGCGGACCCGGCTGACGCTCGCGGCCGGCGCGGCGCTGGAGTGGCTGCCGCAGGAAACCATCCTGTTCGACCGCAGCGCGCTGGACCGTCGCCTGGAGATCGACATGGCGGCGGATGCCCGTTTTCTGGGCGTCGAAACCCTGGTGTTCGGCCGCGCGGCGATGGGCGAGGCGGTGCGGCACGCGCATCTGCGCGACCTGATCCGCATCCGGCGCGACGGCGCGCTGCTGCTGCACGACACGATCCGCATGGACGGCGCGGTGGATGATTTGCTGCACCGCGCGGCGATCGGGCAAGGCGCTCGGGCGCTGGCGACGCTGGTGTATGTGGCGCCGGACGCCGAGGCGGCGCTGGACCCGGTGCGGCAGGCGCTACAGCGAGCCGCAGATGGGTCGGGACGGGCCGGCGGTGCGCCTTCATCGTCATGGCCGGCGCAGGCCGGTGGGTCGGGACGCGGCGGCGGTGCCCCTTTAGCGTCATGGCCGGCGCAGGCCGGCCATTCACGCCTTGCGGTGCCGATACCAGCAGAAGGCGTGGATGCCGGGCCTGCGCCCGGCATGACGATCGGGGCGGGCGGCCTCTCTGTGACCGATGTCCCGGCCTGGAATGATGTCCCAACCGATCCGAGGTTTGCTCCGGGTTCGGCCGAAGCCGGTGCCAGCGCCTGGAACGGCATGTTGGTGGCGCGCATCCTGGGTCCGGACGGCGCCCCCGTGCGGCGTGCGGTCGTTGCGGTGCTGGCGGCGCTGCGGCCGTCTCGTCCGCTGCCGCGGGTTTGGTTATGTTGATGACCTGAAGGAACGACCGCGATGCACCTGACTCCGCGCGAAAAGGACAAACTGCTGGTCAGCATGGCCGCCATGGTGGCCCGGCGGCGGCTGGACCGGGGCGTGAAGCTGAACCACCCGGAGGCGGTGGCGCTGATCACCGATTTCGTCGTCGAGGGCGCCCGCGACGGCCGCAGCGTGGCGGACCTGATGGAGGCAGGAGCGAAGGTGCTGACGCACGACCAGGTGATGCCGGGGGTCGCGGAGATGATCCACGACGTGCAGGTGGAGGCGACGTTTCCGGACGGGACGAAGCTGGTCACGGTGCACGAGCCGATCCGGTAGGGTTGACAAACATACGGAAATTCCGTATATATGTCCGACAGCCGGATCTTTGAATGGGACGACACGAAGGCGGCAAGTAATCTGGCCAAGCACGGAATCGCATTTGACGAAGCAATTCGCGTGTTTCGCGACCCGGCATATGTCGATGTGGACGTATCCCGCTTGCAGGATCGGGAGAGCCGACGGAAGGCTATCGGTGCCATTCAAGGTAGGCTTTTCACGGTTGTATATACTGTCCGATCGGACGCAACGCGATTGATTTCCGCGCGGCGCTGTAATTCGCCGGAGAGGAGCTTGTATGGCTCGAATAACAGTTGATCTGAATTCTCTGCCGCCGATGAGTCCGGAAGCCCTGGCCCGTCTCGATGCGATGACCGACGCCGAAATCACCGCCGCCGCGCTGTCGGACCCGGACAACCCGCCGTGGACGCCGGAGGAAACGGAGCGGATCGTTATGGCCCGCCGCATCCAGGCGATCCGCCGGCGCACCGGGCTGAGCCAGGCGCAGTTCGCCGCCGAATATCGGATCAACGTTGGGCGCCTGCGCGATCTGGAGCAGGGGCGCACCCGTCCGGACAGCGCGATGCTGGCGTATCTGACAGTGATCGAGCGGGAACCGGATCTGGTAAAGCGGACGCTGGCGGCCAGTGATATCGCCGCCGAGTAGGTGGTCGTGATGAACGGCTGGACGTAACGGCGATCGACAGTCGTCATCGCGTCTTTGGTCGATCCTGAGCGGCTTCAGGCGCGGAAACGGCACCTCGCGGCGATCGACCGGCATGCAGGTTGGGCAGGCGGACACGTTGCGCCCGGCTCCAATCAACATAGTCCGTTGAATCATGGGTTTCCCAGAACCGGCGTTCCTCCGCTTCGCTGGCGAAGACCGGAATCGGCTTGAGCTTCCTGGCCACGGCGGATGCCTTCCTCAAAACAGGTAATCGGCGTGGCGATGCACCCGGCACGACACGCTTCGCAGGGTGACAACCTGATTGATTGCCCTATAGTTCGCCAATCAAACCACCGCTGACAGGACCGCCGCATGATCCCCGGTGAACTCCTCCCCGAGCCAGGCGACATCGCGCTCAACGCCGGCTTGCCGCGCACGGTCCTGACCGTCGCCAACACCGGCGACCGCCCGATCCAGGTCGGCAGCCACTATCATTTCGCCGAAACGAACCCGGCGCTGTCCTTCGACCGCGCCGCCGCCCGCGGCCAGCGCCTGGACATCGCCGCCGGCACCGCTGTGCGGTTCGAGCCAGGCCAGACGCGGGAGGTCACCCTGGTCCCCTACCGCGGCACTCGCCACATCTGGGGCTTCCGCGGCACCGTCATGGGAGCGCTCGGCTGATGGCCCGCATCACCCGCGCCGCCTATGCCGACATGTTCGGCCCCACCACCGGCGACCGCGTCCGCCTGGCCGACACCGACCTGATCGTTGAGGTGGAGAAAGATTTCACCACCTACGGCGAGGAAGTGAAGTTCGGCGGCGGCAAGGTGATCCGCGACGGCATGGGCCAGTCGCAGGCCGCGCAGGCGCAGGGCGCGGTCGATACCGTCATCACCAACGCGCTGATCATCGACCACTGGGGCATCGTCAAGGCCGACGTCGGCATCACCGCCGGCCGCATCGCCAGGATCGGCAAGGCCGGCAATCCGGACGTGCAGCCGGGCGTCGACATCATCATCGGCCCGGGCACCGAGGTCATCGCCGGCGAGGGCAAGATCCTGACCGCCGGCGGGATCGACGCGCATATCCATTTCATCTGCCCGCAGCAGGTGGAGGAGGCCATCGCCTCCGGCGTCACCACGCTGCTCGGCGGCGGCACCGGCCCGGCCACCGGTACCGCCGCCACCACCTGCACGCCCGGTCCCTGGCACCTCGCGCGCATGCTGCAGGCCGCCGAGGGGCTGCCGGTGAACCTGGGCTTCGCCGGCAAGGGCAATGCCGCGCAGCCGCAGGCGCTGGAGGAAATGCTGCGCGCCGGCGCCAGTTGCCTGAAGCTGCACGAGGACTGGGGCACCACGCCGGCGGCGATCGACACCTGCCTGTCGGTGGCGGACCGTTTCGACGTGCAGGTGATGATCCACACCGACACGCTGAACGAGTCCGGCTTCGTCGAGGACACCATCGCCGCCTTCAAGGGCCGCACCATCCACGCCTTCCACACTGAGGGCGCCGGCGGCGGCCACGCGCCGGACATCATCAAGGTGGCCGCCCTGCCGAACGTGCTGCCAAGCTCGACCAACCCGACGCGCCCCTACACGGCCAATACGCTGGACGAACATCTGGACATGCTGATGGTCTGCCATCACCTGGACAGTTCCATCCCGGAGGACGTTGCTTTCGCGGAAAGCCGCATCCGCAAGGAAACCATCGCTGCCGAGGACATCCTGCACGACCTGGGTGCGCTGTCGATGATGTCGTCCGACAGCCAGGCAATGGGACGCGTGGGCGAGGTGATCATCCGCACCTGGCAGACCGCGCACAAGATGAAGACGCAGCGCGGCCCGCTGTCCGGCGACAGCGAGCGGGCCGACAATGCGCGGGTGAAGCGCTACATCGCGAAATACACCATCAACCCGGCGATCGCGCAGGGATTCGCCGGCGAAATCGGGTCCGTGGAATCGGGCAAGCTGGCGGACCTGGTGCTGTGGTCGCCGGCGTTTTTCGGGGTGAAGCCGGACCTGGTGATCAAGGGCGGGGCGATCGCCTGCGCGCCGATGGGCGATCCGAACGCCTCGATCCCGACGCCGCAGCCGGTGCACTACCGGCCGATGTTCGGCGCTCTCGGCCGCGCCCTGGCCGCCACCTGCGTCACGTTCGTTTCGGCCGCGGCGCTGGAAGCGGATGTCGGCAAGGCGCTGGGGCTGCAACGGCGCCTGGTGGCGGTCGGAAATACGCGTAGTGGCATAGGCAAGAAATCGATGATCCATAATGATGCGACACCGGTGCTGGACGTGGATGCCGAAACGTATGAGGTCCGCGCCGACGGCGTGCTGCTGACCTGTGAACCCGCCACGGTGCTGCCGATGGCCCAGCGGTATTTCCTGTTCTGATGCGCGTCGAGGCTATTCTGCCAGCGGGAAGCTGGGACGCCGCGCGGGAGATCGATCAAGTCCTGATCGACTACGACCGCCGCTTCCGCCGCCGTATCGTCCTGACCACGGTCCGGGGAACCGACATCCTGGTCGACGAACCGCACGCGGTCCGGCTGCGCGACGGCGACGGCCTGCTGCTGCCCGCCGGCGTCGTGCGGGTGCGGGCGCAGGCCGAGGACCTGATCGAAATCCACGCGCACCAGGATACGGATCTGGTCCGGATTGCGTGGCATCTCGGCAACCGTCACCTGCCGGTGCAACTGCTGGGCAACCGTATCCGGATCCGCGCCGATCACGTGATCCAGGACATGGTCGTAGGGCTTGGCGGGCACGTCGACCGGGTGATGGCGCCGTTCGACCCGGAGGCTGGCGCCTATGCGGCCGGCCACCATCACCATCACCATGACCACGATGACCACGGCCATTGACCACCGGCCGTTGCTGCGCCTGCTGGCGTGGCTGTCGCCGGCGTTTCCCACCGGCGGTTTTGCTTACTCGCACGGGCTGGAATGGGCGGTCGAGGCCGGCGACATCACGGATGCCGACACGCTGCGCGCCTGGCTGACGGATGTCCTGACGCACGGTTCGGCGCGGTCCGACGCGATCCTGCTGCGGCACGGTCATCGGAACGCCTTCGATCCATCCGCCCTGGACGACGTCGCCGCGCTGGCCCTGGCCGCGACGCCGTCGCGCGAGCGCCGGGACGAGGCACTGAACCAGGGCCGCGCCTTTGGGCTGGCCGTTGCGCCCTGGACGGCGTTGCCGGAGGATCTGCCCTATGCCGTCGCCGTTGGCGCCGCGGCGGCAGGGGAGAACATTCCGGAAGACGACACGGCGGTTGCCTACGTGCAGGCATTCACGACGAACCTGATCTCCGCCGCCGTACGGCTGGTGCCGCTGGGCCAGACCACCGGCCTGCGCGTCCTGGCGGCGCTGCAGCCGGTTATCCTGGCCGTTGCCAACGAAACCGGGGCTGCCACGCTTGACGACGTCGGCGGCTGCGCGTTCCGTTCCGACCTCGCCGCCATGCGGCACGAAACCCAGTACACGAGGTTGTTCCGTTCATGATGAAATCTCCGCACGGCCCGCTGCGCATCGGCATCGGCGGCCCGGTCGGCAGCGGCAAGACCGCGCTGATGGACGCGTTGTGCAGGCATTTCCGAAGCCGTTACGACATTGCCGCCATCACCAACGACATCTACACCAGGGAAGACGCGGAATTCCTGACCCGCGCCGGGTCGCTGCCGGTGGACCGTATCATGGGCATCGAAACCGGCGGCTGCCCGCACACCGCGATCCGCGAGGACGCCTCGCTCAACCTCGCTGGCATTGCCGACATGCGGCGGCGCTTTCCGGGCCTGGACCTGATCCTGATCGAGTCCGGCGGCGACAACCTTGCCGCCACCTTCAGCCCGGAACTGGCGGACCTGACGATCTATGTGATTGACGTGTCCGCCGGCGACAAGATCCCCCGCAAGGGCGGTCCGGGCATCATGCGCAGCGACCTGCTGGTGATCAACAAGATCGACCTCGCGCCGCACGTCGGTGCCAGCCTCGAGGTCATGGACCGCGACGCCCGAACAATGCGCGGCGACCGGCCGTTTGTCTTTGCCAACATCCGCGCCGGGCAGGGCGTCGCGGAGATCGCCGCCTTCATCGGGAAGCAGGGCGGCCTGCGCCCGGCCTAGCCAAATCCCCTCCGTTGGACGACACTGGCCCGGTCAAGGGAGGGAGAAAACTCATGGCTGACGACAGGCGCGAGCAAGGCCGCGCGATCCGGCGCAAGCTGATGGGCGAGGCCTATGCGAAGAAGTTGGACCAGAACGTCTACACGCACCCGATCATGGAGAAGTTCGCCGCCTACACGCAGGAGGCGATCTTCGGCACGCTGTGGTCACGGCCTGGCCTCGATCTGAAAACCCGTGCGCTGATCTGCGTGGTTTCTGATGCGGCACAGGGGCGCGATCCGGAGCTGAAGCTGCATCTTCGTTTCGCCCGTAACCAGGGATGGACCGAGGAGGAACTGTCCGAGGCGCTGCTGCACCTCGCCGGCTACATCGGCGCGCCGCTGGTGCGGGAAGCGCTGCTCACCGCGGTCGAGGTGTTCAAGGAGATGGCCGGGGAATGAACCCGAACCGGGGCCGGCGTCATGCGTGACCGGGACGGCAAGACCGCCATCGTAACGGGTGCGGCGTCCGGCAACGGGCTGGGCATCGCCAGGGCGCCGGCCGCAGCGGGGGCGATAGTGCAATGGCGCCGGCTGGCGGGAGGACTTGCCGGGCGATCGAAAAGGCAAGATTTTCGTTAAGTCCCTATACCAACCGGCGTCGAGTTTGACCGTCAGATGTCGGCGCCCCACCGTCATGGCCCGGACAAACCGGACTACGGCGATGGGAAAACGGCCAGTCTAAAAGTCGGCCGGTATCCAGAGTGATTGTCCGGCCGCTCTGGCCGCGATGAAAGCCACGGCGATTGAAGCAAAGCCATCGCGACCGCAGGTCGCCCGCATCCCTTCTCTGCGCTCCGCTCTGCGCGCTCTGCGTTAAAAATGCGGTGCTGCAACAAAGATCGGCGTTTCCGGTGACTCGCCCAACTCGAAACGCCGGTGGCGCCCCGGCTACCGCGATTGAACGCAGAGCACGCAGAGTCGATTCCCTTTCGGCCTGTGCGCGCCATGCCGCTGTTGCAGCTCAGGGCCTGACGTTCAAGACAATGCTGGCCAGCCCTGTGCGGCACTGCCGAGCGTGGCATGCTATCGCTTCTCCGCGTGACATAAAAGAAACGATATGCGTGTCCCGGCTTGATGCCGTGGAGCCGGCGTTCAGGGATCATGCCGGCACCGGCTGTTGTCACAAATCAAGCCGCTCCTGCGCCACCGCCGCCCGCGGCTTGCCGGCACCCTCCGGCTTCGCCGCGTCCTGTCCGCCCTTCGCCCGTGATCGGCCCGTGCCGTTGCCCTGTGCCACCGCCTCGACCTCACCGTCGCCGAAGTGCAGCCGCAGCCGTGCCTGCGGCCTGACCGACGCGGCGGTGGTCACCGGCTGGCCCGCCGGGTCGGTCACCAGCACATACCCGCGCTGCAGGATCGCCAGCGGCGAGGCGGCGTCCAGCCGCGGTCCAAGCCCCGCCAGATGCGCCCGCGCCTCACGCAGTGACGCGCGCAGCGGCGCCCCGGTCAGCCGCCCGGTCACCCGGTCCGTCCGGCCGCGCAGCACCGTCACGGCCCGATGCGCCGCGCCCGTCAGCCGCTGCGACAGCAACGCCAGCCCCGACCGCCGCGCCGCGACCAGGCCCGGCGCCCCCAGTTCCAGCCGCAGCCCGCGATCCCGCAGCGCCTCCCGCGCCGCCGCGGTCAGCGTCCGCGGGTCCGGCAGGCGCCGCTCCACCGCGGTCAGCACCGCCCGCCGTCGCTCGACCAGCGCCGGCAGCGCCAGCATGGCGCGCTCCGTCCGGTCGTCCAGCCGCTGCCGCGCAGTGCCCAGCAGCGTTGGCAGGTCGGGGATGCCGCGCTCGGCCCGCGTCAGCCGCAGCCGGCATTCCTGTGCCAGGCGGCTCACCGCGCCAATCAGCCGCGACGCCTTCTGCGCCATGTCGGCGACCAGGTCCGCCCGCGTCGGGATCGCCATCTCCGCCGCCGCCGTCGGCGTGGGCGCGCGGCGATCGGAGACGTAGTCGATCAGCGTGGTGTCCGTCTCATGTCCGACCGCCGAGATCAGCGGAATGCGGCAGGCGGCGGCGGCGCGCAGGACGATTTCCTCGTTGAACGCCATCAGGTCTTCCAGGCTGCCGCCGCCGCGGGCGATGATCAGCACGTCCGGCCGCGGCGGGTCGCCGTCCGCCGGCATGGCGTCGAACCCGGCGATGGCGGCGGCGATCTGCTCGGCCGCGCCGACGCCTTGCACCGGCACCGGCCAGACCAGGATATGCCGCGGGAACCGCCGGGCGATGGTGGTGCGGATGTCCTGGATCACCGCGCCGCGCTCACTGGTCGCCACGCCGATGACCCGCGGCAGCACCGGCAGCGTCCGCTTGCGCTCGGGGTCGAACAGCCCCTCGGCGGCCAGGCGCTGGCGGATCATCTCGATCCGCGCCAGCAGCGCGCCGGCGCCGGCGTATTCCATCCGCTCGATAATCAGCTGGTACGAGGACCGCTCGCCATAGGTGGAGATGCGGCCGGTGGCGATCACCTCCACCCCGTTCTCCGGCGTCATGCCCAGCCGCGGGACGGCGCTTTTCCAGACGATGCCCGAGATCTTGGCGCCCTCGTCCTTCAGGGACAGGTAGACATGGCCGGAGGGGTAGCGCTTCACCTCGGTCAGCTCGCCGCGCACGCGGATGCGGCCGAAGGCGGTTTCCAGGGTGCGCTTCACCGCCCCCGAGATCTCGGAGACGGTGTATTCCGGCATATTCGAAACCGGTGCAGGTCGTGGATCGTCCATGACGCCAACCTATGCTACGGCAGCGTCGCATGGAACCGGAACGCGCGGACAGGAGAGATCGATGAAGGTGCTGGTCGTTGGATCAGGCGGGCGGGAACATGCGCTGTGCTGGGCAATCGCCGCCAGCCCGATACTGACCAAGCTGTATTGCGCCCCCGGCAACCCCGGCATTGCCGCGCTGGCGGAGTGCATCGACATCAACGCGCTCGACATCGAGTCGCTGGTCGCCTTCGCCCAGGACAACGCCATCGACCTGGTGGTTCCCGGCCCGGAAGCGCCGCTGGTCGCCGGCCTGACCGACGCCATGGAGGCGGGCGGCATCCCCTGCTGCGGCCCCACCCGCGACGCCGCCCGGCTGGAGGGCAGCAAGTCCTTCACCAAGGAGATCTGCGACGACGCCAGCATCCCCACCGCGCTGTGGGAACGCTTCGACGACGCCGACTCGGCTCGCGACTTCGTCCGCCGCCGCGGCGCGCCGGTTGTGGTGAAGGCCGACGGGCTGGCGGCCGGCAAGGGCGTCGTCGTCGCCGCCACCGAGGACGAGGCGATAGCCGCCATTGACGCCTTCATGGACCGCCGCATTCACGGCGAGGCCGGCGCCGCGGTGGTGCTGGAGGAATGCCTGGTGGGCGAGGAAGTCTCGCTGTTCGTCCTGTGCGACGGCGAGGACGCGCTGGTCCTGGGCTCGGCGCAGGACCACAAGCGCGTCGGCGACGGCAACACCGGGCCGAACACCGGCGGCATGGGCGCCTATTCGCCGGTGCCGGGTTTCCCTCCCGCGCTGGAGCAGGCCTGCCTGGAGGCGATCATCCGCCCGGCGCTGCGGCACATGGTCCACCTCGGCACCCCGTTCCGCGGCATCCTGTTCGCCGGCCTGATGCTGACGACGGAGGGCGCCAAGCTGATCGAGTTCAACGTCCGCTTCGGCGATCCCGAGTGCCAGGCGCTGATGGTCCGGTTGAAGTCCGACCTGCTGCCGGCGCTGCAGGCCGCCTGCGACGGCGAACTGGCGGATTTCGACCTGCGCTGGCACGACACCGCCGCCGTCGCCGTTGTCATGGCCGCCCGCGGCTACCCGGACGCGCCGGAGCGTGGCTCGGTGATCAACGGGCTGGCGGACGCGGCGGCGCAGCCGGGGGTGACGATCTTTCACGCCGGCACCGCAGCCGATGCGGACGGAACGGTGCGTGCCGCCGGCGGCCGGGTGCTGACGGTGTGCGGCACCGCGCCCGACCTGCGGCAGGCCCGCGCGAACGCCTATGCCGCAATCGACCGGATCGTCTGGCCCGAGGGCTTCTGCCGCCGCGACATCGCCGCGACCGCCGCATGACCACAACCGAGGAACCGCGCGGCGACCGCATCGCCAAGTGGCTGTCCCGCGCCGGGATCGCCAGCCGGCGCGACGTGGAGCAGATGCTGGCCGAAGGGACGGTCCGGCTGAACGGCAAGGTCGTCACCCACCCGGCGACCTTCGTCTCGGCCGGCGACGTCGTGCAGGTCGCCGGCAAGGTGGTGGAGCCGCCGGACCGCACCCGAATGTGGCGCTACCACAAGCCCCCCGGCCTGGTCACCACCCACAAGGACCCGGAAGGTCGGCCGACGGTGTTCGAGAAGCTGCGGCAGCAGTTGCCGCGCGTGATCAGCGTCGGGCGGTTGGACCTGAACAGCGAGGGGCTGCTGCTGCTGACCAACGACGGCGCCCTGGCGCGGCAACTGGAACTGCCCTCGACCGGCTGGCTGCGGCGCTATCGCGTGCGGGTGTTCGGCACACCCAATGAAGGGGCGCTGAAATCGCTGGCCAGGGGCATCACCATCGAGGGCGTCCGCTACGGGCCGATCGAGGCGGACGTGGATGCGCAGAAGGGGGACAACACCTGGCTGACGGTCAGCCTGCGCGAGGGCCGCAACCGCGAGGTGCGGCGGGTGATGGCGCATCTGGGCCTGGCGGTGTCGCGGCTGATCCGGGTGGCCTATGGGCCGTTCCAGCTTGGGATGCTGGAGCGCGGCGGCATCGAGGAAATCCCGCCGCGGGTGCTGCGGGAGCAGTTGCCCGCGGCGGCCGCTCCCCCGCCGGCGCCGCGACGGCGCTAGATGCGCATCGTCGGCGGCGCCTGGCGCGGCCGCGGCCTGGCCGCGCCGCCGGGGCTGGGGACCCGGCCGACGGCGGACCGGGTGCGGCAGGCGGTGTTCGATATGCTGCTGCATGCGCCGTGGGGCGGGCGGGATGTGGTCGAAGGCGCTTCGGTGCTGGATGTCTTCGCCGGAACCGGCGCGATGGGGCTGGAGGCGCTGTCGCGCGGCGCGGCGTTCGCAAGCTTTATAGAGAGCGATCCGGCGGCGCTGAAGGTGTTGCGCGCGAACGTGGCGGCCTGCCGGGCTGAGGCGCGCGTCGAGATCGTGGCGGGGGATGTGTTCCGGGTGGGGCAGGGACGTCCGGCGTCGCTTGTTTTCCTGGACCCGCCGTACGGGCAGGACCTCGTGCCGCGCGCCATCGCCCGGCTGCGGGATGTGGGGCGTATCGCGCCAGAGGCGCTGGTCGTGGCGGAGACCGGTCGTGATGAGACGTGGGTTCCGGATGCGCCGCTGCTGGCAGAACGGCGGCATGGTGCCGCCAGGATGCTGATCTTCCGCTTGTCTTGAAAGGCGGTATTGTAGCCAGCGTCAGGTGACGGGGCGTAACTGTGCTCGATAAGAGTTTGATAAGGGTGTTGCCGTGAGCCTGCGCACGATCCGGGCCCGCAAGAAGGCCGTGACCAGGCCGATCAGTTCGAGGCGGCGCGATGTCAGCAAGATTCTGGCCATGGCAAGCGCGGTTCTGGGATCACGGCAGGAAGCGGAGCAATGGCTGCTGCGACCGGCGACAGGCCTCAACCAGCAGCGCCCGATCGACCTCCTGGCAACATCAAGAGGCATCGAAATCGTCGGGGACTTTCTTGGGCGGCTGAAGTACGGCGTCTATACCTGACGTCATGCCTGCCCTGTGACCATATCGACTCCCAAAGACGATAACGGCCGGCGTGCGCGTTCGTTTAATGGGATGCAGCAAGCATCGGGCTGGATGGTCAGGTCACCATGGTCTATCATTTCAGGATGAATGATGTACCGGACCGTACAATTGCCCCGCCTGGATGGCTGGAGGCGCTCGCGCGGAGCGAAGCTCAGCTCGCAGCCGGCCAGATCGTGTCCGGTGAGGATGTCATGCACGAACTGCGTGAGAGCCTTGCCCGGCTCGAGGCCAAACGCTCCGACAGTCGCCGCCGCGCAGGACCGCCGCCTCGCTGATTGCCTTTACGCCAGAGGCCCGGCAACAGGTCAGTGACCTCCGCCAGTATTACGAAGAGCGTGACCGTCCCGCTGCGATCCGCGGCTTGAGCGATGCGCTCGAAGCGGCCTGGAAAAGAATTGTCGCCAACCCGGCCGCCGGGCTGGCCGCGCCGCGTCCCTATCCTGCGCTTGCATCCCGGGGACGCGCCTGGATCAAGTCCGGGCGCTACTGGATTGCCTACAGCACGACGGATACGCCGGTGATTGTCGGCGTTTTCTACGATGCCGCCGATATTCCCAACCGGGTATAGACGGCCTGGAACGAACCCATCGTCACTGCCCGCCTCAGTAGCTCCGCGGCAGCCCCAGCACGTGCTCGGCGATATACGACAGGATCAGGTTCGTGCTGATCGGCGCCACCTGGTACAGCCGAGTCTCGCGGAACTTCCGCTCAATGTCGTACTCCTCGGCGAACCCGAACCCGCCATGCGTCTGGATGCAGGCCTCGCCCGCCGCCCAGGATGCCTCGGCCGCCAGCATCTTCGCCATGTTGGCTTCCTCACCGGGGGTTTCGCCCGCCTCGAACTTCTCGCACCCGGCCTGCACCATCAGCTCCGCCGCCCGCATCTGCGCATAGGCGCGGGCAAGCGGGAACTGAATCCCCTGGTTCTGGCCGATGGGCCGGCCGAAGACGTGGCGGTCACGCGCGTAGTCGCTGGCCTTGCGCAGGAACCACTTGGCGTCGCCGATGCACTCGGCCGCGATCAGCAGCCGCTCGGCGTTCATGCCGTCCAGGATGTAGCGGAAGCCACGGCCCTCGACGCCGACCAGCGAGTCGGCGGGGATCTGCATGTTGTCGAAGAACACCTCGGTCGAGTTGTGGTTCATCATCGTGCGGATCGGCCGGATCGTCAGGCCCTTGCCCAGCACCTGCCGCATGTCGACGATGAACGTGGACAGCCCCTCGGTCCGCGTCTTCGCCTGCTCACGCGGCGTGGTGCGCGCGAGCAGCAGCATCAGGTCGGAGTGCTCGGCCCGGCTGGTCCACACCTTCTGGCCGTTGACAATGTAGTGGTCCCCCTCCTTCCGCGCGAAGGTGCGCAGCGACGTCGTATCCGTCCCGCTGGTCGGCTCGGTCACGCCGAACGCCTGCAACCGCAGCTCGCCGGTGGCGATTTTCGGCAGGTAGGTCTTCTTCTGCTGCGCCGAGCCGTGCCGCAGGATCGTGCCCATGATGTACATCTGCGCATGGCAGGCGGCGCCGTTGCAGCCCTCGGCCTGCACCGTCTCCAGGATCGCCGCCGCGGCGGACAGCTTCAGGCCGGCGCCGCCGTATTCCTCGGGGATCAGCGCGGCGAGGTAGCCGGCCTCGGTCAGCGCCTGCACGAACTCGGTCGGGTAGCCGCGCTCCTGGTCCAGCCGCCGCCAGTACTCGCCGGGGAATTTGGCGCACAGCTTGCGCACCTCCTCCTTGATCTCGGCATGCGGGTCAGGGCGCAGCGTGTCTTGCATGGCGTTCTCCCGGTTCGGCGTTTTCTGACTGTGGTGATCACCCGAGGGCCGGCAAGTTGCAAGGGGGGCAAGTTGCAAGGGGGGCAAGTTGCAAGGGGGACGCGGCACACGACAGCCTGACCCCCGATATCCGCTTGCCCTACCGCCGCAACCTGCTGTTATCACCCCGGTGAACGCTTTGACCTGAAGGATTGCCTCCCATGCCGGCAGGACCGACTCTCGCAGCCCTCCCCTTCGATCAGTTCCAGGCCTGGATGGCGGAGGCGGAGAAGGCCGAGCCGAAGGACCCGAACGCCATGATCGTCGCCACCGCGACGCCAGACGGGCGGCCGTCGGCCCGCGCGATCCTGCTGAAGGGCGTCGATGACCGCGGCTTCGTCTTCTATACCAACAAGGAGAGCCGCAAGGCCGACGAACTCGCCGCCAACGCCAATGTCTTCCTGCTGTTCTACTGGAAGTCGCTCGGCCGGCAGATCCGCATTGAGGGCACGGTCGAGCACGTCACCGATGCCGAGGCCGATGCCTACTACGCGAGTCGGCCCCGTATCTCCCGCCTCGGCGCCTGGGCGTCGCAACAATCACGCCCGCTGCCGGCGCGGTCGGTGCTGGAAGAACGCCTGGTCGAGGCCGAACAGCGCTACCCGGATGAGGACATCCCCCGGCCAGGGTACTGGTCCGGCTACCGGGTCATCCCGGTGTTATTCGAGTTCTGGCAGGACATGCCGTATCGTCTGCACGACCGGACGGTCTATCGCCGCGCCGCCGACGGAACCTGGGAACAATCGAAGCTGTTTCCCTGACGCCACACGGCCAAGACCACACCGGCGATACCTCTTGCAGACAAAACGCAAACCTGCATTGCTCTAAGCGCAAACCGCTTTGATGGAGCTGACCATGGCAATACGCAAGCTTCTGCTTCCCCTGACGGGGACCGCGGCTGGCGAGGCCGCACTGGCGACCGCCCTGACGATCGCACGCGCCTGGAACGCTCACGTGACGGCTTTGCACGTTCGCGTCGACAGCCGCGACGTCGCGCCGCTCGCCGGCGAGGGCCTGTCCGGTGCGATGATCGAGGAAATGATGTCGGCTACGGAAAAGGAGAGCAACGAGCGGGCCCATGCCGTCCGCGCGATGTTCGAGCGTTTCGTCGCCAAGCACAACGTCGTGGTGCAGGAAGCGCATCCCGGCGCCGACTACGCCTCGGCCAGCTTCGCCGCCGTGACCGGGCGGGAGGAAGACATCGTGGCGCAGCAGGCGCGGCTGGCGGACCTGACGGTCGTGCCGCATCCCGACAGCGGCGATGAGGCGTCCTCGTCCGATGCCCTGCACGCCGTGCTGTTCGATTCCGGCCGCCCGGTGCTGATCTCGCCGCAGATCGAGCAGCCACGCATCGGCACCCGCGTCGGCATCGCCTGGAACGGCACCGCCGAGTCGGCGTCCTCGGTGCAGGCGGCGCTGCCCTGGATGCAGCGGGCCGAGGCGGTGGCGATCTTGTCGGCCGAGGGCTACCAGCGGCGCGGCCCGGGAGCGCCGGAGCTGATGTCCTACCTGGCGCTGCATGGCGTGCATGCGCACCCGATTTCGTTCCGCTCCATCGGCGGCTCGGTCGGTGCCGGGCTGCTGGCCGCGGCGACGGATTTTGGCTGCGACCTGATGTCGATGGGGGCCTATTCGCACTCGCGGCTGCGGCAGCTGATCCTGGGCGGGGTTACCCGCCATGTGCTGGAGCATGCCAAGCTGCCGGTGATGATGAACCGTTAACGGCCTCTCGTCATGGCCGGGCGTGTCCCGGCCATCCACCCTGCACCGTTGAAACGCAGATGGCCGGGACACGCCCAACGATGACGATAGGGAGACGACCTGGCGCCGCCACTTCGGTTATCCCGACACGCCCGACCATGACGGGGAGGCACCATCCTGACCTCTATCTTATGCCAGCGCCGATGGCGTTTACTCCATCACGCCGCAACCCGCGGTCAGAACATCTTGTCCTGCGGGCTGAGCTTGATGATCACCTCGGTGGGGTCAGCCAGATTGTCCATCGCGCGGGCGCGCTCATCCAGCGTATCGGGGTCCAGGTGGCTCGCCCGCAGGCCGGACACCCGTATCTCCCAGGCGTCGCGCTCGGCCTTGGCGGCATCCCGGTCGACAATGACCTGGCGCAGCAGTTCCTCCTGCTGGCGGCGGGCCACGAGGCCGCGGTCGCCCTGGGTTGCGTTCCAGCCGAAATACAGGGTGATCGCCAGAAATATCGACGGCGCCAGCATCAGCCGGGCGCGTCGTTTCAACTCACGGCCAAGTGACATCTAACGCTCCTGGAGTCATGGCGCGATGTTACACGGTCGCGCGCGGGTCGTGAAGAAAAAGCCTTAAACCTGCCCAATAGCCGCCATCTCTGTCGGCCAAGGTGCCATCCAGGGAAGGAGGCAATCATGCGCTTTCGCACTTTGACCTTGGCTACGCTGGCCGCCGTGTTCGCCCTGGGCGCCGCCGCGCCGGCTTTCGCCTACGATGACTGGGGCCGTCGCGAATGGCAGGGCCATGAGTGGCGGGAACACCAATGGCGGGAACACGAATGGCGTGAGCATGAGTGGCGGGAACACCATCCCTACTACGGCTACTACGGCCCGCCGCCAGCCTATGGCTACTACGGCGCGCCGGCCTACGGGTATTACCGCTGACGGTGACCGCAATGGCGCGTTGACAGGAGAGGGGACGCTGCGCATCGTCCGGCCGCTTCAACCAGGAAACGGTCGCGGATGACTCAGCATAGCCTGCAACAGCCGATTGAGGATCTTTGGGAACAGCGGGAGACGCTGTCGTCATCGACGAAAGGCGCCGCCCGCGAAGCGGTCGAGGCCGCGCTGGAGGCGCTCGACCGCGGCGACGTCCGGGTTGCCGAGAAGGTGGGCCGCGACTGGCAGGTCAACCAGTGGCTGAAGAAGGCGGTGCTGCTGTCGTTCCGCCTGAACGACTCGACAGCCATGCAAGGCCCCGGCGGCGCGCCGGTGTGGGACAAGGTGCCGGTGAAGTTTGCCGGCTGGGACGAGAACCGGTTCAAGGAGGCCGGCTTCCGCGCCGTTCCGGGCGCCGTGGTCCGCCGTTCGGCCTACATCGCGCCGGGCGCCGTGCTGATGCCCAGCTTCGTCAACGTCGGCGCCCGGGTCGGCCGCAACACCATGGTCGACACCTGGGCCACTGTCGGCTCCTGCGCGCAAATCGGCGCCAACTGCCACCTGTCGGGCGGAGTCGGCATCGGCGGCGTGCTGGAGCCGCTGCAGGCCAACCCGGTGATCATCGAGGATGACTGCTTCGTCGGTGCCCGGTCCGAGGTCGCGGAGGGCGTGATCGTCGAGCAGGGCAGTGTGCTGTCGATGGGCGTGTTCATCGGCGCCTCGACCAAGATCATCAACCGTGCGACGGGGCAGGTGCACATGGGCCGGGTGCCGGCTTATTCGGTGATCGTCCCCGGCTCGCTGCCGGGCAAGCCGTTGCCGGACGGGTCGCCGGGGCCGTCGCTCTACTGCGCGGTGATCGTCAAGACGGTGGATGCGCAGACCCGGTCGAAGACCTCCATCAACGAACTGCTGCGCGATTGACCGACCTGAGCGACCCCTTGCCGCTGGCGCAGGCGCTGATCCGCTGCGCCTCGGTCACCCCTGCGGATGCCGGCGCGCAGGATGCCCTGGCGGGCATGCTGGAACGGCTCGGCTTCACCATCCACCGGCTGCGGTTCGGGGAGATCGAGAACCTGTTCGCGCGCATGGGCACCGACGGGCCGCATGTCTGCTTCGCTGGCCATACCGACGTGGTGCCGGTGGGGGCGGCGAACTGGCACAGCGACCCGTTCGGCGGCGAGGTGCGCGATGGCGTGCTGTATGGCCGCGGCGCCTGCGACATGAAGGGCGCGATCGCCGCTTTCGTCGCCGCCGTGGCGCAGCATGGGACGCAGGGGCAACCCAGGGGCTCGATCAGCTTCCTGATCACCGGCGACGAGGAAGGGCCCGCGGTGGACGGCACCGTCAAGGTGCTGGAATGGATGCAGGCGCACAGCCAGGTCCCTGACTTCTGCCTCGTCGGCGAGCCGACCTGTCCGGTCAGGCTGGGCGACATGGTCAAGATCGGCCGCCGCGGCAGCGTCAACATGACGGTCACCGTGCACGGCACGCAGGGCCACGTCGCCTATCCGCACCGGGCCGACAACCCGGTGCACCGGCTGGTCAGCGCCCTGGCCGCTTTGACCGCCGCGCCGGTGGATGCCGGCACCGACTGGTTCGAGCCCTCGACCCTGCAGGTCACCAGCATCGACGTCGGCAACGCCGCGACCAACGTGATCCCGGCGGCGGCGCGGGCGGCGCTGAACATCCGCTTCAACGACGCGCACAGCGGCGCCTCGCTCACCGCCTGGGTGCGGGCGACGCTGGCGCGCTATGCCGAGCGGTTCGACCTGGATGTCTCAATCAGCGGCGAGTCCTTCGTCACGAAGCCCGGTCCGCAGGTCGAGATCCTGCGCAGGGCGATCCAGGGCGCTACCGGGATCGACCCGAAGCTGGACACCGGCGGCGGCACCTCCGATGCCCGGTTCATCGCCAACTACTGCCCCGTCGCGGAGTTCGGCCTGGTCGGCGCGACGATGCACCAGGCCGACGAGCGTGTGCCGGTCGCCGAGTTGCGCGACCTCGCGCGCATCTATCGCGACATCATCGCGGCGTTCCTGGCATGAACCAGCGCGCCGCGCCCCGGCCGAGCATCCTGGCCGGCATCCTGCGGATCGCCCGCGGCCGCGCCGACGGCATCGCCTGCTTCGGTGCCAGTCCGCAGGCGTTCCTGTCCAGCCTCGCGCCGCTGTTGGCATTCCCGCTCGCCGGGGCCCTGCTGACGTTGTCCTCAGACGGGCCGATCGTCGCCCTGACCAGCCTGGCGGTTGCACTGTGCGCCGTGCTGATGCCGGCTGTCCTGTCGTTCGAGCTGGCGCGCCTGTGGAAGCGCCAGAATAACTGGCTGCGTTTCGCCACGGCGTTCAACTGGTGCGAATGGATCCTGCCGGTGGTGGCCGGCGTGGCCATGCTGCCGCTGAGCCTGGCCGTTGCCGCCGGCATGGACGAGGCGACGGCAAGCCTCATGCTGGCCGGCATCCTGGCGGGCTACGGGCTCTGGCTGCACTGGTTCCTGGCCCGGAACGCGCTGGGGTTGTCGGCCCTGCGGGCGGTCACGCTGGTGATCCTGGTGAATCTCGCGACGGGCGTCACCTTGATGGGGCCACACGTGGTGGCCAGGCTGCTGTGACCGGGGCCGTCGCCTCCGTCACCTCCGGGCTATTCGCCGCGCTGCGGCTGGCGCGGGGGCGCGCCGACGGAGTCGTGCTGGTGCCGGGTGACCGCGCCACCGTCATCCGCAGCTTCTGGTCGATCCCGTTGAGCCTGCCGGCGGTCATCGCCCGCGTGGTGATGTCCTGGGCGGACAGCGGCGTCCCGTCCAATGTCGCCCACGAACTTGGGCGGGAAGTGATGGTTTTCGTGCTCGGCTGGCTGGTCTTCGTCGAGATCACCCACCGCCTGGCGCCGGCGCTGCAGCGGACGGGCCGCTGGGGGCGGTTCATCGCCCTGTGGAACTGGTGCAACGTCATCGAGGGCATCATGGTCGTCATTGGCGGCATCCCCGGCCTGCTTGGGGTGCCGCCGATCGTCGATCAGGTGTGCGAACTGGTGACCATCGGCTGGGCGCTGTGGCTGGAGTGGTATGCCACGCGGCTGGCGCTGGGCGTCACGCCGCTGCTTGCCACGGCGCTGGTGGTGCTCGACCAGTCGATCGGCATCCTGCTGGCGTCGCTGGCGCTGTCGCTCAGTTCCTGAACGGGTCGTCCGGATAGCCGACCCGCGTCAGCGTCAGGCCTTCCGGCGGCGCGGTCGGGCCGGCGGCGGCGCGGTTGCGGGCGGCCAGGGCGGCGGCGACGCGGTCGGCGGTCCAGCGTCCCTCGCCGACAAGCTTCAGGGTGCCGGCGAAGTTGCGCACCTGGTGGTGCAGGAAGCTGCGCGCCTCGGTGACGATCTCGACGATGTCGCCGTCGCGGGAGACGTCCAGGCGGTCCAGCGTGCGCATCGGCGACTTCGCCTGGCAGGCGGCGGCGCGGAACGAGGAAAAGTCGTGGCGCCCGAGCAGGCGCTGCGCCCCGTCGTGCATCGCGGCGGCGTCGAGCGGGACCGGGACGTGCCAGACGCGCCCCGCCAGCAGCGCCGGGCGGGCGCGGCGGTTGAGGATGCGGTAGCGATAGGTGCGCCGGTTGGCCGAGAACCGGGCGCTCCAGTCGTCCGGCACGGTGGCGGCCTGCAGCACGACCACCGGATGCGGCTTCATGTGGAAGTTCAGGGCGTCGCGGACCGCGCGGGCCTGGAAGCCGTCGGGCAGGTCGATGTGGGCCACCTGGCCCTCGGCGTGCACGCCGGCGTCGGTGCGGCCGGCGACGATGCTGGGGACGGGGGCGCCATTGGCCAGGCGGGATGCGGCCTGTTCCAGCACGCCCTGGACGGACGGGCCGGTCTCCTGGACCTGCCAGCCGACGAACGGGCCGCCGTCATACTCCAGCAGCAGGGCCCATCGGGTCATGGGGATTGGCGGGGCCAGGCCGATCGGCATCACTGCCCAAGAACAGTGCCCGGCGGGACAGGATGACCGCGTAGGAAGGCGTCCGTGTCGAGCGCCGCGCGGCCGGGAAGCTGGACGCGGGTCAGCCGGATCGCGCCTTCGCCGCAGGCGACGGTCAGCCTGTCGTCGATGACCGTGCCGGGCGCGCCTGTGCCCTCAGCCGGCCGGGCGGCCAGGATCTTGAACGGGTTGCCGTTCAGCACGGTGGACGTGCCGGGCCACGGGTCGAAGGCCCGAATCCGCCGATCGATGACGGCGGCGGGCGCGGTCCAATCGATCGGCGAGTCGTCGCGGGACAGCTTGGGTGCGTAGGTCGCGCCGTCCTCCGGCTGCGCCACCGGCGCCGGTGGCGAGTCCAGCGCCTGCAGGATCAGCTTCGCGCCCAAATCGGCCAGCGTGTCGTGCAGGCCGGCGGTGGTGGTCTCCGGGCCAATGGGCACACCCTGCCACAGCAGCATCGGGCCAGTATCCAGCCCAGCGTCCATCTGCATGATGGTAATCCCGGTTTCGCCATCCCCCGCCAGGACCGCGGCCTGGATCGGCGCGGCGCCGCGCCAGCGCGGCAGCAGGCTGCCGTGGATGTTCAGGCAGCCGCGCCGGGGCGCGTCCAGCATCGCCTGTGGCAGGATCAGCCCGTAGGCCGCGACCACGGCGACGTCCAGGCCGAGTGCGGCGAACGCGGCCTGGGCTTCGGGATCCTTGCGCAGGCGGGGCGGGGTGCGCACCGTCAGCTCAAGCTCGTCCGCCACGACATGCACCGGGCAGCGCCGGACGGCGTGGCCGCGGCCAGCGGGCCGGGCGGGCTGGCAATAGACCGCGGCGATGTCATGCCCGGCGCCATGAATTGCCCGCAGGGCAGGGACGGCGAAATCGGGGCTGCCCATGAAGGCCAGACGCATGGCGCTACTTCCAGGCGCTTTCCTTCTTCTGCAGCGCCCTCTGCTCCTTGGCCAGGCGGCGCATGATCATGTTGCGCTTCAGCGCCGAGAGGTGATCGACGAACAGGATGCCCTCCAGATGGTCGATCTCGTGCTGCAGGCAGGCGGACAGCAGGTCCGAACCGTCGATTTCCTTTTTCGCGCCGGTTTCGTCGAAGTAGCGCACCTTGACGCGGGCCGGGCGGGTGACGTCGGCGTACTGGTTGGGCAGCGACAGGCAGCCTTCCTCGCGGGTGGCAAGATCTTCGCTGACCGCGACAATCTCGGGATTGATCAGCGTCAGCGGCTCGTGCTTGTCGTTCGGCTTCAGGTCGATGATAAGCAGCCGCAGGCCCAGGCCGACCTGCGGCGCGGCCAACCCGATGCCGGGCGCGGCGTACATGGCGGCGTACATGCGCGGGATCAGCTCGCGCACGATGTCGGCGTCCCGGTCCTCCACCGCGCGGGCGCGCGCCTTCAGGACCTGGTTGGGGGCGATCAGGATCGGGATCTGGGTGATGGCGGGGGGGGAAAGGGTTGTGCTCATGGTCTCGCTGATGTGGCGGCGTGATCGCGGCCGATCGGCACCGGCCAATGGAATGTCCCTAGCGATGAAACGGGGCCTCTTGCAAGTACGGCCGCTCTTGCCAAGATAGTGCGTCACCAGGATGCCGTCACGGGTCCCGGTAGTTGCTTCGCTCGCAGGAGGGGGCCTTGAGCACTCGAATGTTCACGTCACCGTTGTTTCTTGGCTTCGACCATCTTGAGCAGATGCTCGAGCGTGCGTCCAAAACGTCGTCCGACGGCTACCCGCCGTACAACATCGAGCAGATCAGCCAGACCGGGTTGCGCATTACGCTCGCCGTCGCCGGGTTCACTATGGATGACCTGCAGATTACCCAGGAGGATAACCAGCTGGTTATCCGCGGGCGGCAGACAGACGACAGCCAGGGGCGGATCTTTCTGCACCGCGGTATCGCGGCGCGGCAGTTCCAGCGGTCGTTCGTGCTGGCCGAGGGGATCGAGGTGCGGGGCGCCTGGCTCGACAACGGCCTGCTGCACGTCGACCTGGCAAAGCCGCAGCCCGAGGTCCGGGTGAAGAACATCCCGATCTCCCGCGCCACGGCGGGGAGCGTCATGCGGCCGAACGGGACGGACGGTGGAACGGTTGTTGAGAGTAAGGCGGAACAGTGATTAATTGCGAATGACGCAGGGGCCGCGAAGCGGGCCTGCGAAACCAAGAACGGCGACGGGGCTTTGTAAAGACCGTCGGAAAGGAGTACGAATCCATGAATATGAACTCAGGCGACCGGGCTGACACAGCCATGCAGGTCAATGAGCCAACGGTGATTGATGTCCGCCATCTGTCCGAGCAGCAGCTTGCCGCGCTGGGCATGACGCGTATTGCCTATGTGAAGCCCGTCGTCATTGACGGCGTTCCGGGTTTTGCGATCCACGCCGCCGACGGAACGCCGATGGCGGTCGCGGAAGACCGGGATGTGGCGGTCGCTGCCATCGTGCAGCATGAGATGCACCCGCTTTCGGTTCACTGATCCCCGCCATGTGTTCCACTGACCGGATGTCGCCGCCGCCACAGGTGGCAGCGACAGGCTGGTAACCCAGGGGAACGCCCAGGGCGACGTGATTGCGCTGTGGACCGGAGAGGCGCCCGGCACCCAAAAATCAGACCCAAGGGGTCCGTCCAGAGGCAGCTGGTGTTACCGGCCGATCCAGCCGGCGCTGTGCGCCAGCATGTAGAGTGCCACCGACGCCACGATCGCACCGAACACGCGGTTCAATGCTTGCCGGTTGCGCGCCAGGTGCCCGGCGACGGCTGCGCCCCCGACACCGCCGGCGACGCCGCCCGCCAGGAACAGCCCGGCGATGGGCCAGTCGATCAGGCCGGAAACGGCGTAGTTGATCGCCGTGGTCAGGCCGAAGGCGCCCACCGACACCAGCGACGATCCGATCGCCTCCAGCGTCGCCAGGCCGCAGATCAGCGTCAGCGCCGGCACGATCAGGAAGCCGCCGCCGATGCCGAAGAAGCCGGCCAGCAGGCCCGTGCCAAGGCCGCTGCCCGCGAACCGGCCGGCCAGGGCCGGGGTCAGGTGGAACGGCCCGGCGACGATGAGCCGGCGTGGCCGCTGCATCAGCGCGGCGATCACGATCATCAGCAGCGCGAACAGCACCAGCAGGCGCTGGCCGTCGAACGCCTTCCCGGCGGTGGAGCCGATGAACGCGCCCAGCACGCCGCCGGCTGCGAACACGAAGCTGGCGCTCCACCGGACATTGCCGGCGTGGGCATGCGAGATCAGGTTGACGAAGGCGTTCACCGCCACCGCCAGCGCACTGGTGCCGATCGCGATGTGCGGATCGCTGACGCCAACCACGTAGAGCAGCAGCGGCACGGCGAGCACCGAACCACCACCGCCGATCAGCCCGAGCGAGAACCCGACCAGGCCGCCGCAGCCGATGGCGAGAGCAGACTGCATCAGGTCCATGGGTGGCATGACGGTTGCTCCATGGCGGATGATCGCACAGCGACTCCGCCGCAAGTGGGACAGACGGGTTGGAAGGCCGGCGCGACGACGATCCTGCCAGCCGCCTGGATGGCAGGCTTGGCGACTGCGATCAAGATTACGGTATGCTACCGCGGACCCGATATGACCTGTGGTTGATCCGCGGGGTTCGCCGGCCATCGTCAGGGGCGTGCCATCCCGGCAGGCATGTGCCGCCACCGGTGGCCCGAACAAGCCGCATTGGCGCCAGGTTAAAGGGCAACAGGACATGGGTCGTCGCCCTATCGTTATGGCCGGGCGTGTCCCGGCCATCTACCCCGCCCCGTCGAAGCGCGGATGGCCGGGACACGCCCGGCCATGACGGAGGGGGAACGGATCGGGCCGGCCAAAGCTCTATGGCTGGCCCTGGGTCAGCAGGGTCTTGCCCGCGCCGTCCTTCAGCACGACGTCCTGCACCTCGATCGCCACGACCTTGTCAGCGGCTCTCGTTCCGGTGACATGCCCGGCGATGTCCACGGAAAACGGCTGGTAATTGTCAATGGCCGAGTCGATGGCGGCCAGGGCCGTGGCGTCGGTGCAGTGCAGCTTATGGAAGGACCCGGACTGCGGGTACACGTAATGGAACGGCGAGTTGTCGAAGTAGTAGCCGACATGGCCGATGAACAGGCGATTGTTCATCGTATAGGACTGCGCGGACTTGTCGTAACTTTCCAGCGTGACGTCGTCGGCCACGATCAGGATATCCGGGTGCGACTTCGCCAACCGGATCAAGGCGTCAATCGTCTGCTTTTGCGCAAGGGTCGGCCGTACCGGCGGCGGCGGAACGATGTCCTGGGTGTTCTCGGTCAGGATCGCGCTGTAGTCCACCGGACCGGTGGCGTAGGCGTAGTAATACACCTTCAGGAGAACCGCCGAATCCAGCAGGGCGCGGCCGTCCCGAACCTTGAACGCCTCCACGCTCAGCGCCTGGTCCGGCGCGGCGATCGACGGCGCGGTCCCCGGCGTGTCGGCGAGGCCCGGCGTCGATTGCTGTGTCCCGGTCGGCTCCGCCCGGGCCGCGAGCAGGGGCGCCGAGACGGCGGCGGCGCACAGCATCCGCACGGCCGCGGACGGTACCAGTCGAAATCCGGAAATAGTGCCAATCATCGGACAGTCCATTCAGGCTGATGGTCACGCGGTCCCGGACCGGCGCTCACGCGCCGGTCTTGGAGGCGACGGATTCCGGTTCGACCTCGTCACGGGCGACCTCCCACCCGGTGATCATGGCCTTGGTGTAGGTCAGCGGGGTCTTGCCGGTGGTGATCAGGTAGAGGTGCGCGATCAGGAAGAACAGCAGCATGTAGGCGGCCGCGGTGTGCGCCCACGCGACTTCGTTGACCGCCAGGCCGAGCGGCATGTGCGGCAGCCAGTCGTAGCTGTAGAGCAGCAGCAGCGCGCCGCTGACCCAGACCAGCGGATGAACCATCAGCTTCAGCCACAGATAGGCCAACCGCTGCAGGGGATTGTGCTTGTGCCGGATCCACTGGTGGTGCGGATAGCGCTGCTTGAAGAATATCCCCCAGATGTAATAGAGGATCATCTTGTCGATCTTGTCGAACGTCGGCGTGTACTGCTTCCACTCGCCAGTGGTGAAGTGCCAGAAGATCGCGAAAATCCACAGCGTCACCAGCGCCCAGGCGAGGTAGCCGTGGACCTGCACGGCCGTGCTGAAGTCGAACCAGTGCAGGTAGCCGTGGATCTGGAAGCCCGTCACCAGCAGGGCGATGATCAGCGCCGCCTGGGCCCAGTGCCAGAATCGCTCGAAGCCTTTGAACAGATACATCCGGTGCGCGGTCATGGCGTCCTCCTGTGTCAGAACTTGCGGCGCAGCCACATGGCGACGCGGATCGTTCCGTGCAGGAAGACGGCGACGCAGGCGAGTGCCGCCATCAGCAGGCCGATGCGCTCGATCCAGGGCTGATGGTCCGTGGCCCGGCCCGGTATGTAGACTCCGTCGATGTTCTGCAGGCGCCCGTTGTTCGCGTGGCAGTCCCGGCAGGCCAGCGCCTTGCTCTTCGGCGCCACCATGTGGGTGATCGGCCAGTACATCGCGGTCTTTTCAAAGCCGATCTCCCCGGAGAAGGGCAGGTTGGCTGCCTTCATGCCGACGGTGATGGCCTTCTTCCAGTCATACGCCATGGTGAAGGCGTCGTCGTCGAAGCCGAACGAGTGGAACACCGCGAGCGTCCCGGTCTTCATGTCGTACGGCTGGTTGTTGCGGGAAATCTTGAACGGCCAGATGCGCGACTTGCCGTCGGTCGCACTGCCCTCGATCTGGTTGATGGCGACGACGCCATTCTTGTCCGGCCGTGCCTTGTCACCGATGTGCAACCAGTCCTCGGTGCCGTTGAACCAGCGGTAGTCCGGTACGACGTTCACGCCCCAGGCGAAGCTGCCCTTGACGCCCCAATAGGTATTCCAGCCGCGCTTGTCGACCATCACCAACGGCGAGCCATTGGGCGCCAGCTTGCCGGCGGTGGCGTAGTTCCAGTCCAGCTTGGTCGGAAGACTGCCGCGGGCGAATTCAGGGATGTGGCAGGTCTGGCAGGCGATGTCCCGGGTATGCATGTTGAGCGTGCCGGCGACCAGCGCCGTGATGTCATCGTTACGATGATGCGGAGTCTCGCTGTGGCACGACTGGCAGGTGACGGCGTTGCCGTTGTGCGGCGCCCCGCGCAGGAAGGCATCGGACACCGGGACGGCGTCGATCGTGTAGTGACGGCCGCTGATGCGGTGGTCGCCAGATTGGTGGCACTGCTGGCAGGGGAAGTTCAGCCCCTTCGCGTCCATGTGCACGTCGAGATCGTGCGACGGTTCATCGAGCGAACTGTCGAGGTCGCCGTGCTTCACGCCGTCGCCGCCGCCGCCGTAGAAATGACACAGGCCGCAGGTGTAACGTGTCGGCGGCCCGACGCTCTTGGCGATCTGCGGCAGGTCCTCAGGCAGGACGTAGGGCTTGTCGGTGCCATAGACCTCGTTGCAGCCCGGGCGCACAGCGATCTTTTCCATCGCCGGGTTGCCGCCGATGAACGGAATCTTGCGATAGGTCTTGGTCTGGTCGTGGCAGGCGAGGCAATCGACCCGGTCCTCGGCGCGTTGGCTGAAGGGAATGAACGTGTTCGGGTCGGTGCTGCCGTAGCCGATGTGACAGACGGTGCAGAACTGTTCGTTGCTGATCGGACTGACACAGAAATTATTATAGACCTCGTTCTTGCCGACGATCCGCTTGGTTTTGGGGTCCCACGCCTTCCAGGTCCAGTGGATGTTGGACATCACCTGCCTGGCGGCCTGGGTATGACAGCTCAGGCAGGCCTGCGTGACCTGCTCGGGCGTCGTGAACGGCCCCTGGAGCTGCTTGAAATCCTTGTGGTCCTGCGGAGTCCGGGTGCCGACGTAGCCATCGGTTTCCTGCGGCACGCTCATCGGTCGCGTGACCGCCGCTACCTTCGTGGCGGCATCATCGTGCGCCGCCGGTTGGGCAAAGGCGGCTGCCGGCTGGCTGGCCGCTAGCATCAGGGACGCGAGCACGTTGATCGCCTGGCCGCGGCGGCGCGGGCGTGGCGTGGACTGGGAGGATGAGTCTCCGGCCCGGGCCTGACCGTGGCGGATGTGCAGGTCAGCGGCTACTGAATTCCGGGCCTGCGCACCAGCAGGCCGGCGTGCATCGAGGCCGATACGAGGCATCGGGACGTCTCCATCAACGTATTATTCGGCTCGGTACCCTGCGAAATTATTTGCAGCGAACCAAACCGCCGGCAGCCACGGCCAACATCTTTCGGAAGCGGGCCGATCCATCCGCGTTTCGGGGCGACATCTATTACAAACAGGTTATTCAATCAAGGCCGTTCGGGACGTATCGAGATATATTTTCTGAATATGCGAATTATCAGATATAAGGACATAATGTGTTGTTTTCGCTCGAATGTTTTGTGCCGGTGGCTGGCCTATGGCCGGCAAAGTAACAAAGATGCAGGCGCGGTACAGCTTTCGCGCTTCAGCCGGCAGCCAGACCAGCGCTACGTTCTCCCGCTGCCTGACCGCTTCGATCACGAACAGACCAAGGCACCCGCGGCATGCCCGGGCTTCCAGGCACGCGGCGCTGAGCACGGCCTGAGGAATCGAAGCTGAATGACGGTTCAGTATGCGGTTGTGTATCCGCCGTGCCGAGGCTGCTTCTGGGGCGCTTTCGGAGTCATGGGCCGTATCGCTGCATGAGACAGGGCCATCCCCTCATAGGCGTTAAAATAGGGGGTTGGGGGCACGGCCATTTCCGCAACGTCATGGTGGGCGAAGGCTCACCATCCACGCCTTCTGCTGATGTCGGCACCGTAAGGCGTGGATGGCGGTCCTTCGGCCGCCATGACGACAGTGCAATCGCGCCGGCTGTACTGCTATTTTAACGCCAATGGCGCCATCCCCTGACAACCGCCAGGATAACACCAGTCTTGGTGGATTCGCGTCTTTGTATCAAAGCCACCGGTTGTAACTGCATGGCCAATTACCGTGTTCCCCGGACAGGTTCGCGCGGTTTCTTACGCCGCTTCAACACAAGCCAGCCAGCAGCGTCGCCATGCCGATCGGCATTTTTCGCAGCTTTCTGGAAGAGACATGTTGCCGGCTTTCAGGACGCGCCGAGGTGGCTCGGCTGGTCAGGCTCCGGTCCCGGGTGCCCTACGCCTTATCCAGTCGCAGGCAAGTGGAACGACCAAGCAAAATAATCGGAGATGAACCGGCCCCTGCATCGCGGCCGGCTCGCTGCCATTCATTGCCGAACGGCGGGTCCGGCAGTGCTCCGCTCAACCGAGCCTATGGGTGGGGCAGGGTCGTTCCCCTTTCATGATGGCAGTGTCCGGCGGCAGGCGACCGTATCCCGCCGTGGGCTCTTCTACGCCATGTCCCGGACTGGCTGCAGCGTCACCGGCAGTCCATCCTTCGGCTGCGGTATCGGCCACATTTTCCACTCCGTCTCGTGGCCCGGCGCCACGCTGACCCGGACGTTCCGCAGCAGGTGCCGCATGAAGCACTTCGCCTGCATGAACGCGAAGTTCAGCCCGAGGCACATATGCGCGCCGCCACCGAACGGCACGAATGCATAGCGATGCCGCCCGGCCTGCGCGACGTCGGTGAAGCGTTGCGGATCGAAGCGATCCGGCTCGGGCCAGATCTCCGGCATGTGGTGGGTGAACAGCGGGTTGATCCCGACCGAGGTGCCGGCGGGGATCGCATATCCGGCGAAGGTGAAGTCGCGCAGCGCCCGCCGCGGCAGGGCCGGGACCGGCGGGATGATGCGCAGCGCCTCCTTGAACGCCATCTCGGTCAGCGGCATCGCCTCCAGCCGATCGAACGGCAGCGGCGCGCCGTCCGCAAGGCCGAGTCCGGCGATTTCCGCACGCAGCCGTTCCTGCCAGTCCGGATTGCGCGCCAGCAGCCAGACGAAGGCGCTGAGCGAGGAGGTCAGCGTGTCATGGGCCGCCAGCATCATGAAGCTCATGTGGTCCACCACGGCGCGGGTGGACATCAGCGTGCCGTCGTCCATCCGCGCGCGGCACAACTCCGAAAACAGGTCGTCGCCCCCTGCCTCCCGCCGGATCGGCACCTGCCGGCTGAGCCAGTCGACGACCCGGGCCCGCCCGCGCACGCCACGCTGCATCTGCGTCCCCGGCAGCGGCGCGCGGATCGGGGCGATCGTTGCCGCGACCATGTCGACGAAGGCCGCGGTGATATCCGCGGTCTCGGGGCCAAAGCCAACGCCCAGGAACGAGGTCGCCGCCAGATCGAGCGTCAGCCGCTTCATCGCCGGGTAGAACAGCATCGGCCCCGGCGCCGCCCGCCACTCGGCCACCCGCGCCGCGATGCCGGCATCCAGGGCGGCAAGATAGGCCCGCATCGGCCCGGCCTTGAACGCGACCGACAGCACGCGGCGCTGCAGGCGGTGCTCGTCGAAATCCATCATCATCAGCCCGCGCGGAAACACGCGGTCCATGAACCGCCCCCAGCCAAGTTGCGAGGAGAACAGCCGCTGCTGGTCGAACAGCACGAGCTCGTTCGCCTCCGGGCCGAGCAGGGTCACGCCGGTTTCGCCCAGGATGCTGGCGCGCACCACTTTCCCGTGCCGGGACCCGGCCGCTTCGAAGAAGCGCTTCGGATCGGAAAGCGCGGTGAACGTGCTGCCGACGAGCGGCCACCCCTTCTCGCCCGGGATATGCGCCAGGGCGCGGACGGGCGGCGGCATGACGGATCTCGGCACGGGTTGCGCGGCAGCGGCCGACGTGGTCACGAAGTCCTCCTCTGTTCCTGGCGGTCAGCCAAGCATAGGTGTGGTCGTATGATCTCCGATGATCAAGAACCAGGGGTCACAAAGCTCTGAACCAGGCTGCCGGCGACGAGGCGCCAGCCATCGACCATCACGAAGAAGATCAGCTTGAACGGCAGCGATACCGCGCTGGGCGGCAGCATCATCATGCCCAGGCTCATCAGCACGCTGGCGACGACGATGTCGATGATCAGGAACGGCAGGAACAGCAGAAAGCCCATCTCGAACGCCCGGCGCAACTCGCCGACGATGAAAGCGGGAACCAGGGCGCGCCAGGGGACCGACGCGGCGTCGGCGGAGGGCGGCAGGCGGCCAAGGTTCTGGAAGAAGGTCAGGTCCTCGTCCCGGACGTTGTCGACCATAAACTGATGGAACGGCGCGGTGGCGAGGCGCAGGCCCTCGATTTCGGAAACCTGGCCCTGTGTCATCGGCTGGATGCCGTCGGTCCAGGACTGCTCCAGCACCGGCTGCATGACGAAGAACGACAGGAACAGGGCCAGGCCGATCAGCACGATGTTGGGCGGCGTGCTCTGCGTGCTGAGCGCGTTGCGCAGCAGCGACAGCACGATGACGATGCGGGTGAACGCGGTCATCATCACCAGCAGGCTGGGGGCGAGCGACAGGACGGTGATCAGCGCGGTCAGCTGGACGATCCGCGCGGTCGCGCCGGCCTGGCCGGCGGCGCCAAGGTCGATGCTGACCGATTGCGCGTGGGCCAGCGCGGGCGCCATAAGCAATCCCGCCGTCAGAAGCCAGCGCCATATGGCAGGCCGCGCGAAGGTTGAGGAGACGGGCCGGCGGCCCTTCGTCATGGCGCCGGCAGGGTCTCCATCCACGCCTTCCACTGGTAGCGGCAAAGGTGTGGATGGCCGGTCCGCGTCGGCCATGACGATCGGGGCTGCGGTTCGCTGCAGCTTCATGGATCGCGCACCCACCCGACCACCAGATCCTGGCCGCCTCCGGTCAGCACGATCACCTGCCGATCGGCGCATTCAATAAGATGCAGGCGGCGGCGCGGGTCGAGCGCAACGGTCTCCCGCACCACCAGGCTGCGTCCGGTGCGGGGGACGGAGCGCCAGCCAACGGCTTGCAGCAGCCGGGCGAGCAGGCCAATGAGCGCGAGCACGCCCATCAGGGCCATCACGGCAACCGCGACCGTCTGGCCGGTCACGCCGCCTGCCTCGCCAGGGTTTCGAACAGGTGCTCGATCGGCGGTTGCAGGCTGGCCAGCTCGGCGCGCGCCTGCAGCCGGAGCGCGGGCGGCAGGTCGAGCGCCCGGGCGCAGAGCATGGCCATGGACCTTTCCAGGCCGCTCAGGTCCGGGGCCTGGCCTCTGTCGATCGCGGCCTGCGCCTGCTGGACGATGCCGCGGATTTCCGCGAGCAGGGCGCGCAATGGTGTCAGGCTGTCCGTTTCTGCCGGCATGACGCCATTAAGGCGCGGGAAGGTGAAGAAACGGTTAACGGGTGGCCGTTAACGCTTTCTTTAGATTTGCGCGCCAGACTGCGCGCATGGACCCAAGCAGAATTGCCTTGTTCGACGTTGCCGAAAAGCGGCTGGTCTGGATGGCGCAGCGGCAGGCGGTGCTGGCCGGGAATATCGCCAACGTCAACACACCGGGATACCAGGCACGGGACCTGACGCCGTTCGCGCAGGTGCTGGCCGGCAGCGGAACCCTGGCGCCGGTGCAGACACAGCCCGACCATCTGCCCGGCACGCTGCCGAGCGGCGTGGCATCGGTAACATTGCAGCCGGCCAAGGCGCGGATTATCGATGGCAACGCGGTCGCCCTGGACGGACAGCTCACCAAGGTCGCCAATACCGAGACGGCGCAGTCGCTGGTCACCACCATCTGGAAGAAGTACGTCAGCCTGTTCGACCTGGCGCTTGGACGGTCCGGTTAGCCATGGCAGGCGACCTGAACACTACCCTGGAAATTTCCGCCAGCGGCATGGACGCGCAGACCGCGCGGCTGCGGGTGATCGCGCAGAACATCGCCAACCAGAATTCGACCGGGGCCTCGCCAGGGGCCGATCCCTATCGCCGCAAGACGATTACATTCGAGAGCGCCCTCGACCGCGCGGCGGGCGTCGATACCGTTCGGGTCAAGTCCATCGGCGTCGACACCAGCGACCTGCCGCTGCGCTACGATCCATCGAATCCGGCCGCCAATGCGCAGGGCTACGTCAAGCTGCCCAACGTCAACACCTTCATCGAGGTGATGGACATGCGGGAGGCCGAACACGCCTACAGCGCCAACCTCGCGGTGATGCAGGCGACGCGCAGCATGCTCAACCAGACCATCGGCCTGCTGAAATGAGTACGATCCCGACCATCGTCGTCACGCCATCCGCCGCCGCCGAGGCGTATGCCCGCACGGCGCGCGAGGCCGGCGCCGGAGGGGCGAGCGGCGCCGCGCCCGATTTCGGCACGGCAGTGCAGCAGGCGCTGGACCAGGCGATCCAGACCGGCCACCAGGCCGACGAGCAGGCGATGCAGGCCGTCAGCGGCACCGGCAACCTGACCGACGTGGTCACCGCGCTGTCGCATGCCGAGTTGACCCTGCAGACGGCGACGGCGATCCGCGACCGCGTCGTGCAGGCCTACCAGGACATCATCAAGATGCCGATCTGAGCGATGAATGAACTGGATACGGCGGCGCTGTTGCGGGAGTGCCTGGTGGTGGTCCTGAAGCTGGGCGGGCCGGTGCTGGGCGTGGCGCTGGTGGTCGGGCTGGTCGTCTCGGTGCTGCAGGCGGTGACCCAGATCAACGAGGCCATGCTGACCTTCCTGCCCAAGCTGGCTGCCATCGGCCTGGCGCTAATCGTGTTCGGGCCGTTCATGGCCGCGACGCTGACGGCCTTTTCCCATACGATCTTCGACCGCCTTGTCGCCGTCGGCGGGTCATGAGCGATGGACTGGACCTCGCTGCTGTGTTGGGCGCCGGTCTTTGCTCTGGTCCTGGCGCGCGTCGGCGCAACGATGGCGCTGCTGCCGGGCCTGGGTGAGAGCGCCGCGCCGGCGATCGTGCGCATTGGCCTGGCGCTGAGCATCACGATCCTGCTGCTGCCGGTTGCGCAACCTCTGACTCCACCGGTTCCGGACTCCGGCCTTGCAATGGCGCTGATGGTGGCGGGGGAGGTCGTGACCGGGCTGTGGTTCGGCTGGGTTGCGCGGATGATCGTCCTGGCGCTGCCGATCGGCGCGCAGATCATCGCTTATCTGATCGGCCTGTCCAACGTGTTGCAGCCGGATGCGGAACTCGGGGCGCAATCGACGGCGCTGGGTGTGCTGTTCGAACTGGCGGCGCCGATGCTGATCCTGGTTTCCGGACTTTATGTGCTGCCGTTGCAGGCGCTGGCCGGATTGTTCACGCTGATTCCGCCGGGCCACATGTTGCCCGGTGGCGACGGCGCACAGGTCGCGCTGCAAACGGTCGGCACGGCCTTCGCCCTGGCGCTGCAACTCGCCTCGCCGTTCGTGGTGGCCAGTGTCGTCTGGAATGTGGCGGTCGGCCAGATCGCCCGCGTCGGCGGGCGCATGCAGATCTATTTCGTCGCCATGCCGGCGCAGATCCTGGGCGGGCTGGCTTTGCTGATGCTGACCGGCAGCACGATCATCCTCGTCTGGCGAGACAAGGCCGAGAGCGTCCTGGGCCTGCTGCCGGGAAGCCCATGACCGATGGCCGAAGAGTCTGCAACCGGCGACAAGACGGAAGCAGCAACCGCGCGGCATATCCAGCAGGCGCGCGCGGCGGGCAACGTGCCGGTTTCGCGGGAGGCGACAGTGTTCGCCAGCCTGACGGCGGTGGTCCTGGTGCTGGCCTACCAGTCGCAGAGCGGCCTGCGGGACCTGTTGCTGAACCTGCGGTTGCTCCTGGCCCAGAGCCATGGACCCGGGGTGGGGGTGGAGAGCATCGTGCCGCGTGTGCTCTCGGTGGTCACGCCGGTGCTCGCGGCGGCTGTCGTCGGCGCGGCCGCCGCGGTACTGCTGCAAACCGGCTTTCTGCTGAGTGGAAGCCCGCTCCAGCCCCGGGCATCGCGGCTCAATCCGTTTGCCGGGGTTAAGCGCGTCTTCGGCTGGCACGGTCTTGAGGAACTGCTGCGGTCGGTGGGCAAGCTGGGCATTTTCGGCGCCGCCATCTGGGTCGCGATCCAGGATGACCTGCCTGAACTGATGCTGCTGCCACGGGAGGACCCGGGCCGGCTGCCCTCGGTGGTAATCCGGCCGGTGTTCCATATCCTGCTGGCCAGCGTGCTGTGCCAGGCGGCCCTGGCTGTCCTGGACGTCGCCTGGGTCCGCTTCCGCTATGCCCGCGACCTGCGCATGAGCCGCCAGGACATCCGGGACGAACTGAAGGATACGGAAGGCAATCCGCACACCAAGGCCCGCATCCGCCGCATCCGGGTGATCCGGGCGCGCCGGCGGATGATGGCGAAGGTGCCCAGGGCGACGGTGGTGGTGACCAACCCGACGCACTACGCGGTCGCGCTTGCCTATGACCGCGCCGTCAATCCCGCGCCGCGCGTGGTGGCGAAGGGCGTCGACGCCGTGGCGCTGCGGATCAGGGAGGTGGCGGAAGCCGCCCATGTGCCGGTAGTCTCCAACCCGCCGCTGGCACGGGCGCTGTACCACCTGGACCTGGATGCGGAAATCCCGGCGGAGCACTACAAGGCGGTGGCGGAGATCATCGCCTATGTCTGGCGGCTTGGCCGGAGCGCACGGCCAGTATCTTGAATTCAGGAACAGGAGGCTCCGATATCATCGCCGGGTGGCTGCCGATCAGGCTATTCCGAATCGGCTGCGCAGGACGATTGTGGTGGCCGATCGATGGGCGTTGTGTCCGATGGGCGTTCAGGCGAGAGCTTCATGTTCGCAGAAAGTTCTTGTCGTGCGGCCGTGGATGGAACATAAGAAGCACAGGCGGCCAGGGATTCTGTTCGGCGACTCAATTGGACCAGAATCGCGACGATGTCTGCACGTATCGGTTGTAAAGTTGCGGCCAGTAAGCGTAAATTGGTTGACAGAGCGGTCAACCTGTCTCGAACCGAGGAACATGAGGAATGGAAAAGAATAAGGCGCTCGACGCGGCCGTGGCACAGATCGAACGTGCTTTCGGCAAGGGATCGATCATGCGCATGGGTGCGCGGAGCGGAGACGACCAGATCGAAGTGATTCCATCCGGCTCCCTCGGTCTCGACCTGGCGCTGGGCATCGGCGGCGTGCCGCGCGGCCGCATCATCGAGATCTACGGCCCGGAAAGCTCGGGCAAGACCACGCTGGCGCTGCACGCGATCGCCGAGGCGCAGAAGCGGGGCGGCACCTGCGCGTTCCTGGACGCCGAGCACGCGCTGGACCCGTCCTATGCCCGCAAGCTGGGGGTCGATGTTGATAACCTGCTGATCAGCCAGCCGGACGCCGGCGAGCAGGCGCTGGAGATCGCCGATACGCTGGTCCGCTCGGGCGCGATCGACGTGCTGGTGGTGGACAGCGTGGCTGCGCTGGTGCCGCGGGCGGAACTGGAAGGGGAGATGGGCGACAGCCACATGGGCCTGCACGCCAGGCTCATGAGCCAGGCGCTGCGCAAGATCACCGGCAGCGTCAGCCGCAGCAAGTGCATGCTGATCTTCCTGAACCAGATCCGCATGAAAATCGGCGTCATGTTCGGCAACCCGGAGACGACGACGGGTGGCAACGCGCTGAAGTTCTATGCCTCGGTGCGGATGGAAATCCGCCGTATCGGTCAGATCAAGGAGCGTGACGAGGTGGTCGGCAACCAGACCCGGGTGAAGGTGGTGAAGAACAAGCTGGCGCCGCCGTTCCGCCAGGTCGAGTTCGACATCATGTATGGCGAGGGCATCAGCAAGGTTGGCGAGTTGTTGGACCTTGGCGTGAAGGCCGGAGTTGTGGAAAAATCCGGCGCATGGTTCAGCTACGACAGCCAGCGCATCGGCCAGGGGCGGGAGAACGCCAAGCAGTTCCTCCGCGAGCACCGCGAGGTCGCGGACGCGATCGAGACCAAGGTGCGCGAGCACTCGGGCGTCATTGCCAACCTGATGATGTCCACGCCCGATGAAGGTGAGGAAGCCGAAGCCGCTGAATGATGCGGTCCTGCGGGATATCGCGCTGACGGGCGATGACCATGAACTGATCGCGGCGGCCAACGCGGTGCTGGAACGGCATTACCGGCCGTTCTGGCACATGGTGGCGGCGGCGTTGCGCAGCAAGGACGGAAGGATCTGGACCGGCGTGCATATCGGCACGACGGTCGGCCGCCTGGCTATCTGCGCCGAGGCGGTGGCGCTGGGCCGGGCGATCCTGGAAGGGGACGGGACGGTGCAGACGGCGGTGGCGATCCGCCATCCCAAGCCGGAAGAGGAAGATCGGGAACTGGCCGTGGTGCCGCCGTGCGGCGGTTGCCGGGAGATGATTTTGGATCACGCGCCCGAGGCGATGGTGATCGTTCGGGATGCCAATGGGCTGATCAAGCTGCCGGTACGGACGCTGTTGCCGCTGCCATACCGGCGGTAGGCGACCCTGAACGGCCGCGCCCTTGGGAGATGTCTCAGTTACTCACATCGGCGTGAGCGAGATAATGCTACCCGGCGAACCGCGCCTCACTGGCTTGCGGCAGCGTGGATATTGTTGGTCTTAATTCACGAGGCCATCCTATTTGTGCCGATATAGCGCACCGACCATTTGCAATAAGGGTGCGTCGCCTGGCCATAGCGAAAAATTCTGATCGAAGCGTTCTGTCTGATTCGCTCGATTTCCTCTTTCTGAGCCTCAATCAGGCTATTTGCGAGGCAATCAGCTTATCTTGGGCCTCAATTTGAGTATCAATTTCCTTTTTCCGTTGGCATACAGCGCGTTGATACAATTCGGCTCAGGTACTTCGCGACCCAGACGCTTTGCCTCATCAATCCATTCACCGATAGCACTTCGGATATCAGCAATGGCGGCCTCTTCGGTCGCGCCGTCAGCCATGCAACCGAGGAGGTCTGGAGCAACGGCAAGGTAGCCACCGCCCTCATCCTCGGGCAGCGCCATAACGACGATTGGATAGCTTTTTCAACCATCACCCCTCTCCTTAGCGTGGAGTGCCGCTATATGTGCTTCAGCCAATGATATAACGCATTCATGTAGGGCAGCTTAATAGGCCTGTGAAACGGTACGGACAAAATCCCAGGTAAGTGCGGGCTCGAAAGTTTGTAATGCGAGCCCCGAGTGGGTGGGCTGCATTCGATACCCAATTGTCTACACGCAGTCTTGAGGTCCTCTATCCTCCAGCCAGCCTTTGGGTTTGCCTTGATCTTATCAAGGGACTTTGTTCTTGGCTTGGTCAAGGGACTGCCGGGCGCGGAGATCGCGTCGGCGGCCGTGCCTCCCTTTGTTCGGGCATCGGCTGGTCCAGGTTGGATCAATTCACTTTGAACACTATAACGTCTCCGTATCTACCCTCCCAAATTAGCGCGTACCCCGAAGCTGGAATACATCCGCGGTCACCAAAGCCCGCGATCGTGGGCCGGGTTGGGACGGTGCAGACGGCGGCGGCAATCCGCCATCCAGCCGGAGGAAGAAGACCGGGAACTGGCCGTGGTGCCGCCGTGCGGTGGGTGCCGGGAGATGATCCTGGATCACGCGCCCGAGGCGATGGTGATCGTCCGGGATGCCAACGGGTTGATCAAGCTGCCGCTACGGACGCTGTTGCCGCTGCCGTACCGGCAGTAGGCAGCTTCAATCCACCGCACCATTGCGATGAGAGAAGGCCGTCTCGGCGCTGGTGATGAACTCCAGCAGTGCGGTCTTGCCGTCCTCGGTCGCCCGTCTGGCGCGCAGGATGGCGGCGGCGATGTCGCCGGGATCGGTCACCCGCTCGGCCCAGGCGCCAAGCTCCCGGGCAAGATTGGCATAATTGCCGCCGAGGTCCCGCGCCGCGTGCCGTTCGTGCGACAGCTTCATGTGCGGGATCTCGATCGCCATCGTGCTGTTGTTCAGCACGATCGTCAGGCTGGGGATGCCGGCGCGGACCGCGGTCTCCAGATCGAGACCGGTCATGCCGAAGGCGGCATCGCCCATGAAATTGACGCAGAACTTATCGGGCGCCGCGACCTTGGCGCCAATGATCAAGCCGAGTCCGGTGCCAAGCTGGTGCGACTTGCCCCAGCCCAGGTAGCCGCGCGGGCGCGTGGCGCGATAGAACGGCAGAAGCTGGTCGCGCGGGCTGCCGGAATCGTGCGTCACGATCGCCTCGGCCGGATCGATCACCCGGATGAATTCCGACATGACGCGATAGGGCGTGATGGGTCTTTCCGCACTGCTCAGCCTGGCATGCCAGCGTCCAAGCCAGGCATCCCGCTCCGCGGCGATGTCGGCAGCCGGGGACCGGTTCGGCAGGCGTCCGCCCAGCCGATCCTTCACGGCCGCGATCAGGCTGACCAGCGTCAACCTGGCGTCGCCGAGCAGGCCGATCTCGGTCTGGTAGGATTTGTGCAGATCGCGCGGGTCGTTCGTGGCGTGGATGATCGGCAGGTTTGGCGGCAGCGCGGGGGTCGTCAGTTGATGCCGGGTGAAGCCGCAGCCGATGCCGAAGATCAAATCGGCTTTGGTGTGCAGGAACAGCCGGCCGGGGCCGCTGAAGGTGTTCCCGCCGGAGCCGAGGGCCAGCGGATGGTCCTCGGGAAACGCGCTCTTGCCATCGACGGTGGTCATGACCGAGGCCTGCAGCAGCTCGGCCAGTTCGGTCAGTTCGGCGGAGGCCTCGGCATACAGCACCCCCTGGCCGGCCAGGATCATCGGGCAGGACGCGGCCAGCAGCCGTTTTGCGGCGTCATCGACGTCGGCGGGATTGGGCAGCGACAGGGACGGGGTGAACGGCCGATACGACCCGGCGTCGTTGCCGGCGTCGAGATCGATGATGTCGCGCGGGACCTCGACCATGGCGGGGCCGGGCCGCCCGTTCTTCAGGGCGGCGAAGGCGCGCCGCATGGCCGCGGTGGTGGCCTGCGGGACGACGATTTCCTCCACCTGCTTGGTGATGGAGGCATAGGTCCGGCTGGAGCGGAAGGTGGGAAAGACCTGCGATTGCTCGCGCGCATGGGCGAGCGGCAGGAAAAGGACGGGGACGCTGTCGGAGAAGGTGGTCGCGATGCCGGGAAAGGCGTTCTCGGAGCCCGGGCCGTACTGCATCAGGAAGACGCCCGGAGGCTTGCCGTTCGTGACCCGGGCGAAGCCGTCAGCCATATCGACGCCGACACGTTCCTGCCGGCAGATGACCGGGCGAATGCCGGCGGCGACGGCATTTTCGATCAGCGGGGTGGTGGGAAAGCAGAAGAGGGTGGATATCCCCTCCCGCCTGAGGATCTCCACAATGGCATCGCCTGTCCGCACTGGCGTTTCCCCTTGCTTGTGCGGAACGCAGCCTAGGAGAGGACACGCCGCAGGGGAAGATCGGGGCGCCGCGCCGATCCGTTACGAAGCACTATCGGACAGGATGATGCCGGCGAACGTTGCGGCCAGGGGACAGTCGATGGTCCAGTCCGTGCCAAGCTCGGCGCCGGCATCCCAGCCACTCGGCATCGCAATTGCCGAGAAATTGTCGGTGACGGCGTTGCCCCGGCCGATCTGGGTGGAGCCATAGGGGTAGTAGAGCTGGCACGCGGCGGAAGCGTTCTGAAGAGCACTTTGCAGGACCAGTTGCAGATGCGTCGCATCGAGCCGCTGGCAGGAAATCGCCGGGACGATCGTGCCGGCGTTGCCGGGAGCGCCACCGTCCATGACGGCGAAGCCGGCTCCTGACGCCGCCTGCAGCGGAACCTTCAGATCGTTTCCGGCGTCGTGGGTGACGGTCAGCACCAGGGTCGTGTTCGATTGCCGGTACACGTGGGTGATCGCCGGGCCTCCGACTTTCGGAATGACACCGGGAATACTGGCGATGGAGTCGGCACATTCCGCTGCCATCAGCGCCTGAGCGACAATCGGACTCGCCAGCCTGGCAAACCGCTGGTTGTCGAGACTGTCGCGATGGGAGGTATCGCCGCCCGTCGCGAGTCCGGTTGTCGGATCCCAGGACGAACCGCGCGGATTGCTGTCGCTGGTCTGGACGTTGCCGATAACGACACGCTGGTTCGTGTCCGCGGCCATGCTTTGGACAACCTCGCGATGCATCGTCATGCCGTCGGCGGTGCCATACGGTATGGCGTTCCACCAGACCAGCGGTATCCGGTTGGCGGTATCGGTCAGCATCGTCCGCAGCAGCGACAGAAACCGCTGTGCCGCGGCCTGGAACGTGGCCTTTTCGGAATAAGCACGCAGGCTGTCGGTTTCGCTCCAGGGCCATACGATGGCGCAAATATCCGATTGGTCCTCGGCCGGCAGCGCGGCGATGGGCTGCTGGACGGCGAGGCCGTCGGCGCCCAGCGCCCAGGTGGACGGATTGGAGCCATCACCGGGATTGTGCACAAAATCGCCCGGATATCCGGAACTTGTCGCATAGATCCCGTGGCCGCTTTCCATGGTGTAGCTGGCCGCGCCGCCGGTCGTGGCAAGAACATTCCAGGCCAGGGCACCCGTGTACCAGGCGACCCCGCGTGCCAGCAAAGCCGCGGCGCCATCGTTCAAAGCATAGTTGATGGCATTCGACTGGCCGTTGAACAGCAGATAGATGCCTTTTCGCGCACCACACACCCATCGGCCAGCATAGGCGCAAACCGAAGCAACGTCGGCATCCGAGAGCGCGCGTGCCCACTCCGCGGCTTCATGCAGCCAGCATTGCGCGGCGCCGGTTGCGGTGCCGTCGTGCAACAGCAGAACCGGACCCGTTTGCGCCGTGGCACTCCAGACGACCCCATGCGCAACCTGCGTGCCGTCGAGCCATAAGTCTGCGCCCGTCTCCGGCGTATAGCACAGGAGTATGGAATGCGTATGTCGCCGGGTCATGGACGAGCTGACGACGACCTGGCTCGCGCCGGGAAAAAGCACGAGACGGCCCGTGCCGCCCTGGCTGTCCACCTGCAGCACGGGCTGGGACCCGATCGACAGCAATGTGATCGGCTGCGTATCGACACCGCTGCCCTGGCGCCAGTTGGGCCGGGACCAGACCAGGTACCAGGTCCAGGCCGACGTGGCGCTCGCCTGGGACGCAGGCGCCTGCCAGCCGGTAAGAGGGTCCAGCGCGGGCTGCAGCAGCCCGGAACCCGTGACCGGATATCCTGTGCCCCCCAGCAACCCCGACAGATGCGGCACGCCCTGCGGCTGGCCGATCGGCGTCCGGAGGGAAAATGGCTGAAGGTTTCGGTTGTTTCCGGACAGATCCAGCAAGGCGCTGGCCGCGGTGTTCCAGCTTGCCAGTGGCACGTTGCCGGGACCAAGCAGCCCTGCCGGCTGACTGGCATCCCACCAGCCGGCGGTCCCGGACACTGCCTGCGTCAGGGACTGGAAGACAGTGGTTGTGGAAGACAGCGGTGCATAAAGCGCCAACTGACCTGCCCCGACGACCATCGGCTGGCCGGGGCGAACGAACAGAAGGCTCATGCCTTACTGGACCTGGAACGAGCTCGAACTGACGGTCGGTGAGCTGCCATCGAGACCTTCCGCCCAGGCATACCAGACGCCTGCTGTCGCCGGTGTCGGCACATAAGCGCCCCAGAGATCGGTGTTGACCAGGGAAGCGGCAGTCCAGGACGCAGGCGGCGTCGTGGCAGATTGCGAGAAGCCGAACTGAACAGGCGACGTTCCGGGCGTGACATGGGCGTTGACGCCAATGGAACCGGAGGCATGGGTGTACGGGCCGCCCGGCAGCAGGTTCCAGGTGATCCCAGTAACGGATTGCGCGGCGGCTTGCGTAACGGCGGTGACGACCGTGGAAGCGGTGCCGGCGCCGGATGCATTCACGCCGAAAACGGAGAAATCGTAGCTCGTCGATGCCTGCAATCCGGAAATCGTGGTGGAAGATCCCGTAATGGCTGCCAAAGACCCTGTCCAGGTCGATGATCCTGTCGTCCGGTACTGGATCGTGTAGCTCGTGGCGGCGTTGGTTCCGGTCTGGGCGGTCCACGTAAGCTGCACGGCGCTGCTTGATGCTGGTGTAGCCGTCAGGCCGGCCACCTGCGGCGGTGTCGTCGGCGTCGCGGCCGAGGTTGTTGCGATCAGAACGGCTGACGGCAGCCCTGTTCCGGCGGCATTCACCGCTTGCACAACGATATCATAGGTGGTTGCCGGCGCCAGGCCGCTCAAGGTGGTGGTCGTTCCGGTCACCGAGGCCGCGGTGCTCCAGGAGGCTGTTCCGTCTTGTCTGTACTGCACGGTATAGGACGACGGGCTCGTCCCGCTCGTGGGTGCCTGCCATGAGAGTGCGATGGTTGTCGATGTCACCTGGGAACTCGCCAGGCTAAGGACCTGGCCGGGTGCCGCTGCGGCGGTTCCCGCGACCATCGAGGCAAAGGCAACAGTACCGCCTGAATATGTTGCGCAGTAGATGGATGCCGACTGCTGCGGAGCGATGGCCAGACTGCCGTTTGAGCTGATGAATCCCGAACCGAGGGTGACATTGCCCGTGCTGACGTTGATGACCGTGCAATGAAATCCGTTGCCCATGTTGGCCGTCAGCGGCGTCAGCGTAACGGGCTGGCTGCATACCAGGATGCGGCCGTTGTGGACGGTGCCGTCCAGGTTCGTGGCGGTCGTGATCTCGACGACCGGCGTCTTGTATGTCGGCAGCTTGCCGGCGATCCAGACCCAGATTGCGCCGAAGGTCTGGCTGGCCATGATATTGCTGCCCTGCGCGGCCCAGATCGTATCCGAGTCGCTGGCCGCAACGGCTGTCTGCGCCTGATCGATCGTAACGCCGTCAAGGAAGCTGCCATAGCTTATTGCATAGTTGGTTCCAGCGTGGCCTACGGCGACCAGATCCTGGCTGGAAAGCGTATTGATGACGGGAAGGCCGGCAATGGCGCTGCCTGCACCGGTGGCAGCGGCTGTCGCGGTCGATGCGATCGTGCCGTCTGGCGTAATCGTTACGTTTGGGCCAGCCTCGAAAAGCCCCCGCAGCAGCGACGCCTGCATCAGCATGGGCGTGCCCTGGTTGCAGATCACCAGCTCGGCGTTGGGGGCCAGGCTGGACAGCGCGGGAAAGCCGGCGTGGTCAAGGCCGGTCGCCGCAAGCGTGCCGTTTGACAGGCTGACGCCGAGCCCGATGCTGATCGATTCGGGGCTGCCCGAGCCGATACTGGTGCGTCCAAGCAACGAACCGGTCTGGACGATGATCGCAGGTTGGGTAGTGGCGAGCAGGGAGCCCAAAGATACCGAGCGTGCGGTGCCGCCCTGACTTATTGGCACTGCGTCGGAAGCAGAGACGGTCGTCGCCGCCGGAAGCTGTGAGATGGTCGGCATCTATATTCTCTGTTGCATTGGAAATCGGGAGAGACCAGGCTATGCCGCTACCGCAAGTCCATTATAGATGGTTGCCCATTTTGTTCCGTCGTAGTACACCTGGACACCGGTTCCCAGTCCGGTTGACTCGCCCGGCTTTCGTCCGTTGCTGGCAAATGCCTGCGCCCCGGCCGGCATTCCTGCCGGAAGCGTTGCGACCGTGTAGGATGGCAGAACCGGAGGCGCAATGAAGCGGGGTGACACGGCATTCGTCCGGAATATCTCCCGCCAGCAGGAAGCGCCATCCGAGACGATATGATACCGGTCGTTGGCATGCAGCACCACCGGGCCGCAATCGATGGTGTCTGCTCCACTGGGAACAATACTGACGGATGGTGTGCCAACCACTGAAAACGTATAGCCGGTTCCGGAGGCGACCGTACTGGCGGCCGGCAACGTGATGGTGAAAGATCCGGTTCCGGTCAGGAAAACGATGTTGCCGGTTATGTAGTTGGGCAATGTGGCAGAGGCGGAATACACATTCGGAGCGCCTACTGCGATGCCCTTGCCAACGGGATAGGACAGGGCGCCCTGGTTCCAGCGCAGCGTCCCTGTTGTACTGTCGAATAAAAGCTTGTTGTTGTTTGTTTGTTCAAACGAAATTGCGTGGCCGGCGGCAAGCCTGATTGCCGGAGCGCTGCCGATCGACCGTGCACAGGTGGTATCGAGCACGGCGTTTGAGAAAGGGATGCCGATGGCGAAAACTGTCTTTGCGCTGCCGGACGAGCCTGATGCCAGGTACACGCCGACAACGGTCGACACCTCGACCGCGGCGCCGGATGTGTTGTGCTGACCAACGACGAGACTTTGGATTTGCCTGCTGTTGGCATCATCCAACCCGTTGCCGAACCAGTCCATCTCGGTGGTGATCGATGCGTTGACGGCACTTGACGGATTGCCGGTGGTATCCCTGTATTCTATGCAAGTCGCCCAGAGCTGAGGCTGGGGCAGATACTGACCATTTGATCCGATAGTGGCAGACTGGCGCAAGGTTTGGATATAACGTCCGACGTGTTGCGCTGCCGTGCTGGCTACCGGGGTTTGTATCCCCGTCCAGATCAGCCGGTCCAGGCCGCCCCATATGTAGTTTCCAGGGCTGTTGTAGATAATCGTGTCATTACGGGTATTTGTTGTAACGACGCCGTTCTGGCCGCCGGCGTGGCCGACGATGTAGCAAGACTGGTTGACCGCGAAATCGGTTGGCTGCGAGGATGCCTGTGACGATGAGATGCCTGACGAAGTGCTTCCAACCACGATGCCCGGCAGCGCGAAGGCAGCCGGTGCTCCGCCATTGGGAATTGCCGCGGCCAGGGGCGTTCCATCCGCCAGGACCGTTCCGTCAACCACCCACTTTACGCGCTTTGTCGTCGCGATGCCCCACGATCCGGGGGGCTGCAAGACAGTCGTGCCATGCGGGACATAGATTGTCGATCCGGCCGGGGCGGCCTGGTATGCTGCCTTGAAGGCAGCAGTATCATCCGTAACGCCGTCGAGCTTGGCGCCGTACGGTGGCAGGACGACGTTGATGACGCCTTGTGCGTTCGGATTCGCATCCACATAGGACTTCGTGGCGGCCTGAAGCGGCACCGTGGGCGCGCCCGAAAGCACAAGCGCGCCGGTCAAAGTGCCACCGCCGAGCGACAGAGCCGTCGCTACCTGACCATCGACGTAATGCTTCGTCGCGGCCTGGCTTGCCGTCGTGGGATCCGCAGAGAGGCTTAGTGCGCCGTTCAGACTGCCGCCGGAAAGAGACAGGGCACCAAGCAGCTTTGTATCGACATAGTTTTTCGTCGCCGCCTGAGCGGACATCAGCGGATCAGCCGATAAAATCAGAGGACCGCTGAGCGTGTCGCCTGCTCGCAGCACCCTTGTGTCGACATACTCCTTGGTTGCAGCCTGGGTTGGCAGCGCCGGGTCAAATGCCAGAACCACCGGACCTGTGAACGTAACCCCTGCCGGCTTGACGTAGTTCGCGACCGCTCCATCGACGTACTGCTTCGTCGCGGCCTGCAACGGAGAAGTTGGACTGGATGCCAGATAGAGCGCACCCGTCAGTGAATCGCCGGTACGCGCGACACATAAATCGACATATTGCTTGGTGCTGGCCTGCAGCCCAACCGTGGGATCCGAGCCCAGCAGGAGAGCGCCCGTCATCGAGAAGCCATTAAGCGGCAGGGCGCCGCCGATGTGGGTGTCCACATAATTTTTGGTGGCTGCCTGATTGGCAAGAACGGGGTCGGCAGCCAGAGTCAGTGCGCCAGTCAAAGTGTCGCCACTTCGAAGGACGCGTTGATCGACATATTGCTTCGTCGCCGCCTGAGCATTCATTGACGGATCCGAGGCCAGGAAGAGGCTGCCCAGCAAAGTGCCGCCGGACCTGGGCAATGCGCCGCCGACCTGGACATCGACGTAGTTCTTTGTTGCCGCCTGCAGCGCCAGTGTCGGATCGGCCGCCAGAGCAAGCATCCCGGACAGTGTATCGCCGGCGCGCGAAAGCTTGAGATCGGCATAATTCTTCGTCGCGGCCTGTCGGCTGCTGGCCGGATCACCGTTCAGCAGGAGCGCGCCCGACAGTGAGCCTCCGCTGAGCGGCAGCAGTCCAGCCGCCACCGCGTCCGCATATCCTTTTGTCGCCGAATCCATCGGACCTTGCGGCGCGGCAGCCAGTTTCAGGACTCCCAACATCGAGCCGCCGGTCAAAGGCAACGCAGTCGAAACCTGCTGGTCCACATAGGCCTTGTCTGCCGCCGCGGCTGCCGAGGCCGGCGCGCCGGCCAACACGAGCTGGCCGGTCAGTGTTCCGCCTGAAACCGGGACCATGGCGGCGGCCAGATCAGCCAGCTTCTGATAGTTCGTCGCGCCGGTAGCCGCCACCAATCCCTGCGACAGGTTGATGTCTGGAACACCCGACAGCCCACTCAGCAGTTGTTGATACGTTACGGATACAGTCTGCCCGCTCTGCGACAGGCACAACAGGTCGCCTGTGCTCGGGACGTTGCCTGGCGGCAGGTTACCGATGGTGAACGGTGTGGCTGCGGCAGAAAGTGTACCGCTGGTGAGGACCAGGTTCGCACCAACAGCGATGACCTCGGGCGCTCCCACACCGGAGCTCATGCGTCCAAGCAACGACCCCGAAGATAGGGCGAGCTGTGACTGAACGCCATTCAGCACCTGGGCGCGGGTGATTTTTACTGTGTTGCCAGCCTGACTGATAACCATTTCATCCGCGTCGGATGCTGATGTCGCAGGCGCAAGCTGATCGATTGTGGGCATTAAACATTACTTTCCGGCCGCTTCTCCGCCTCGGCGGCGCTGCGCCAATACTTGCTATTGTCGTAAGGACCAGGCTCTTCGCCCGCTAGCTGCTTATCAGCAGAGGATTGCCATTTTGATCGGTCAGCATGATGCCTGCCGAAGTCAGTAAGGCATCTGCCGGGACCTCCGGTATCGACAATAGCAGCACCGGCAGCAGGACGCTTCTTTGCAGTGAGCGCCCGTTTGTCGTTGTTATATTGAATGTAATTGAATACACCGTTCCGGCTTGGCCGCCGGAAAGCCACAGGACAATCCGTGTACCATCCGCTGTTGAACTTTGCATCACGAGGTCGCCCGGGTTGGACGGCAAGATGCCGACATCCAGCGTCGCAATGCCGTCGCCATCGTTGCCAATAACGGCTGGTGTGATATCCAATATATAATCCAGGACGTCACCCGGATCCTTCGTCGGCCAGTTCAGCGGAGCAGGGGCGACGGCAGTCGTTCCGCGCGGAACTGCGACGAATGAGTCAATGGTTGCCACACGGGCATGGCTTGGCTTCCAGACATGGCTTGCTGGGGTTGGCATGGCAGATCCAATTGTTCTGGTATCAGAGGAAGAAAGGTAAATTGTCGCTTGAGACAGGCAAATCCTGACTCAGTATCGGACGACGACAAGCCCGCCGCCACCACTTGCTCCGGGATACGCAGTGTTGCTGTTCGCGCCGGTTCCGGCGCCAGCCGCGCCTCCACCAGGGAACGTGCCAGGGTTCCCAATCGTTCCGCTGTTCTGCGAGCCGCCCATTGGGGCGCCCCCTCCCATTCCGCCCTGGTTCAGGAGTCCCGCCTGCCCCGCGGACCCTGTAAGATTGACGTCCCCTCCCACCCCATAGCCTGGCGGGGTAGCGCCATTTTGCGGCGCGGAGACAGTTGCCTGGGAGTTCAGGCTGCCTCCTTTAGCACTGACAAATGGCCCGAAACTTGAGGTGCCACCAGCTGTAGGCGCTGTTCCCCCGGTTGTCCCGCCCGACCCGCCGGCGCCGACCGTAACGGGAACGATTTGGCCTGGTGTGAGTCCGGTAACAAGTTTCTTCGCATATCCACCGCCAGCGCCTCCGCCGCTAGCCTGCCCGGGAGCCGAGGCATAACTTCCTGATCCACCACCCCAAACCTCTACCTCGACCTGGGTAACGCCCGGAGGCACAGTAAAGTTTCCTGAACTCGTGAAACTCTGCACGCCGGAGCCAAATCCCGGGCGCAACGCGGGTAGTTTCCAGGTCAGGAACGGCGCGGTCGGAACGACCGAAATCTGTCCGTTTCCGCCGTCGATCTCCGTCTGGCCATACGCAACCACGATCTGATAGAGCCCTATCCAGCCGGCATCCGCCGTAGGCGTAATCTGACTGCCAGAGTTCGCGGGAATGCCGGCCTTCAGCTGGACGACCAATGTTTGCGCGCGAAGGGTATTCTGGGCAGCCCCGGAATTGGAAGGGCCGCTGAATGATTGTGCTGGGTTGCTTGCATTGTAGTAAGGCAGCACAACCGGGTTATCATCCTGTTCCTGGAACGCGGCCTGTACCAGATAGGCTATCGATTGCCCAACGCTTGATGGAGCCGTCAGCGTGAGCGTGGTGGGCCAGGGATTGATGCCCATCTTGATGATAGCCGCGCTGGTATCGGCAGGGATGGATCCATAAGCCTGGCTGTCGATAAAGGCGAGTTGCGTAATGCTGCCGCCGCCAATCGTCACACTCATCGATGCGGGCGTTGTCGGCTGGCATGCCAGCCCGTCTACCACCGTGTTGGTGCCAAGAACCGCCTGGGCGAGAAATCCCAGTCCGATCATGGTGTTTTTGTTGATGGAAAGCAAGTCCGTGTCCAACGGAATGGCACCCGGGTAGACGATGGTACGATCCATACGAAACTCTCGCCGCTCATTACGGTTGATAATCAGATAATTTGTAGCCAGGCAGTAGCATTGACGGGCAGGAGGCTCAGAAGTGCTGACCTGATGTCGTCGTCGGTGATCTCACCCGGCAGGCCGGAGAGATCAACATATGAAATGGAGCCGCCGCTATATGCACCGGTTGTAATCCCGTACCCCGCCAGCGTGGCAACGCCCGGTGCAGCTGGACGCTTTACAGTAATGAAAAACTGGAGCGGCAGGTGAAGATTCCCCCAACCGCCCGCCTGGCCATAGGCCATCCCATAGCAAGGACAGTTGGCGGCGCCGAGGAATGATCCGTAGGCTCCGGTGTCGGCAGTTCTTGCTGGCTCAAAAATGTCCGGTTCGGAGCCGCAGACATCGCGAATGCCGGCCGTGATCGCGGTCCGGGTCGTTGCATCGCGAAGCAACGCCTTCTTGATGCGAGCCCGGAAGAAAGTATCGGCCTCGCCCGGCTTGCGTTGCACTCCACTGCCGAAATAGTCCACCGCGGCCATATCGAGCCAAACGTCGGACGCCGTTGTGATACGGGCTTGCTGGGCGACGTATGCCAGAAGGTCGTACAACCACACCCACGGCGTCGCAACTGCGCTGAGGATGGCGTCAAGATTAGGGGTCTCTTCGCCGAACCACCGCTTCGGAAGAACAGTCTTCAGTCGAAGAACGAAGTCTTTAAGGTCACCCACCATTGACGGTCACCGTAACGGTTCCGGCCCGTATGACGGTACGAGCCGGCGGAACGATATCAGACGGAAGCCCATTCAGCAGCACGCCGCTGACATTGTCGATGTTTGGGTTGGCCATATAAGCGCTTCGTGCGACCCGGGTAATCGAGGCAACCCGGCCTATCGTCAGCTTGTTAAGATAATCAGCAACCAATGCCTGGACCTGAGACAGGTAGGTCGTCGAGTCGTTAGATTGGCGCAAGGTAATGCACAACGTGACGTTGGCTACCATCACTGTCGGGGGCAGGACGAAGAACGTTGTTCCGATTGGCCGAACCGCGTCAACCGCCGAAGCAACCACAGTCAGGAGGTTTGCCGATGGGTGCCCAGACCCATCGTCAACCGTTACGACAAAACATCCTAACCTCGCGCTTCCATCAGCAGCGATGTTTTCCTGGATAAGGACGTCCAGGCCTTGCTGCACGTTTGCAACGGCATTCGTTATCGCAGCCAAGGTGGCACGTGATCGGCTTCCCAGGTAGTTTTGGAATCTTAGGCGAAACGCCTCGTCGCTCTCGGCATCGACTCCGTTGACGAACGGATTGGCGTTTGTAACGCAATCGATGCCCGGCAGCGAAGCCGCTATGATGGAGATTGCACCTGCAAGCACATTTCCGGCGGCTCCGCTGGACGTGCAGGTCACCGGCAGAATGGCATTGCTGACACCACTTGGAATGACATAGCCGGACTGCGACGCACTCCAGATAGAAGACGTGTCGTCTTCACTTACCGCAAAGCTAAGTGCACCATCTGTCGTTTTGACAACCGACCCAACAGGTACGAGCGCCGGCAACGAGTTGGCAAAACGGGAGAACAGCACGGTCCCTGATGATGGAGATGCCGGCAGTCGTGTCAGGCAAAAATCCTGCATCCAGCTGTCCAGATCGGCGCCATTCGAGGTTGCCGCCCTTGTGGTTTGCAGGACCTGGAGGATCAGCCACTGCATCCACAAGGCGACTGAAGCATTGGCCTCAAAAATGGCTCGAATGACCGAGCCTACGGATACATCTATCAGTACCGTAGCTGAGCTTTGCAGCGCGGCTCCCATATCCTCAATCAGCAGTGCGAACGTTTTGAGTGAAAGATTCATGTTACTCAACTGGAGCTTACACTGAGCTGGTTTGAGGAGCCAGATGAGGCATCAACGTAGGAGATATCAGCAATTACGATACCGTTGGCTGCATCGGCGATTCTGGTGCTTACCTGCGGGGGCGGCGCGGAAGAAACTGCCGCTTCCAGGTTTAGCTGTGCCCTGACGACCGATTCGATGTCCGCAGGCTTTGCCGGAGTTCCCACGAATTGGCCTAGCCCACCTCCGTAGTCGAGATGCCAGATATAGTCACCGCCGTTTGTCAGCAGACGTCTGCGCACGCGCCGATCTGTCATGTCGGATCCAGCTGCAAGCGCGAGATCTCCAGTGCTACCAACCGTCAGATCTCCGCCCCATTCCAGAAGGAGGTCGTTCATCTATGGTTCCTTTGCTCTGGCTAGACCAATTTGGAGGGACCCGTGGTTGCGCCGCCAGACGGTATCTGGTGGGTATGACCGTCGTAGGCTGCGCGCAGGCTCGACAATGATCCATCGCGATCGTAGACTTCGCCCTGGACATGCAGGTCACCGTTCATGCGGATGGTGCCGTCATTGCACAGCTTGAGGAAGCTGCCGGTTTGATGAACCAGCCAAAACTCGTTTCCGGGTGCCACCGGCGGACGCTGACCGTTTGAAAAGGCACGACCGACGATGATACCCTGCTCGATGTCTCCCTCCTGCGGAATCAGCAGAACCTGATCTCCCGGGTTGGGCGGACAGACCATTCCCCAGCCGTTGCCCACCCAATGCGATAACATTGGCAACCAACCCGATAGAACACCATCCGGTTGGATTTGCACTCGGGCCATGGCAGTCTGATAGTCAACCGAGGTGACAGTACCGAATTTCACCTGGCCTCCGGTATGGTCCAGGCTCCACGCATGCGATTTGAGTGCGTTGATCAAACGGTCGCCCATCATGCCCTGTACCTATGCGAACTTCGGCTAGACTTGAAAGAGATCGGCCACTGGCACCGCTATCACGGACTGCCTGGATCCAGTGACGGAGTTGTAGTAACGTTCGACGCTTTCGACACGATAGAGGCCATCCAGAGGCGACCCGGTCTGGCTCATCATCAGTCCAGTACGCGGCGCGAGCGCGAGATTCAGCGGCATCTCCAGCTGCAAAGTGGTCTGCAAGCGGCTGATCTCAGCCGCATATCTTGCCGCGGACTGCGTCACCTGAGCAGATGTAAAATTGGATGCCGAAAAGAGATATGGCTGTCCCCCAGTGCCAGATGACAACGCGGCGTCGGTAGAAACTGGTCCCGCTGCGCCGCTGATATAGGGGACCATGTTCTGGCAATTCCAGGATTGCATTCTCACCGTGGCGTTGCGCGACATTCCCAGCGCTCGGTCGAGGCGCAGACTTACGAGATCGCTTGCTACGATGTTGACCACGTTCAGCGGCACCGTCGTCGCTGGCTGGAAAAACAAGCTGTTGTCCTGGACAAAGGCGTCGAAGTTGCTTTCGCGAGCAAGCTGGACCACGAGATCCCAGTCAGAACATAGGCGTGAGTAGAGGCCTGTCGACAGGCGCGTATATCCTTCACCAAAGTACCGGCCGGTATTACCTGACGTAGGCGTCACGATTGCTTCGAGACTATGCCAGTTTGCAATGGTGGCCACTACCTGGGACGCGGTTTGGTTCACGAAGTCTAACTGTCGATAGGAGTCCACCAGCGACGCAGACAGATCTCGACCCTCAACCGAAGCTGTTCCCCTTGTCGCATCGATGCAGACCGTGTCGATCATGCCAGTGATCAGACTTGCCGGCGGCGGACCCATGACATTCGCGATGACCACGTTCACGCAGCCAGACGACAGGGTCGACCAGTAGTAGATGTCCCGAAGAGGCGGGACGCCCATGGCAAACGTCAGAGAGTAGCAATCGGCCGAGAAGCTGTTGGTTGAAGTGAAGGTTGCCGACAATAGGCCCGGGACCGCAAATCCGTCAATAGTTACGGCAGGTCGGGTCGTAGAAACGGATGCTCCGAGCACTTACTGCGGTCCGATGCCATCGGAGAAAGCGCTTGAGAAATCCGGGATGACGATTTGTTTCTCACCGGAGAGCATAGGATCCGACAAGCCATTTATCTTCGCAATATTAATCCACTGCAGTGCGTCGCCCAGCTCAGACGCTGCAATTGCAAACAGGTTGCCATCGATGGTCGTGAGATTATGCACCTGAACCCCCGGCGGAAGTGAGGCTCGTTCCAACTCGGCCGACATATGCTTTGGTCACAACCGCTGCCGCCAAAGCCCCAGCGGCAGTTACTGTGTTTCCGAACATCCGCTGACGAATGGGCGCATCCGCCTTCACGTCGATCTGTGACATCATGCTGTTCGAAGCGTCGCTAATTCGTTGGTCAATGCTCGCGACGGACGATTTTATTGCGGCGATGCTCTGGGAATGATCTGATGTTCCCACGGTGAGAGCATTGGACGCAGTCACGGCCGCTTGCAAGGTACCTAACTCGATGCCGGCGCCAATCGCCGCTGCTGCGGCATATGCGAGGTCGGCGGCCACGCTAGGATATAGCATTAGATCTACGGCATTGTTGGCACCTGGCTGCTGGACGACGACGCAGCCGACTTGATACGGTATCCACCATGGGTTATGAAAGTTGGCGACGAATGTCCTGACAATAACCTGGTATCTGAAGGAATCCCAGGTCAGCCATACGACCTCACCGGTCAATCTCAGGCTGTCCATTGCGCGCATTCTGGCCTCGGCATAAGGGCCGGAAAACGTCCCGGAAAAATATATGTCTCCGTCATCTGGGCCGAGCCGCTCAATAACGCGGTTGCCGCCAGAGAGTTTATGAATGACTACTCTATGGCGCCCACCAAATCGAATTGATGGGGGTATTTCGAAGTCCTGAAGATTGATGTCGCCGATCTGTACCGGGGATGCTTGCATCTTTGTTTATCCTCGGGATCAAGTGGTTGGGCACCGCAGACAGAAAGTCTTCGGATTCTAGAAGGGAGATACTCGGCTTTTAGGAATGCCGATCCGCGGATCGACGCCAGTCATGCCGGCCGCAGGCCTCGAAAGCACGCGTCCGAGGTGATCCACGGCCCATCGTCCCAAGGAAGCGCCGTCAAGGTGTAATGTAACGACAGGTGCCTTGTTTGACTGGGTCCCGCCTTCTTTGTTCATAGTGTCCGATGCTGCAGGGGGCAGGCTTTCGATCTTAAAGGGAAGCGCCTCATGTTCATTGTAGATCGGCGAAGGAGCAAACGAGATATCAGTCCAAGATGCTTCAGAGCGCGGCAGACGAGTTTCCATCTGCCGGCTTTCAACCTGCCGTAGATCGGAAACCGCTTTGGTCGGACCGAGGGATGTGGACGGAGGCGATGTTTCTCGCCGAGGGAGCGCGATCCGCTTGTTGGAAGACAGGCGGCGTATCCAGCTCGTCATCGGGCGGTATGTGTCAAACGAACGACCGCTGTAGTCCGAGAATGACAGCCGACCCGGCTGGGCGCCCCGCTGATTGCTGGTTGTGACCTGCAAGAACTGAGTATAACGGCTTTGGGTAGAAACAGCCGGGTACGGCACAAATCGAGGCCGCGCAGGTCCACTGTCAAACAGAGGGCGGCGACTGGTCCTGCTGCCTCGCTTTACTCGCGGCAGATCAATCAGCTGGTACGACTTCGTCGGCCACTGCCTGGCGGCGTTTGTATTGGAGACAGTGGCCGCAAGGCTGGCATTGGGTTCCGCATTTCGTTTGGCAAGAGGCCCGAATCGAGCAGGTGCGGTGGGATAGCCAGGAAACCGCACAGCTCGCTGCAGCCTGCGCAACCAGGTTGTTCGCTTTTCGCTAACAAACCTCTGCTGATTTATATTCGGCCGCCGCCTTTGGCGAATCGTCGTGTAGAGCATAGGATTTCGTGCTCAATTATCGTGGCTCGATCCAGGTGAAGCTTGACCAGTCGAATAGATTTCCATGCAAGCAGCCCATGGCGATAACGTAAGCGGTTCGATCTGCCGCGTCGAGCGAAAAGGCAACGTCAAATGGCACCCCGTTTTGAACCAGGTAGAGACAGTCGATCAAGACAGGGTGCCGGGCAAGTTTCCCACGTGTTCTCTCGGCGGCGGTTCGCCCTGGCTTTCCTCGAGGGCGTCCGCGATTGCTGCAAGCCCCTCGTCCCCTAGCCGATCAACGATGCCTTCAATCTGCGTCTCGGTTGTCGGCCGTGGTATTGGGACGCCGTCGATCTCCGTTACCGAAAAGGCCAGCCCTGCCATCGACAGCCATGATGTATTCTGGGACAGGTCCGGACCGGCTGCTTTAAAGAGCCGAAGAGTGTCTAGCGAGGTCAACTGGCGCAGCGTGAGCTTGCGTCCTCGTGCATCAATCGCCGTAATAATCCGTTCCGAACCACCAATGACGGATTGTGACGGGCTCATCAGATGCGTCTCTTGCGCGTCGCAAAGAATTCCAGCCTTTGCTTTACGCTCGTGTCGCCTTTCCAGATACCGGCGCTGGCAAGCTTGAAAACCACTCCGTCGTACTGATATGTTGAAACCGAACCATCCGTTTCTGTTATGTACTGGTACATCGTGCCTGGCTGAGCGGCGGCGCCGTTGTAGAAGTCCTGTTCAATGGTGGAGATGAAGTCGTCGAGAACCGGTGATCCCCGTTCCACCTCGAAATTTCCTTCCCATCCCTTCGGCAGTTCGGCTCCAAGCTGAGTTCCGTCAAGCCGGCTGACCCGCACAGGGCTCGTGAGCTGGCGGCTCTCGAATCCGGTTACATGGCTCATATCGACGCGACCGTTGGATCCCATCACGACCAGCTGGGTGTCGCGGCCAATTGAAAACGTTGTCAGACCCACTTCTTGAGCTCCTAGCTAATCTGGCCGGTGGGCAATGTCTGGCGCGCCACCTGAACGGTCTGGCCTCCTTCAACATTGACAATGAAACGTTCGTTGATCGCCTGATATTGCACTTGGGCGTCCGACTGAACGTATCCCAGACTGGTACGCGACGACGGATTATTGGAGGTGTCGCAGATCACGCTGAATGGAACGGAACCGTCCGTGCTACCAAGCAGCCCCTGTGCCAGCATATTGTTCAGGAAGGACAGTTGGGTGGACCTGATTTGAGCGAACAGGGTGCTGTTGATAACGGTGCCAACGTATTGACCCATTCCCGCAGCTAGCGTCGCAGCTATATAATTGGTCAGTCTGGTGTAGTCGTCACCGTCAATCGCCTGATTGGACGAGGTGTTGTGGCCTCCCCGGACACCCCAGAAGGAGCCCGCAGGCTGCGGGTTGCAAATGATGTCAATGCCGGCGGCAATCAGCGCGGTCAAGTCAGCCGATGAGTAGGCCGAATTCTGGCCGGAGCCCGGCGCCCCGGTGCGCTGGCTGCCGATAATACCGTAAATTGGCTTGTTCAGGCTTGACTGCTCGGGCGACAGATTTGCCAGGCGTCCTGCCGCGAAGCCCTGAGGCGACACAAGCCGCACTACGGTGTTGACCTGGTCGGACCACCAAAGCCAGTCGCCGAACATCAACTTTGCCGAGTAGCTATCCAGTCCGGCCTGGGCTTTGGTCGTTACGGCATTTGAAATCGTGTCGCCGGCAGGAGTGGTAAGAATCATGTAGATTCCTTCCTGCAGACCGAACTCCGCCTCGACGCTCCAGGTCGTCGAGTCATCGCAGTCGGCCAGCAGCGCCAGTCCGCAACCTTGTCCTCTCAGCGCGTACATGCCAGTCCGCGTGGAGGAGTCGGAGCCGACGAGTTGGGTGCTTGAGACAGACGTCGCACCGTCAGATCCGGCGCTCGTGGATCCCAGTGTCAGTGAGAACGGCGCCGGCGAGGCGGTTGAACCTCCGGCGCTTGCGACGACCAGCATGGACGGTCCACGTTGCGGACCGAGGCCCGTGTTGACCGCTGCGGCAAGATTGTTCCAGAAGACGGCTCCGTCGCCGGTAAGACCGTCGTAGATCTCAGGTTCAAAGCCTGACACCAGGACCGAAAGGCGCCACGTCGCTGGCTTGGAACTCTGCGCAAGCGTGATCGCGATGCTGTTGCCCAAAGAACCTGTGTAGACCGCCGCAAAACTTGCGTTCGTGCCCGGAAGGATAGAGTATGCTGCCGTATCGGTATCATCCGTCACGCGAACACACCGGAAGCTTTGAGCACCCTGCTGGACTGCGGTGGCGACCTGAGTGCCCATGTCGTATTTCCTGGGCATCAACGCGCCGAACGACTGGGCATAATCGGCCATGGAGCCAACAATCGTAGGTTCGTTGACAGGACCCCATGACGCTGTACCGACGACGCCGATGATGTTGGTCGGAACACCATTCAGAACGAGGTTTTGTGGCGGGACGATCTGAACATAGAGATCCGGAAGAATAAGCGACGTCGTGTTGACGGTGCCTTGCTGTACAACTGGCACGGACTTATCCTTTTGACGCTGCGGATGAGGTAACTTTGACCACAAATCTCTTGTAGTCGGAGCCAAGTATTTGGTTGATTTTTGCGACATCGGCTATGATGTCGCCTCTGACGTAGCCCAGGAACGGCCTCGTCGCGACAAGATGGAATGTCATCGTGTATACCTAACCATAAATGAGATTACCATTTACCGCTGCAGCACCAAAAATCATCGAGGGCTGCTCGATGTTTATTACGGTGGGATACTCGGTGCCATAGATCAGGTCGCGACGATAGAGCAAAGCGTTCTGCGCCTGATCGTAACTGGCGGTGTTGCGGTAAGTGATCCGGGCGGCAGTGCCATCCGATAACGACAGAAAGTTTGCCTGATTCAGCGACGTGTCGATGGCTGCGGCTACTGAATCGCGCGTGGAAGGGCTTGGACACCAGCAGATGATTCGCACGTCCTTCTCCTGGCGGCGACTCTCGAAGACTGCCGGGCAATCGCGCACGGTTCGCACGACGACGGAGCGAGCGCCTGGCAGGCTTATACTCGCCGCCTGCGTCAACGCCAAGCGATCGGATTGAATGATCTGGGCCAGGTTGGCCGCGACCAGTTCGATCGTATCTCCGGTTTGAACGCGATAGATATAGGGTTTCCCGTCAATCAGTGCTCCAATCACGTCTCCCACGGTTGGAGTTCCGCCGACGGTGACCGATGAATTCGTCGCGCTGGCGGTGACTCCCGGCTGGAGAGGGGTGTAAGTCCAGTCCGGTAGATACCGTGTCGTAGTCTTTCCGCTGTCTCCGTCAGCCGCAATCGATACGTTGATAGCTCCGGCTGCAAGATCGGTATTCAAGGTTGCAGTATTCGGCCAGCCCCTGTATACTCTGCACAAGGCTCCCACGATACTGGACTGCGCTGATCCATTCGGATACAGGCTAGAGCTGACAGCATCGGTGACTGCCTGCTCGACGTCAGAAATATCTGCCATCAGGTGGTGGCCATTTTAGCGGTGATTCTCCAACCCAGACTTGTCAATTCAGCGCTCGAGATGATGGCGCTTTGCCCCAGGTCGTCGCTGATTCTGTCGCCTGACAGCAACAAAATCCCATTGGGCGCCGGAACCAGGATGTCCAGATACATTGTTGCCTGGTCGGTGGGAAGACCGACAGACGTCGAACCGCCCCGACCTCCGGACAGGACGCTGGCCGGCCACAGCTCCATCAGTGGCATCGTACCATTAACCGTAAAGCCGCCGTAGTTATTTTCTCCCGTTGACGTCTGTAACGTCGGGCGTGCTATCGAAATGGTTCGATTGGTCGTAACGCATAATACAGGCAGCAGGGGGGCCTGCGAAGCGATGAAATACGTGTCGGATTCAAGAACCAGGTAATCTCCCGTGCGGGTATAGCTGGCATCGAAGATACCATGCCAAAGCGGCCGCCCGTAGGTATCTGCGGCATTGACCCCACCCTTGGCTGGCACGAAGGCTGCAGGAAGGCGCAGGAAACGGTTTTGCCTCTTGAGCGGATCGAATGGGCCGTCGGGGCGAAACGCATCAGCGGGTTGGCCAACGTGCCGAGCCGATCGGCCCAGGCCGAAGTACAGGCGATCCTGAAGTCTCCGGCTATCCATGTGCTATACAACCAGAGAAACTGTGCTGCCGGAAAGGGCGTTGCCCGGCGGAACGCCGAGAAAGCCGCAAAGGCGCCGACGCCACTCGTCAAGAAGATCGATCCTGTCGCTCATTTCGCTTTTGTTGCGTGTCCATATTCCGGCCTGGTCGGTGTCCAGGCTGGCGGCGGCCGCGGGAACCGCCAGCTCAAGAGCCAGGAGCGTGCCGAGATACCGGCGCACGACAGCAACCTCTGCCGACGAAAGATTCGTCAAGCGGAACTCCAGCAATCCGTAAACCTGGAAGAAGCGCCATGACTGCATGCCGCTCGGAGCCGCACCGTACAAGGGATATCCGCAGAACCGGCGGATATCCACTTTCTCGGCGTCTGTTAGCGGGTTCACAGGATCGATCCGTCACCGCGACTGAACAGGATGGTGCCGGAACCGGACGGAGTGATCGCCGCTGCGTAAGTAATAAGGCTATTGACCGACAGAATTAGCCGACTGCCCGGCAGAACTGGCATATCTGTCGCGGCCGCGGTGACACTGGAGTCCGAGCCGAACCTGATGTAGCCGAGGGCACTCGATGTGTTCGTTACCACGACAGTGTCTCCACCGCCTACCAACAGGGTATTCGATGACACAGCGCTCGCTGCGATACCAACGGTACCCGTTGGGCGGAAGGGGCTGACTGAGCCGATCGGCATGGCGATTAGGCCCTTTTCTTGTTAGCCGATGTGTTCGACGATCACAGCGCGCTTGTAGGCGGCGTTAGTCGCGGTGGGTATCGTCGTGGAATTCGTCGTTGTGTCGGACGGTGCGCAGAAGCCACCGATCCAATACCAGGACTGTGCAATGATCTGCTGCAGCCGATCAATCGCCTCGCGGGTTACCATAGCAATGCCATCGACGACCGATACAATCGAGTCCGCGGGCGCAACATCGGCGGCGGCGATGCCGGCGAAGTCACCTTCGATCAGCGCGCCCTGCCCGCAGATCACGGGCCGGCGGACCATAAGGCTGGCCAGAGTAGGATGCGACTGCACGAACGCCTCGGTTGTCGGCACAAACCGCAGTCCCAGGAAGTCGTTCGTCATACCCTTCCTGAAGACCTGGTTGGCCGAAGTCGCGCCCTGGAAGAGCTGCTTGAAGTCCGGATCGGCAAACAACTGGCGAGCCGAAACCGGGTCCAGATAGCAGTTATAGGCGCCGTCTATTTCCGGCACCGCGTTCAAACGCAGTTTGGCGACGGCGTCCAGGAGGCACGACATGGTGAGGGTGTCGGAGGCGGTGAGCAAGGACGTGTTGGTCCGCTGGGACGGCCGCACTATGGAGGAGGCGTTCGCGGCGGTTACAGTGTTTCCTGCCGTTCCGTCCAAAACAGAGACGTTGCTTGACAGCGTGAGCGTGCCGGAAATGCCATTCGGAGCCGTCGAGACGTTCGTAGTGTCAACCGTCGTCGCAACCAGCGTGTAGGCGTTCGACCCAATGGTAACCGTCATCGGATTGCTGGCGCTCACGCTCTGCTGCACGCCGTTGACGAAGACAACCTGGAAGCCACGTACGTCATCGACCGTAACGGTAGGTCCCGCCGACGCGAGTGTGGTACGAACCCGCGAATTGCCGCCCATGTAGGCCGCAAACAAAGCATTTCGGCCAAGTTCATCCAGGCTGCGCGCCGCCTGCTCGCCATTCACGTAGGCATTTTGCAGGAATACCGACGCTATGGCCACACGCTCCGCGACCACGTTGAGATCGGTTGTCGCGGCATAATGATTGATTGTGATCGTGAACTGTTCTACGCCCCATGAAGTCGGCGTCAGCCCATTGTCAAAGTTTGTGTTCGCGGCGGGCGCCAGGGGGGTCGTAACCGTGGGTTTCAGTCCGGCACGGGTCTTGGTCAGGGTTTCACCGATCCCTGCCGCGACAGTGATGCGATCCGCGCAGGCCCGATAGCCGAGCCGCGACCGCAGCGCCTGGGAAAATTCACGCTCCAGGAAGCCTTGCTGGATGATCGGCTGCAGCGAGGCGGGAAAATTTTGGATACCCATCAAGTGTCCTACGAATGATTGGTTGTTTCGCCAGAAGCGACGAATGGTCTAGAATTGGTGTCTCGTCAGGGCGGCCCGCGCAACGGCATATTCTTCATCCGTCATCTCGAGGGCAGTCTTCTGACGGACAGGCTGCGATGCAGGCACGGCCGCGATGCTCGAAGAAGAGGTTGGCCCGAACAACCAGGGCTTATCCCGACGAAGATCTTCCATAAGCTTACGTCCGCCGACGATCCTGTCGTTGGCATCAAGCACAATGGCAGAGGCATCGAGAAGCTTAAGCCCATCCAGGTCGATCATTCCTGCCTTGATTGCTTCGGCCCGGAGGCCGGCCGCTACCAGACGGGCTTGATACTGCGCGTGAAGCTTGCTGATTTCATCTTCGGCGGTGCGGTCCTGCGGTTGGTCCTGTATCGCAACAGGCTGCTCGTCGTTCAGTGTTTCATCCATCTCCAGCTCATGATGTTTCGTCGACTTCCGAAAAATTGACTTCCTCCGAAAAATGTTCGATATCATAACTTGCTGCAATGGTACGGGCTGCGGTTTCACGGCTGATGCATCCAGCCGCGACAAGGGCCGTCAAGGACTGAACATCCTTCTGGCGATCATCGGCCGTGGTAGGATACCATCGCGGCCACTTGAGGCTGAGCGAAGCAGTCATATCGAGAGGAGCGATTTCCTGCCCGAATACAGCCAGGGGATATACCTGCGACGCACGAACGATCAACCGCGCAAGCTGCAGCAGCCCCGCTTCGCCGTAGCTCGTGCGCATATTGTCCGCAAGCCAGATCAGCCCCTGGTTGAGCAGCTCCAGCGCGCGTCCGGATTGTGCGGCGCTCATACGCTCAGGGCTGGCCCGATTACCGTGAACGCTTTCAAGAGCCAGCTCCCGCAGGGTCCGGACGTACTCGATGACCGCGCTCGATGCGGTTCCCCCGATTTCCAGCAACCGGGCGTCACCCTTCTCGGAGACGACAAGGGCATTGCCGGCGCCCTTCACGAGGTCGCCGTCCACGAATGCGGGATCCTTCAACAACAGTGTTGGGTCGCTGCTGTATTTCAAGCCGCGGCCCACCTGGCTGAGCTGGTAGTCTATTTCGATCTGCGTGTGCATGGCCGCGGCGAAGGTGCACGCGCCGTCACAAGGATAGCCGGTCGAAGGCAGGCCAGGCAGGTTCTTGATCCAAACAATAGGAACTGCCCCCAATTTGTGGGACACCGTCCTGGTGTCATCGATCACCGGAGCGACCGTCGAACCCACACGAACGGGCTGGAACCAGGTTTCACTTGATTGGTCCCAACGGCGTGCGAACCAGTACTGCGCGTCAGGATCGTCGATCTCGTAGCCGTTGGCGATCAGGTCAGCGCCCGACACCTTATAGCGCTCGTCGACAGATGCCAGCGTATCGGGCGCCTGTGGATCCCATTGGGGAGTAAGATACAGTGTGTCCAGGACCTCAACAAAAATGCGGCCCTGAAGAACCCGGAGCAGCAACACGACTGAACCGACAGCGCCGCGTATGGCTGCTTCGGTCATTACGAAATTGAGGCGCGTTTCCTTGATGATGCCCGCGAATACGTCTCGAATACGGGCGTCGTTGCTGTCGATGCTTGGAAAATGTCCTTCGCTGAACAGCAGCGACACACTGTCCTCTACGACGATCCGGCAGAGCGGATACCTGACGCTCGGCCGCCGCTGACGAAGGGGGATGTACTCTCCGCCCGGGCCCCGCTCCTCGTGGAAATGATAGGGCAGGGCGTCGTACAAGGTGCCATTCAGTACACGACCAAGGGTGCTCAGTCGTCGGACGCGGTCCGGATAGTCCGGGTCACGGGGAACCAGTTCGCAGAGCGTATCAAACATCGTCTCTCGCGGTTACTTTGCGGTGGCGCTAGCGGTTGAAGATCGACACGGGAACCGGACCTGCCATCCCTGGGCGGCCGGTCAATGTCGTGAACGCACGCACCAGGGCGTCCACTTGGTCATCCTTGTGCCCCCAGGGAAAATCACGCATTTCTTCAATCAAGGTCTGGTTCCAGTCACCGGCGGCGACCGAGATGTTTCCGGCTTCAACCTGAGAGGCCAGAGGCATCGCGCGGGTTGCTTTCGATCCGGTCTCGCGGGATGAAACGACATGGAATCCCGCTAACTGGCGGACAAGATAGGCCATCTGGCTTTTCCCCGCCTGTCCAGGATCTTCCGGAATCGCCACGATCACGTTCTTGCCATCTTTGTGTGCGGTCTTGACGATCAGTTCCTCCACTTGATGCGGCGTTCCCTGCAAGCGGACAACGTCAAGAATGATGTAGCGACCATCCGAATTCCGCTGCATCCTGATGCCGACAGTCCAGTCCGGGTCGTTTTGACCGGTGTTGCCGGTGGCTGCCAGGTCCCAGGCGCGGACAACTGTATTGATTGCGCCTGGCTCCGGCGTTGGCCTGATCGCGATCTTGTCGATTGAAAACAAACGCCCCGTCGAAGGCAGAGGTGTTTGCTGAAACAGGGCCGACCATGCGCGTTCGCCAATCAACTGGCGTTTTCGGGTCAGGGCGCCGTAGTCTTCCCACTCTGGCCAAAGCGCCGCACCGACCGGCCTGCCAAGCGGGTCGTCGGCCTCGGCGAGGGCCGGCAGTCGAATCACACGCCATTCCGATTGAGCCTGGCTCAGTAGCTGTCCGCCCAGATCATCCTGATGCCAGCGGGTCATGATCAGGACGATCCTGCCGCCTGGCTTCAGGCGCGTAATGATATCCGACTTGAACCACTCCCAGACATAGGCCCGCTGGCGAGGACTTTCCGCATCCGCCTGGGAACTGACCGGGTCGTCGATAATGATCAGATCGGCTCTGCGGCCAGCTACTGCGCCACGGACGCCAACCGCCATGTACTCACCACCGCAACTTGTGGTCCAGTGATCAGCAGCGCGCTGGTCCTTGCTCACGCAAAATCCTAGGCATTGCTGTCGCTCAATGATCAGGGCGCGGACGCGGCGACTGAAGTGTTCAGCCAGGAACGCGGAATGCGATGCAGTAATGATAGAGGAGGCCGGATGCTGGCTGAACCACCACGCGGGAAAAAGAACCGATGCATAGGTGGATTTCGCCGACCCGGGCGGCATCAGAACCATAAGCCGATCGCACAGGCCGCGCGAAAGGTTTTCCAGTTCCGACACCAGATAGAGTTGATGGGACGCAGGCCGGTAGCCTGACTTGCTTAGTACTTCCTCGGCCCAGACCCGCAGAGTACCGCGGAGTCTGCCTCTGGTGAGAATCTCTTGTTCAATAGCAACACTGAATGAATGGAAGCTGCGAAAGACCAGCTATTGTCCGGCATTCCAATGGAAGGTGCCTGTGACCTGATAGCCGGTCAGCACCGGAGCAGGCTGCCAATGCACCACTCCGATCATACGCAAACCTATACAACTTTTTGGGGCGTTTGGTCAAGCCTTTTTTCCTATCCGGGCGATATGCCCGGGACGGGCCGTCGCAGGCGTTCCAGGAAGATGGCAGCGATCTACTCTTCTCAATCGGTCAGGCGGCCGGCCACAAGACTCTTGTCATGGGATACGCCGCGGCCCTAGGCAGGGCCAATGAACCTCAACTGCGCCTCAACCGAACGATTTCGCTTCGAGGTCCGGGCAACGGATGGGCTTGCACGTGCCGGCGCCATCCAGACCGCCCATGGCCCGCTCGAGACTCCGGCTTTCATGGTGGTAGGGACTGTTGGAACCGTCAAGGCCATGACGGCCGACGCTGTCCGGTGCACCGGAACCCAGTGCGTGCTGGGCAACACCTACCATCTCATGCTGCGGCCGGGTGCCGAGCGTATTGCCGCATTGGGTGGCCTGCACCGCTTCATGGACTGGCCGGGGCCGATCCTGACCGATTCGGGCGGCTTCCAGATCATGTCGCTCGCGGCTCTGCGCAAGATCGATGCTGACGGCGTGACCTTCCAGTCCCACATAGACGGAAGCCGGCATCGGTTGACGCCGGCGATCTGCATGGAACTGCAGCGGCAGTTCGATTCGACCGTCACAATGGTTTTGGATGAATGCACTGCCTTTCCGGCCACCTATGAGGACGCGGAAGCATCCATGGAAATGTCGATGCGGTGGGCCTTGTCGTCGAAGGAGGCATTCACCCGGCGGCCCGGGTACGGCCTGTTCGGCATCGTCCAGGGCAGCACTTTCCCCGATCTACGTCTGCGTTCCGTCAAGGCCCTGAAGGATATCGGGTTCGATGGCTACGCCGTTGGCGGGCTCGCGGTCGGAGAGGGGCAGGCGGCCATGCTCTCCACGCTCGACATCACGGTGCCCCAACTGCCGGCCGATGCGCCGCGATACCTTATGGGCGTAGGCACACCGGACGACATCCTGGGCGCCGTGCAGCGAGGTATCGACATGTTCGACTGCGTCATCCCCACCAGAGCCGGCCGAACCGCCCGCGCCTATACCTCTGCGGGCATCCGCAACATGAGAAACGCGCGCTATGCCGATGACGCCGGCCCGCTGGATCCGGAATGTCCGTGCCCGGCCTGTACTCGCCATAGCCGAGCCTATCTGCACCACCTGTTCCGGACGCAGGAAATGCTGGGCCCTATGCTTCTCACCTGGCACAACATCACCTATTACCAGTCGCTGATGCGAGGCATTCGGCAAGCGATCCAGGCCGGTGGTTTTGCCGCTTTTGCAGCCGGCAAGCGAGCCGCCTGGCAGGCTGGGGATGTGCTGCCATGACCGAGACGCCCTATGACCATCTCACGCTGCTTGGCCATCACGCGGCACAACCGGGCAGCCCGGATGCGGCGAAGCTGGAGCGTGTGGCCAATCCCGCGCCCGGCAAAGCGTACGTCATCCGCCTGACCTGTCCCGAATTCACGTCACTCTGCCCGCTGACGGGGCAGCCCGATTTCGCCCACATCATGATTGACTATATTCCTGGGGATTGGATCGTCGAAAGCAAGTCCTTCAAGCTGCTGATGGCCTCGTATCGCAACCACGGTGCTTTCCATGAGGGTTGTACGATGGAAATTGCCGCCAAGCTGGTCGATTTCCTGAATCCGGTGTGGCTGCGGATCGGGGCTTACTGGTATCCCAGGGGTGGAATCCCGATTGACATCTTCTGGCAAACCGGGCCCGCGCCATCGGACGCCTGGCTCCCGGCGCAGGACGTGCCTCCCTACAGAGGCCGGGGATAATCTATCATATCGCGCCCGCAAGGTTATGCTTTGACAGAAACCACAGTACGGAAGACCGGCACCACGACTGACCTCAAAACCCGCATCCGTGACAAGGCCCTGCAAATTGGCCTGGATGCGGTCGGTTTTTGTCCAGCGGACCTGGCGCCTGAAGCGCGGGAACGGCTCACGCATTTTCTGCGGGCAGGCTATCATGGCGATATGGGATGGCTCGCCGACAGGAAGCAACAGCGAAGCCAGCCCAAGGCACTGTGGCCGGATGTCCGAAGTGTCATTGTCGTGGGCATGTCCTACGCTCCGGCGTACGACCCGCTTTCAGCGGCCGGCCAGCGGAACTGCGGCAACATATCGGTCTATGCCCGGAACCGGGACTATCATGATATTATAAAGGGGCACCTGAAGCACCTGGCGCAATTCCTGGTTTCGCGCTTCGCCTGCCAGGTCAAGGTCTTTGTCGATACCGCGCCGGTGATGGAAAAGCCTCTGGCGCAACAAAGCGGCCTGGGCTGGCAAGGCAAGCACACGAACCTTGTTTCACGCGAGTATGGCTCGTGGTTGCTGCTGGGCGAAATCTACACGGACCTGGAACTGCAGGGTGACGATCCGTCAGCCGATCATTGCGGCTCCTGCTCGCGATGCCTGGATGTCTGTCCAACCAGGGCATTCCCGGCACCATACCGGTTGGATGCGAGCCGATGCATTTCCTATCTGACCATCGAGCATCATGGACCGATTCCCACTGAGCTCAGGCCGTTGATGGGTAATCATATATACGGCTGTGATGATTGCCTGGCGGTGTGCCCGTGGAACAAGTTCGCCACGCCGACGACCCATGAAAAGCTGGTCGCTCGTGGCGATCTCGCCGCACCGGCTTTGTCGGATCTGGCGGGTCTGGATGACAAGACCTTCCGCGCCAGGTTTGCCGGTTCGCCGATAAAGCGGACCGGACGAAACCGTTTCGTCAGAAACGTACTAATCGCGATCGGCAATTCCGGCGATCGGGCCTTGCTGCCCGTTGCCCAGCGGCTGCAGGCCGATCAGGACCCGGTTGTCGCCGAGGCCGCACACTGGGCGGCAGCCCGCCTCGCGGCTGCGGCGGGTTGCTAACCTTCCTGATGAAGTTGCAGCGCACGGGCGTAAACGAGCTTTCTGGGAAGCCCGGTCGCGGTGCTGACCAGGGCGGCGGCATCCTTGACGGTCTGCGTCGCCAACGCCGCCCGCAACCGTTGGTCCAGGTCCTCCGGGTCCTGTGCCTCCGGAGGCCCGATCAGTACCGTGATTTCGCCACGCGCAGGCTCATGGGTGAACAAAGCCGTGAGTTCACTCACTTTGCCGCGAACCACCGTTTCAAATCGCTTGGTCAGTTCGCGCGCTACGGCAGCGGAACGATCGCCGAACGTCTCTTGTATGTCAGCAAGGGTCTCAAGCAGCCGGTGCGGCGCTTCGTGCCATATCAAGGTCGCTGATAAACCAGCGCGTTCGGCCGCTCGCAGGCTACCGAAAGCCACCCGCCGCGCGGCCTGCCGAGGTGGCGGAAAGCCCAGGAACATGAACGGCAAGGGGGGCAAGCCCGACAGGATCAGCGCGGTAATCGCCGCATTGGGCCCCGGAACGGCGCTGACCGGGAGGCCGGCGGCGATCACGGCGCGCACCAGTCGGTAGCCGGGGTCTGATACGACAGGCGTTCCCGCATCGGACACCAGGCCAATGGCTTGCCCCGCGCGAAGTTTGTCGAGCACCAGCGGTATTTTGCTGTCCTCGTTATGGTCGTGCAGCGCATCGGTCCGGGTATGAATGTTCATGGCCGTGAGAAGACGCCCGGTCCGGCGGGTATCCTCGCACAGGATCAGGTCGCATGATCCCAGCACCGCACGCGCACGTGTACTAATATCGCCGAGGTTGCCGATTGGCGTGGAAACAAGCACAAGGCCATTCGGCGGGTCGGGCTGGCCGTCTCGCAGGTCATCGGGAGACGTGGCCGATGCGGCAACGGGCATTTCTCTTCCTTATCTGCGTCCTGACGCTCTCAGGCTGCGGCGAGCAGCTCTCAGGGCGATACGGACCGGGAAACCAAATTGGACCGGGCGGCGCAAGTCCGCTCGGCATGGGCGGTGGCAACCCATCGGCTGCAGGCCAGAAGGTCGCCATTCTGCTGCCGCTGACGGGCCCGCTCGCCGACCGCGCCAAGGATATGCTCCAGGCCGCGCAACTTGCGTCGCAGAATGGCGGACCGACGCTGGATGTCATCGACACCGGCGGCTCTCCCGCGGGCGCGGCGACGGCTGCACAGGCCGCGGTCCGTGCCGGGGACAGCATGATCCTCGGCCCGTTGACCTCCGCCGAGACAGCATCAGTCGCCCCGATTGCACGGGGTGCCCACATCCCTGTGCTCGCCTACACGAACGATACTGCGCAATCCCAACCTGGCGTATGGATTCTTGGCATAACTCCGGGGCAGCAGATCCGCAGGCTGGTGGCAGCCGCGCAGGCCCAGGGCAAGAACCAGTTCGCCGCCCTGCTGCCTTCGACGGGTTTCGGCCGCGCCATGGCGGACGGCCTCACCAAAGCGCTTGAAGCCGATCGGTTGCCGCCGGCGACAATCCGCATGCATTCGTCCGGCATGGCATCCATCACGGCAGCAACGAAGGACGTATCCGATTACGCCGATCGGCGGGGACCGATTGACGCGAAGGTGAAAGAGGCGCGTGCCCTGGGCACGCCCGAGGGACGCCGGGAAGCGCAGGAACTGGCCAGGACGCCTATTCCGCCCCCGCCGTTCAATGTACTCCTCCTCGCCGATACCGGCGAGGCGCTGCAGGAGCTCGCCGCTGTCCTGCCGTATTATGATGTAGACCGCTCCATGGTGCAGATCATCGGACCGGCGTTATGGGCGAGTCCGGCCAGCGGGTCAGGCGCCGTTTCCGGGGCGTGGTACGCGGCCCCGGACACCAGTTCACGCAGCAACCTGGAGCGGGACTACACCGCGAAGTACGGTACGCCGCCATCGCCGCTGGCCGACCTGGCATTCGATTCCGTCTCGATCGCCGCGGTGATCCTTGGCCGCGGGAGTGCCGATACGGCCATACTGACCCAGCCGGCCGGGTTTGTTGGCGTTGATGGCTGGCTGATGTTCATGCCCGATGGCCAGGTACGACGCGGCCTGGCGGTCTATCGCATCGAACGCGGCGGGCCGGCGTTGATCGATCCCGCCCCGCAAGCCCCGAACGTCCCCGGCGTATAACGGCCGGGGACCGTGTTCGGTCCTTGATCCTGGCGGATGCTGGGTCAGCGGACGTTCACGAAGCCAACCAGGCGCTCGGCCTCACGGACGATGGGATTCGCGATGGCCTCAGCCCGTTCGGCGCCGGACGCCAAAACCTGCAGGAGTGCCGCCTCATCGTCCAGAAGCCGCCGCGTCTCGGCGGCGATGGGCGACAGCCGCTCAACCAGCAGGTCCGCCAGCGCCGTCTTGAACGTCCCGAAGCCCTGTCCGCCGTAGTCCTTCAGCACCGCGGCGTGGTCGGTTTCCGCCAGCGCCGCGAAAATCCCCACCAGATTCCTCGCCTCCGGCCGATCGGCCAGTTCCGAGACATCCGCCGGCAGCGGGAGCGGATCGGTCTTGGCGCGGCGAACCTTCAGCGCAATCGTGTCGCTGTCATCGTTCAGATTGATGCGGCTCTGGTCGGAGGGATCGGATTTCGACATCTTCTTGGTGCCGTCGCGCAGGCTCATGACGCGGGCGGCCGGTCCCATGATCAGCGGCTCGATGGCGGGGAAGAACTCCACCCCGTAGTCATGGTTGAACTTCTGGGCGATGTCGTTGGCCAGTTCCAGGTGCTGCCGCTGATCGTCGCCGACTGGCACCCGGGTCGCGTGATAGGCGTGAATGTCCGCCGCCATCAGGTTGGGATAGACATACAGGCCTGACGAGGCATTCTCGCGATCCTTGCCCGCCTTGTCCTTGAACTGCGTCATGCGGTTCAGCCAGCCGAGACGGGCGACGCAGTTGAACATCCAGGCAAGCTGCGCATGGGCCCGGACCGCCGATTGCAGGAACAGGATGTGCCGCTTCGGATCAACGCCGCAAGCCAGCAGGACAGCCGTCATCTCCAGCGACTGCCGGCGCAGGGCTTCCGGTTCCTGCCAGACCGTGATCGCATGCAAATCGACGACGCACCAGATGCACTCATGATCGTCCTGCAACTTCACCCAGTTGCGGAGGGCGCCGAGGTAATTGCCCAGGGTCGGGATGCCGGACGGCTGAATGCCGGAGAAGACACGCTGCATACTGTTAGGTCTCTGTCGTTATGACCGGACTGGTGGCCGATTTATTCACGCTCTGCAAGCGACGGCGGGACATGACACGCTTGATGTCCCGTAGGTTGTAGGCGCCCAGCACGGGCACGGCGACGGCATAGCCCAGCAGGCCTGTCACGATCAGGGCCGCCAGGGAGGCGTAGCGCGGCCAGCCGTGAGGCGCGACGGCGAAAAGGTGTATACGTACGAGGATCAACCCGCCTGTCATCACCAGCGACGCGCCGATCATCCCGATGAGGCGCCGTATGAGCTGGTGGTCTGGTTTCAGGTGCGCCCGCCGCAGCAGGATGGTCGCCAGGCCGATGACGTTGGAGATCGCCGCCACGCTGGTCGCCAAAGGTGGCCCGATATGCGCGAGCGGAACCATGAAGGCCACGTTGAGCGTCAGGTTCAGCCCGACACAGGCCATGCCAACTTTCACCGGCGTGCTGGTATCGCCCCGCGCGAAGAAGGCCGGAGCCAATACCTTGACCAGTACGAACGCAGGCAGTCCCACAGCGTAGGCCGCCAGGGCCTGGGATGACAGGCGCGCGCTTTCCAGACTGAAGGCGCCATGGCCGAACAGGACCAGGATGATCGGGTAGGCGCAGACGATCAGCGCCAGCGCCGCGGGCAGCGTCAGGAACAGGGCGTATTCGATCGCGCGGTTCAGCGTGTCGAGCGATGCCGCGGCTTCGCCGGCTCGCACCTGGCGCGACAGCAGCGGCAGCAACGCCGTTCCGACCGCCGTCCCGATCACGCCCAGCGGCAACTGCTGCACCCGGTCCGCGAAATAGAGGACCGAGACGGTGCCGGCGGGCAGCAGGCTGGCAATGATCACGTCGACCGCCAGATTGAGCTGCGTCACCCCCGCGCCGACAAGACCGGGCGCCATGCGCCGCATCAGCAGCCGCATCTGTGGCGTCAGCCGTGGCCGCGGGATCGACAGCGTCATGCCGCCGCGGCGGAGCGCGAGCAGCAGCAGGCCAAGCTGGGCCACGCCCGACAAGGACACACCCCAGGCAAGCGCATGGCCGATCGTCGGCACATACGGCGTCATCCAGAGCATGCAGGCGATCGAGACGATATTGAACAGGACGTAGGAGGCCGATGCGGCAGTGAATTTCTCCATCCCGTTCAGGACGCCCGAGACCAGCGCCGCCAGGCAGATCAGCACCAGGTACGGGAAGGTGATCCGCGACAGGTCGACGGCAAGCTGGAACTTCGCCGGCGTCGCGCTGAACCCGGGCGCCAGTACCAGCATCAGGTACGGCATGAAGATTTCGCCGAGGATCGTCATGATCCCCAGCCAGAACGCCATGACGGCAAACGCCTCCTCGGCGAACTGCTTGGCGGCCTGCTTGCCCTCGGCCTGCAGCAGTCCGGAGAACGCTGGGACGAAGGCGGCGTTGAACGCCCCCTCGCCGAACAGCCGGCGGAACAGGTTGGGCAGCTTCAGGGCGACAAAGAAGGCATCGGCAATCAGCCCGGTGCCGACGAACGCCGCGATCAGCATGTCACGCGCGAAGCCAAGCAGGCGGCTGACCAGCGTCCAGCCGCCAACGGTCAGGATTCCCCTCAGCATAAGGGCACCTCGCGCCGGGCCAGGGCCTTGAATTGATGCTGCCGGGTCATGTGCGGAGCCTTGTCACTCATCCCGTTGAGGACGCGACATGAGTTCTGAGATCGATTGATCGAGGGTTTTCCTTCCCGACAGAAACTCGGCCACCGCCTGGCAAATCGGCAGCTCGACCTTTCCCGCCCGCGCGACCAGGGCGGCGGCGGTGGCGACGCCTTCGGTCACGGCAGTCCGGCCGGCAAGGATCGCTTCAAGGCTCCGGCCCTGCCCGAGCGCATGGCCAAGGCTGAAATTCCGGCTCGACATCCCGGTGCAGGTCAGCATCAGGTCGCCCAGTCCGGACAGTCCCGTCATGGCCTCCGCCCGCCCGCCGAGCGCAACGGCGAGACGGCACAACTCGCTCAGCCCGCGGGTTACCAGCGCCGCGCGCGCGTTCTCGCCCAGGCCGGCGCCGATGACGACACCCGCGGCGATGGCGATGACGTTCTTCGCCGCGCCGCCGAGCTGGGCGCCGATGGGATCATCATTGCCATAGAGGCGAAACGTGCTTGTCCCGAAGGCGACGCGCACCTGCTCCCGCAGATCCGCGTTCACGCTGGCGACGACCGTGGCGGCCGGAAGGCCAGCGGCGATCTCGTGCGCGAAGTTGGGGCCGCTCAGGACCGCGAGCGGGCGGTCGCCCGTGACGTCGCCGGCGACCTCCAGCGGCAGCATGTGGGTCCCGACTTCCACGCCTTTCGCGCAGATCACGATGCCCCCGGCCGGCGGCCGCAGCTTCAGGAGTGACGTGCGAAGATGCTGGGTCGGCACCACCCAGACGAGCAGATCCGATGCATCGGGAAGCTGATCCATGACGGTGACCGAGTCGGGAAGCCGCACGCCCGGCAACCGGCCATTCTCGTGGTTTCGCGCGATGGCAGCCACCGCCTCCGCTGTACGGGCCACCAGGGTGACGCTGTGCCCGGCCCGCACTGCCTGGATTGCCAGGGCCGTGCCCCAGGCTCCGGCGCCGACGACTGTAACCTTACTCATCTGCTATCCTGATTACGTCAACACCCGCACCGCTTTCGTCCTGGCCGAGACCACGGAGGACCGCGTCGGCGATCGCCTGCCCCTGTTCCGCAAACCGGTAGGGCGGGTTGATCACCAGCAAGCCGCATCCGTTGAGCCGCTCGGCGTTGGTCGGGGCCCGCAGGTAAAGTTCGATCGCGATGATATCGCGGATTCCTGTCATCTTGAGATTCGCGTGAAAGCCCCGGACCGCGGCGCGCTGCTTGATCGGGTACCAGGCGGCAAACACACCGTGGCTGAAGCGGCTGTGTCCACGCTTCAACCCTTCCGTCACAACGGCAAATTCGTCCTGGCTCTCGAACGGTGGGTCGATGAAAACCAGTCCGCGCTTCTCCCGGGGCGGCAGGAGGGCCTTCAAGGCGTCCCATCCGCTGCGGAAATGCACCTCGACCTGGGGATCGTGATGAAACAGCCGCCGCAGGGGGATGACGTCTTCCGGGTGAAGTTCGCAGCACGCCAGCCGATCGGCTGGGCGCATGAGCATAGGCGCTGACTTAGGGGGTCGGGCACGGCGATCTGCTCCTGTCGTCATGGCGGCCGAAGGGCCGCCATCCACGCCTTTGTCTGGTTCGGCATCGCAAGGCGTGGATGCCGGGCCTGCGCCCGGCATGACGGTATGGCAACGACCGTGCCGCTCGCCCGCTAAGTTAGCGCCTGCGGGCCGCATGAGGGCCCTGATCAGCGTGGGCGATCCGGGATAGAGGCCAAGGCTCCTCACCAGATCCAGATAGCGCCTGAGAGGAGCCGGCTGGCTTGCCAGGAGGCGCCGGATGCCTGCGTCCGCTTCGCCAGTCCGCCGGGCCGCGTCATCCTCCAGATCATACCGGCCCACTCCAGCATGTGTATCCAGCACGAAATAAGGCGTCGGCTTGCGCGCGAACGCATCGACAAGGTCTGCCAGCAAGGCATGCTTGAAGCAGTCCGCGAAATTCCCGGCGTGGTAGGCGTGGCGGTAATTCATGCCGACCGCTGCGATAGCGCTTCGAGCGGCCATCGCGGCAGCGTCGCAGCACTTACGTCGTCCCGGAGGTCACGCCGCAGCCGCTCGAGCCCAGCCCAGGCAACCATGACCGCATTGTCCGAGCAAAGCCGGATCGGCGGCGCGACCAGACGAAAGCCACATGTGCCCGCCGCGTCGGACAATGCCGCGCGCACCCGCTTGTTCGAGGCAACCCCACCGGCCGTCACGATCAGATCGGCATCGGCGAACTGCTCGCGCATCATTGTCATGGCATGAACCGCCCTGTCCGCGAGCACGTCCACGATGGCCTGCTGGAAGCTCGCCGCGACATCGGCGCGTTGCGCGCGCTCGAGAGGTCCATCGCCAAGCCTGGCCACCGCCTGGGCCACCGCGGTCTTGAGCCCCGACAGGCTCAGGTCGCATCCGGGGCGGCGGAGCATGGGCCTGGGGAAGGGAAACCGGTCCGGGTCACCCTCTGCGGCGATCCTTTCCAGTGCCGGGCCGCCCGGCCAGCCAACGCCGAGCAGCTTCGCAACCTTGTCGAACGCCTCGCCGACGGCATCGTCCACGGTGCCGCCGAGACGCCGGTACTGGCCAAGGTCCATCACCGCGATGCATTGCGAATGGCCGCCCGAGAGCAGGAACAGCAGGTAGGGGAAGGGCGCTCCGTCATCGACCAGGCCAGGCAGCCGGGCGGTCAGGGCGTGCGCTTCGAGATGATTGACGGCGACAAAGGGCAGATCATGGGCGATGGCAATGCCCTTGCCGAACTGGGACCCGACGATCAGGCCCCCGATCAGCCCGGGCCCCGATGTCGCCGCGACGCCACCGAGTTCCTTATAGGAGACGTTGGCGTTCGCCATGGCCCGGCGCACCAGGTCGGGCAGGTAGCGCAGATGGGCGCGGGCAGCGATCTCCGGCACGACCCCGCCATACGGCTCATGCTCCGCAAGCTGGCTGAGCACCATTTCGGCAAGGATATGGCCGTCGCCGTCGATGACCGCGGCGGCGGTCTCATCGCAGGAAGCCTCAATCCCCAGAACAGGTCCCATCGTGTCCTTCGAGTCACCCGAACGCCGCCGGGCGTGTCTTGGCCCATATGGGGCTGCCACGGCAACCTGTCTTCTTCACCCGCGGCGAAATGCGTGGCACAAGGGTAACGATGCATCCGTAAAGACGGCGATGTTGCCTGTTGGAGGTTCCTTGACGCGTGCGGCCCCGGCAAAACGCATACTGATCACCAGGCCGGAGCCAGGTGCCTCCCAGACGGCCGATCGGCTTGTCGCCATGGGCTTTTTGCCGGTGGTCGCCCCGGTGCTGGCTATCACGTCCACCGGGTCGGATTTCCGGCTGCCGGATCGCCTGGCGGCAACCCTCGTCACCAGCCGCAACGCCGTGCCGGCTTGTCCCCCATCCTGCCATGACCGTCCGGTGTTTGCCGTCGGGTCCGCGACGGCCGCATGCGCTGCCGAGGCGGGGTTCAGCCGGGTCATCGACGCCGACGGCGACGCGGCGGCCCTGGCGACGCTGGTGGCCGCCTCGCTGTCGCCCGGGGATGGCAGCCTGTTTTTCCCCACGGCTCGCGACCAGGGCTTCCCGCTGGTCAAAGCTCTGCGACAGCATGGCTTCCGCGTCATTCGCCGAGTCGCCTACGAAGCGACGCCCGTTCCGGTTTTGCCCCGGGAAGCCGTATCCGATCTGCAACATCGGCAATTGACGGCCGCGTTGTTCTTCTCCACAGAGACGGCAAGGCACTTTGTGCGTCTTGTCCTCGAAGCGGGACTTGGGGAGGCAGTGAACAATGTCGAAGCAGTGTCTATCAGTGAACGCGCAGCCATGCCATTAAGGAAGCTCCCGTGGCGGCAGATATGCGTCGCCTCGAAGCCCAACCAAGAAGCAATACTGGCGCTGCTGAATGAGTGAACATACCGAACCCACGCCACCGGATCACGCTGGTGATGCGGCGGCACCTGCGCCGGCAGACTATGCTGCTGACGCAACCGCGCTTCCGCCACAGGATCGCGCCGATGCCGCAGTTACGCCTCCGCCGCCAGCGCCGGAACCGCGCCGGCGCAGTGGCATGCCCTGGCTTTACAGCCTGGGCTTCCTGGTTCTGGCGGGCGGCATCTACGCCGCCTGGGAATACCCGCGTCAGACGGTAGCGCCCGATCTGGCGGCCGTTCAGCAACGGCTCGCGGACTTCGATGCCCGTCTGACCCGGCTGGAACAGCGTCCGGCGCCTGTCGCCTCGGTTCCCCAGGCGGATCTTGGCAAGCTCGCGTCGCGCATCGATGCGCTGGATGCGAAGATCGCCGATCAGGCGAAGATCACCGATCAGCTCCAGACGAAGGTTGGCGATCAGCTCAAAAATGCCGATCAGGCAGCAAGTGCCGGTCAGACCGAACTGAGCAGCCGGGTGAATGCGGTTTCGGGCAAAATCGACTCGCTGTCCGGGCATATCGAGACGGGCCTGGACGCCATCAGGCAGCAGACGGATCACCTGGCAGCGCGCGTTGCGGCCCTGGAGAAAGCATCCGGCGGCGCCGATACGGTATCAAACCAGCTGAACCGTCTGGCCCGTATCCAGGAGGCCACCCTTGCTCTCGCCGCAGGCCGCCCGCTTGGGGACATTCCAGGTGCGCCGCCGGCCGTGGCGCGCTTCGCCCACACGGCGCCGCCTACCATGATCCAGCTTCGTGAGTTGTTCACGCAGTCGGAGCATGCCGCCATCGCGGCCAAGCAGCCGGATGACACGTCTGTTCCGCTCGTGGATCGCATCTGGCAGCAGGCGCAGGGCCTGGTCACCGTTCACAGGGGGGAAAACGTCGTGGTGGGCAATCCGGCCGCCGTTACGCTGGGTCATGCGCGCGACGCTCTGGACGCCGGCGACCTGAAGGGCGCGATCAGTACCGTTGAGGAGCTGAAAGGACAGCCACGTGATGCCATGGCCGGCTGGCTCAAGGAAGCCAGGTCGCTGGCGGACGCGCGCGCCGCATTGGCCAACATGGCTGGTCAGAGCTGATGCGCAGGGTCTTCCTTTTCCTGATCGTCGCCATAGCCTTCATCGCAGGGGCGTGGCTACTGGCCAGTGTGCCCGGCCGGGTCAATGCAACCGTTGGGTCGTTCGAGTTCGAAACATCGGCTCCCGTCGCGATCCTGGCTGTCATCCTGCTTGTGCTCGCAGTGATCATTCTGCTGCGCGTCATCACAGGTCTCGCCAGGATTCCGCGCTCGGGCGCCGGATGGCGGCGCCGTCAACGCGTGAGAGCCGGCGAGGCCGCCGTCACGCGCGTGCTCGTGGCCCTTGCGGCGGGGGACCAGGCGGGTGCTCGCAAGCAGGCTCGCCGGGCGCGGCAGTTGCTTGGCGACTCGCCGCAGGTCCTGTTGCTGCTGGCGGAAGCAAGCCGGCTGGCCGGCCGGGAGGATGAGGCCAACGAGGCGTTCCGGTCGCTGACAAGGCAGAAGGATGCACGGTTCCTGGGCCTGCGCGGACTCTTGCGCCAGGCGATCGACCGCCGGGACTGGGCCGAGGCCCTGACCATTGCGAATCAGGCCGAAGCGGTACGTCCCGGCACGACATGGCTGCGTCAGCAGCGCGCTGAACTGGCGCTGCAGACCGAAAACTGGAGCGAAGCGCTTGATCTGATCGGCCAGGATGCGCGACGGACGGTTTATTATACGGCCGCGGCCGATGCCGAGCCCAACCCGGTTCGTGCGCTCGGCTATGCCAAGCAGGCGTGGAAAGAAGATCCGACCTTTCCGCCCGCCGTCCTCGCCTACGCCCGTCGCCTGCGCGTCGATGGCAATGAGCGCCGTGCGCGTGCCTGCGTGACGGACGCCTGGCGGCGCGCGCCGCATCCGGATCTGGCAGAGTTCATACTGGCTCAGGAACCGGACAAGGCATCGCGCTATGAGGCTGCCAAGCTATTGACGCAGCGCAATGAGACCAATCCGGAGAGCCGGCTGCTCCTGGCCCGGACCGCGCTAGAAGCCGGCTTTGTCTCGGACGCGCGGAACCAGATCGAAGCCGTGCGCGCCGAAGGGTTCAACCAGCGTCGTGTCTACCTGCTTCTCGCGGAGATCGAGGAACAGGAAAGGGGCGACACCGAGGGCGGCCGCCTCGCGCAACGGGATGCCCTGCGTCTGGCGGCCGGCGCCGACCCCGACCCGCGTTGGCAATGCGCGTCCTGTCACGCGGATCATGTGACGTGGCAGCCGAAATGTTCTTCCTGTGGAGGGGTGGCAACGTTGCGGTGGGTCAGCGAAGTCGGCAGCAGCAGGACCGTGCCAGCTATTGTCAGCTGACAGACGCTACAGAAAATCGCAGGTAGGTTGGGATGCGCAGTCGCTGCCTCGTCGTCATGGCGGCCGAAGGGCCGCCATCCACGCCTTTGCCGACATCAGCACCGTAAGGCGTGGATGGCCGGCCTACGCTGCTGCCGCGTACACACATCTCTGAAACGACCTCCGGTTATCTGAAAAAGTCTCTTGTTATCAGTGGATTGGCCAAAGGTTTCTGTATATACAAAAATCTCCCCTAACCCATTGATAACAAAGGATATCGCCTAACGTAACCGGGAGTTCCCCCGGCTCTGCCGGGGAGGCAGCAGCAGTTTGACATTTGCGGGGGTAGGCCCCGGTTCGCCCATCAATGAAACTCTGGAGCGTGAGCCGCCAAAGCACACGCTGATGGAGTTCCATCAATGGACGAATTCGAGAGCCTAAATCACACCAAATGGGA
>NZ_NHRY01000113.1 GCF_002937115.1 Rhodopila globiformis | reverse complement strand
TGTGCCGCGACAGGTGGCCCGGACAAGCCGGGCCATGACGATGGGGGAACGCTCTTGGCGCCCAGGCAAGCACTTGATTTTACGGTCATTTCCCACTCGTTTCCAGGATGTGTGCATTGCGTAGGGCGTGTCCCGGCCATCTGCGCTTCGACGGCGGGGGGGGGGCGGATGGCCGGGACACGCCCGGCCATGACGGAGAGGGAGAAGCCCTTGCTCCGCCCGAAGCCTTATCCTGACTGGCATGGGGCGTGACGATACGGCAACGGCCGTCGCCCGCCTTCCGGTGTCAGACCGTGACCACGACGTAGAGATCCTCCACCGTCACCTTCACAGATTCCGCAACGAACGGCCCCTCGGCCACCGCCTTGCCCGGCTCCACCGCCACGTCGAACGCGCGGGCCTGCACACTGTTCGGGTCGCACAGCGACTGGCCGGTGCGGATGTCGAATTCCCAGCAGTGCCAGGGGCAGCGGATCATCTCCCCGCTCCGCGTCAGCCGGTAGTCGCCCGGCATCGGCGCGACCAGGCGGGAGACGATCTCGCCGCGGCACAGCGGCGCGCCCTGGTGCGGGCAGCGGTTGATCAACCCGAAAAAGTCGTCACCGATCCGGAATATACCGATCTCCCGCCCTTTCACCGAGACGATCTTGCGGCTGCCGGGCGGGAGTTCCTCGACACTGGCGACGACGTGGCGGCTCATGGCTCAGTCCAGGTTGTACACGGCGCGCGCGTTGTCGCGGTAGATTCGGCTCTTCCACGCTTCCGGCAGCGACACCTTGAAGGCATAGCGCGGATCGTCCTGGTCCCAGTGCGGATAATCGGTCGAGAACATGATCCTCTCGGGGCCGATCCATTCCAGGGTAGAAAGCATGTCGTTGGGGCGCTCGGGCTCCTCGATCGGCTGGGTGGTGACCCAGATGTGCTCGTGCACATACTCCGACGGCAATCGTTTCAGATGCGGCACCTCGGCGCGCAGGCGCTTCCAGTGCTTGTCCAGCCGCCAGCACAGCGCCGGCAGCCACGCGAAGCCGCCTTCCACCAGAACGACCTTGAGGTTGGGGATTTCCTCGAATACGCCCTCGCAGACCAAGCTCGTTACCAGGGTCTGCATGGTCTGCACATAGGACGGATGCTCCTCGTGATAGAACGACGGCCAGCCGCCGCCGGTGCTGGCGTGGCCGCTGGTTCCGCCCAGGTGCAACGAAACCGGGAACCCGTTCGCCGCGCACGCCGCCAGGATCGGCCAATAGCGGCGGCGGCCCAGGGGCTCCAGCCCGCGCGGCGGGATGTTCACCTGCGCGAACCGGCGGTCGCCGGCGCGCTTCTCGATTTCCGCAATCGCTGCCTCGGTCCATTCGATGTTGACCTGCACGGCGCCCTTCAGCCGCGGATCGGGATCGCACCAGTGCGCGATCTGCCATTCGTTCGTCGCCGTCGCCATCGCCGCGCCGAACTCGACATTGCGCTCGGCCGCGGCGCCGCCCACCAGGGGCGCCAGCAATCCGTAGGCGACGTCGAACAGGTCCAGAAGCTGTTCCTGCATCAACGGCAGGTCAGAGCCCGGACGCCCGCCGTTCTTCGGCCAGGAGTCCATCCGCATGCCGCTGCCGGGCGACATCCTTGGATACATCGAGGTTTTCGCCAGCCCCTGCCGGCCACGGCCGCCGATGGTGCGCTTGTGCTCCAGCCAGCGCTGCGACAGGAACGGATCGAAATCCTCAGGCCCCTTCACATAGGGATGCACGTCGCAGTCGATGAAGCCGAGATGGCTTTGGGCGCTGCGGTCGGGCTTGCGATCCAGGACGGTCATGTTCATCAGCGCGTCTCCTTCACGAACGCAGGCGGGGATAAGTGTTCAATGGATTGTCAACGCAGATCCGGCGCAGCAGATCCGCGGGAATGCCCTCGGGCACCGCGTCGTCGCCATCGAAATGCCAGTGCGGATAATCGCTCGAGAACAGCAGCATCTCCTCCGAGCCGAGTTGTTCCAGGATCGCCGTCATCTGCTGCTGCGTCGGCGGCGCGTCGAACGGCTGCAGCGTCAGCCGCACGTGCTGCCGCACGATGTCCGTCGGCCGCGTCTCCAGCCACGGCGTTTCCGCCCGCACGCCGCGCCAGGTCTTGTCCAGCCGCCACAGCGACGCCGGCAGCCAGGTGACGCCGGATTCGATCAAAACGACCTTCAGCCCCGGGAACTTGTTGAACACGCCCTCGGTCACGAGGCTGTTCAGCGCGGCGGCAAAACCCTGAGCCTGGGACACGTAATCTTCCAGGTAATACGACGGCCAGCCGCCCGCGCTGGGCGGATGGCGGAAGCTGCTGCCGGCATGGATGCCGATCGGCAGCCCGTGCTTCTCGGCCGCCGCATAGAGCGGCCAGGTCTGCCGCCGACCCAGCGGCAGCTCGGCCATCGCCAGCAGCAGCACCTGCACGAAACGTTTATCCCCCGCCATCCGTTCGATTTCCTCGGCGGCGAGGTCCGCGCTGTGCGGCGGCACCACGATCGAGGCGCGCAGCCGCGGATCGCGGTCCAGCCACTCGGCAGCGAGCCAGTTGTTGATGGCGCGGCAGAACGCAGCCGACAGGTCCTCGCTGAACATCATCTGCGCACCGTGCAGGACGTTGCAGATACCGAACGCCAGATCGAAGTGATCGAGAAATTGCGTCTGCAACGCATGCAGGCTGCTGCCCGGCGGCCCGGCCGGCGCCCGCCAGTCCGGCCGCGCATTGATCGGCGCGTTCACCGGGTAGGAGCTGATTTCGAAATTGTCACGTTCCAGCCCGCGCCGCAGCACGTGCTCCCGCCAGTACGGGTCGAGATGCGGCAGCAGCACGCGGGTATCGGGCACCGCGGGATGGATATCGCAGTCGATCGCGCCTGTTATTGGACGAACCATGGGCGGTGCTTTCGCCTTCGCTTGTGGACGGAGACGGTAAGCGACACCGGCGGTGGTGTAAATGTCGGGCCGGTGGCAGACCGCCAGGCCGTTGCCGGAATCCGGCGGATCATGCTGATGTTTTCCGGACGGCCGGAAGCCCGCGGAGATGACGATGCCACGAAAAGGATACATGTGGGTGCAGGGGAAGCCGAGCCCGGAGTCGCCGAAGGAGCCGGAAAAACAGGCCATCATCGCGGCCTGCGAGGCGGTGATCAGCAACCCCCTGAAGCCGCGCTACCTGCCCGAGATCACGCCGAAGGAAACCAATTATCCGATCGACATCAGCGGCGACTACCGGGGCGGACGTTATCGCTTCATGGTGCGCTGCCGCTCCGGCTTTCCGCACAACACCGGGTACGAATTCGACGAGCCGTTCGCCCGCATCGATCGTATGGGACCCGACCGTTTCAACATCCAGCGGATGCACGACTCTGGGGAATGGTTCCTTGTCCATGAAGCGAAAACCCTGGCGGAAGCGCTCGATCTCGTTGCGACGGACGAGATCCTGCAGCCGCCGATCTGACCGCTCCTGCGGAGACTCCTGATGAGCGAGTACCAGTACTACGAATTCCAGGCGATCGATCGCCCGCTCTCCCGCGCGGACCAGGCCGCGCTGCGGGACCTATCCACCCGGGCGCGGATCACCGCGACCAGCTTCGTCAACGAATACAACTGGGGCGATTTCAGGGGCGATCCGTTGAAGCTGATGCGGCAGTGGTTCGACCTGCATCTCTACTTCGCCAACTGGGGCTCACGGCACCTGATGATTCGCCTGCCGGCGGATCTGGTCGATCGCCGCCTGCTCGACCACATCGGCGACGCCATCGACGGGATCAGCGCCGAGCCCGCCGGCGACCGGATCATCCTGAACATCGAACGGGATATCGACGGCGGCGGGTTCCCGGGGGACGACGAGGACGATGGTTCCGGCTGGCTCGCCGCGCTGGCGCCGCTGCGCGCCGAACTTCTCGCCGGTGACAACCGGCTGTTCTACCTGCTGTGGCTGATGGCAGTGGAGGAAGAAGGCATCGAGCCCGACGAACCCGAGCCGCTGCCTGGCATCGGGCCGATGACCGGCGCGCTGGAAGCCTTCGTGGATTTCTTCGGCATCGACCCCGACCTGGCCGAGGCCGCGGCGGAACGGCGCGCCCTCGACCCGGTCCCGGCCAACGCCGCCGAGGCTGTCATTGCGGCCCTGGATAGTTCCGAAAGGAACCGGCTGCTGCTGCGCGTGTTCGACGGCGATCCGCTGGTGGCGGCCGAGCTGCGGGCGAAAGTACGGGCGGACCTGCCGCGGACGCCGGATGCCACGCCTCGCACCGCCGCCGATCTGCTCGCCCGGGCCGAGGAGATCCGGGTCGAGCGGGCGGAAAAGGAGGCGAAGCGCAAGGCCGAACAGCGCCGCCGGGAACAGGAGAGGGCCGAACGGGAGCGCCGCGCCCGCCTGGACGCCCTGATCCGGCGCGGCGAGTCGGTCTGGCAGGAGATCGAAACGGAAATCGAGCGCCGCAATGCCAACGGCTACGACCTGGCGGCGGAAATGCTGGCGGACATGGAGGTCATCGCCAACGAGCGCGGCAAGACCGTGGAATTCACCCGCCGCCTCGCGGACATCCGCACCCGGCACGAGCGGAAGAAACAGTTCCTGATGCGGATCGAGGGGCTGGGGTGAGGGCTGTTCATTCCGTTTGGATCAGGGCTGTCCCCTCACCGTCAAGGCCGTTGTCTCACCCTCTGGGCCGGGCGCGGCGAACCGTTCCGCCGTCATGGCGGCCATCCACGCCTTGCGGTGCTGGTATCGGCAGAAGGCGCAGATGGTGGGCCTGCGCCCACCATGACGTGGTGGGAACGACCGTGCTTCATGCCCCGTTATGGGCGCCCATGGGGCGTATCCCGGCCATCCACCCTCCGCCGTTCGTGCGCAGATGGCCAGGACACGCCCGGCCATAACGATGGGGCAACGGCGCCTCCGCCGCTACCCCAGCGCCGCTACCCCAATGCCGCTACCCCAGTGCCACAACCAACCCGGTCACCCGTCCGCCCGCGGCACCCACGGGATGCGGGCGACGTTGATCCCTTCTTCCGCCAGGCTTTCCGCCTGTTCCTCGCTCGTCTCACCGTAGATGCCGCGATGCTCCACCTCGCCGCGATGCATCTTCCGCGCTTCCTCGGCGAAGTCGTTCCCGACATAGTCGCAGGTCCGCTCCACCTCAGCCCGCATCCGCTGCAGCAGCGCCACCATCTGTGCCGGTATCCGGCCGCCTGCCACCTTCGCAGGCTGCACCGCGGGTTCGGCCGCCGGCGTCGGCGGCTGCGGTGCCTCGACCGGCGCCGGCACCGCCTCCCGCCGGGCCTCCCGCCGGGCCAGGGCCGGCGCCATCAGCGCCCGCTCGACCTCGGTGCTGCCGCACTCCGGGCAATCGATCAGGCCAAGCTGCGCCTGTTTCTCGAAGGTGGCGCTGTCCTTGAACCAGCCATCGAAACTGTGATCCTGGCTGCACCGCAACTGGTAGTGAATCATGCCGCGTCCTGTGGGCAAGCGTTCCTGTTACGCTGTCCGTTCGCACTCTCGCACCCCGGCGGATGGACTGCCACTGAATTTCACCCTAACCCGAGCAGGCTGTCGAGCCTTCCGGCGCGGTCCAGCGCCATCAGGTCGTCGCAGCCGCCGATATGCCGGCCGTCGATGAAGATCTGCGGCGCGGTGGTGCGGCCGCCGGACCGCTGCCGCGCCTCGGCCCGCGCCTGCGAGCCGTTCGGGGCATCGATCTCCTGGAACGGCACGCCCTTCCTGGTCAGCAGGTACACCGCCCGTTCGCAGTACGGGCACCAGGGCTGGGTATAGATCTCGACAGTCGCCATTGCGTTCACCTCTTGCCCCGCATGTTGGGCAGATCAGCCCGCGGCGCAAGCCCGGCGTGCCAGTTCCGCCCGGCAGGCCGTGGCATCGGCGACACAGCCGCCGTCCAGCCACCACTGCCGCACGTCGCGCAGCAACTCCCCCACCCGCGGACCCTGCGACACGCCCAGCGCCCGCACGTGGCGGCCGACCAGCGGGAACACCGGCCGCGGCATCGCCGCCAGCCGCTGCCGCAGCGCCGCCGGTCCGCCATCCAGCCACACCCGGTCGATCAGGTCCTCGGTCCGGTGGTCCGCCAGCAGGCGGCGCAGCGTGGCATCGTCGTCCTCCGCCCGCACCGAGGGCGTCGCCGCCAGCCGCACCAGGCGGTCGCGATCGTGGTTCGACAGCTTCAGTCGCAACGCCAGCGCCAGGGGATCGCCGCTGAGCATCGCCGCCAGCCGCAGGATCGGATCGGCCGGCAGCCCGGCCAGCCGCTCGACAGGCGTCGCCTCCGGCAGCACCGCCTGCCAGATGCCCAGGCGAACCATCAAGGCCACGGAAGCCGCCGGATCGTCGGCGCCCAGGATCAGCCGCAGCTCGGCCCACACCCGCTCGACCGACAGGCGCGCCAGACCGGGAATGCCCTCGACCAGCGCGGCGACGGTGTCCGCGTCCGGCGGCTGGCTGGCATAGCGGCCGTAGAAGCGGAAGTAGCGCAGGATGCGCAGGTAGTCCTCGTGGATGCGCGCCACCGCGTCGCCGACGAAGCGCACGCGGCCGGCCGCCAGGTCCGCCACGCCACCGAAGTAGTCATACACCGTGCCGTCGCGCGTCATCGACATGGCGTTGATGGTGAAGTCCCGGCGCGAGGCATCCGCCTGCCAGTCATCAGTGAAGGCAACGACGGCATGGCGGCCGTCGGTCTCGACGTCGTGGCGCAGCGTGGTGATCTCGAACCCCCGTCCCTGCACCACCGCCGTGACGGTGCCATGCGTGACTCCGGTCGGCACCACCCGCACGCCGGCCCGGGACAGTGCCGCGGTGACGTCCTGCGGCGGGCGCGGCGTTGCCAGGTCGATGTCGGAAACCGGCCGCCCGGCCAGGCTGTCGCGCACCGCGCCGCCGGCGACCCGGGCCTCGGGCAGTGCGTCCCAGACCACGGACAGCGCCGCGTCGGCGGCGAACGGGGTCGGGTCCAGGCGCGTCACGGCGGCCGGTTCGGCGGGGATTCGACGATCCGCCCGTGCTCCAGCCGCGCCGGGACATAGGGGCGGTTCGCGTCGCCGGCGTTGATGTGCCAGACCCACAGCAGGGCGCCCAGCATCACGGCGACGAACACCGCCATGGTCGCCACCAGCCATAGCGGCGGCAAAGGGGAGGGAAACACCAGGCGCCAGGCCACGAAACCCAGGAAAGGCACCAGAAACAGGACGATCTCAATCAACCGCGGCATCGTATGGCGTTCCTCTGCGGAACCGATACCCGGCCCCGCGCGGTTTCAGGGCGGCGCGGAGGCGTAGATCTGGTCGATCGTCCGGGTCAGGCTCTCCCGCCAGTGCGGCAGGCGCACGCCAAATACGGCGTGCAGGCGGGTGCAGTCCAGCCGGGAATTCGCCGGGCGCTTCGCCGGCGTCGGCCAGTCCGCGGTTGTGATCGCCGCGACCTCGGGAACCTTGGCGCCGTGGCGGGCGGCTTCCTCGAAGGTGGCGACGGCCAGGCCGTGCCAGGTGGTCGCGCCGGTGCCGGCGGCGTGGAAGATGCCGCGGTAGCTCGCCTGCCAGCCGGTGCGGTCGATCAGGGCGACGATCGCCAGGATCGCGTCCGCCAGGTCCGCCGCCGTGGTCGGGCAGCCGTGCTGGTCGCCGACGACGGTCAGCCGGTCGCGGGTCTTGCCGACGGCCAGCATGGTGCGGACGAAATTCTTGCCGGTGGCGGCATAGACCCAGGCGGTGCGCAGGATGATCACCCTGGCGCCGGAGGCCATGACGGCTTCCTCCCCCGCCAGCTTGGACGCGCCATAGACGCCCTGGGGGCCGACCGGGTCGGTTTCGACGTAGGGTTCCGGCTTGTCGCCGTCGAACACGTAGTCGGTGGAGACGTGGATCAGCGGGATGTCCGCCTCGGCGCACAGGCGGGCGAGGATGGCGGGTCCGTCGCGGTTGGCGCGGTAGGCGGCGTCCGGGTCGGTTTCGGCGGCATCGACCGCGGTGTAGGCGGCGGCGTTGACCACCAGCCGCGGGTTGGCGGCGCGGAACGCGGCTTCGATGGTCTCCGGCCGATCAAAGTCGAAGTCCGGGCGGCCGACGCGACGGATGCCGCTTCCGGCGGCGGCGAGGGCCGAGGCAAGCTGGCCGGTGCCGCCGGTTACCAGGATGGGGCGGTCAGACATGGATGGTCGCTCCATTCGCGTCGGTGAGTCACCGTCATGGCCGGGCGTGTCCCTACGCAATGCACACATCTCGGAAACGGCCCGCCGCGGCGTTTCCCTTTCGTCATGGCCCGGCTTGTCCGGGCCACCTGTCGCGGCACAAGTGCTGGAATAGGTGGCCCGGACAAGCCGGGCCATGAC
>NZ_NHRY01000112.1 GCF_002937115.1 Rhodopila globiformis | reverse complement strand
CGTCGCGGGGCATCACGCGACCCTTCCCGATGGGCTGAGGTTATGTTGCGGAGAAGCTGCCGATCCCTCGCAACATCGCCGCCCAGCGCGGGGCCGCAACATAACACGCGGCGCAACATAATCGGTCTTATGTTCAACTGAACATAAGACCGACGCCGCCACCGGCGAGCATGGCGATTTGCTCGACATCATCCGCGAGAGCCGCGGCCTGACCGACTTCAAGGACGTTGCTGATGAAGCCCGCAGCTTCCTGAGCCTTCCGCAACCTGCTGAACCATCACGGCGGCCGAACGGCGCTCCAGCGAGGCTTGATGCGCCGGCCGGATCGTCCGAAGCGGCGCGCCGGTTGTTCGCAATGTCGCAACCAATCGAGCGCACTGCCGTGGAAGCGTATTTGCGCCAACGCGGCATTACGGCTTTGCACGGAACCGACAGTCTGCGCTTCCATCCGCGCTGCTACTACCGGCCGGACGAGCACAGCCCGACCGAGACGTGGCCCGCGATGATCGCCGCCGTCACCGATCTCTCGGGTCACCTGACCGGCGCCCATCGCACCTGGCTCGACCCTGACGGCTTCAACGAGGCGACGCTCGGCAAGGCGCCGATCGACACGCCAAGACGGGCGATGGGCGATCTCCTCGGCCATGCGGTGCGCTTCGGCGTCGCAAGCGAGGTCCTCGCCGCCGGCGAAGGCATCGAGACAATGCTGTCGCTGCGATGCGTACTGCCGACCATGCCGATGGTCGCAGCACTATCGGCAGCGCACCTCTCCGCCGTCCTGTTTCCCGACAGGCTGAGGCGCCTCTATGTGGCCCGCGACAACGATCCGGCAGGCGATGCCGCGGTGGCGACGCTCCTCGACAGGGCACACACGGCCGGGATCGAGGCCCTGGTGCTCTCCCCCGAGATGAGCGACTTCAACGAAGACCTGAGACTGCTCGGGATCGATGCACTACGGGCGGCGATCCGAGGGCAAATCGCAGCGCAGGACGTCGCCCGTTTCATGGATCTTGCGGCGTAGCCGGAACGGGGATGGCGTGTGGGGCTGTCTTCGACGGCGTATGGCCAGGCTTTCCTTGTGCCGCGGAAAGGACCACGCCCACGGCCTTCCGGAGAGGGCGATCGGGCGCCAAGCGCGGCGGCCCGGCAATGGCTGCGGCCGACGATTTTCCGGCGGCGCTGCGCGCCTTTCCATCGCGAACCAAAATCGCCGGCCTTCGCCATCCTCCGCTACCGCTTCGGCCCTTCGCTTCGCTGCGGGTGCAAGTCCGCCCCGCCCGGCGCCTTCGTCGCCATGAAGGCCGCGATGGGCGCGGCCGATCCGACGAGGAAAGCCGCGATGTCCATCGACCACGACGACGAATTCGAGCCCCGCCACAACGAATCCCCCACCGACCGCGTTCTCCAGGAACTCCAGCTCTACGGCTACCGACCCTTCCACGATGAACCCGACCCACGGCCGCTTCCCGAACCGCACATTCTCGCCGGCAGCGTCGCCGACATCTTCGACGCCCTCGTGGTGGCGCTCGCGGAGACCCGCCTCGAACCCGACCTCGAGGATCTGCTTTGGTCGACGGTGAATGTGTTCCACCGCGCCATTGACCGGATCGAGCGCGAACTCGACGACAACGAGATGGCGCAGCAACGCGCGCAGCGGGAACAGGACGGCAGCGAGGTCAAATCCGTCGAACTCGAACGGCTGACATCGGAAGGGCAGACACTGATCGAGCGTCGCAACGTCCTCGAGCTGATGCGCGACCAGGCCGCCGACCAGTTCGAGCGGCACACGCACTCGGCCTGGCGGCCGCGCAGCGGATCGAAGGTCAACCATCGCCATCTCACCGCCGCGATGATCGACAGCCGCGACTTTCTCGCCGCGAAGAAGCGCGCCGACCAGGAGGCGCTGTTGCCGGCCGGGCCGAAGGTGGCCGTTACCGGCGGTCTCGATTTCAACGATCACCGTCTGATCTGGGCCAAGCTCGATCAGGTCCACGCCAAGCACCCGGATATGGTGCTTCTGCACGGCGGTTCGCCAAAGGGCGCCGAGCTGATCGCCTCCAAATGGGCCGACAACCGCAAGGTGCCGCAGATCGCCTTCAAGCCCGACTGGACGAAGCACGCCAAGGCAGCGCCGTTCAAACGCAACGACGCGATGCTGGAGACCCTGCCGATCGGGGTGCTGCATTTCCCGGGGACAGGCATCCAGGAAAACCTTGCCGACAAGGCAAAGAAGCTCGGCATTCCGGTCTGGAAGTTCGGCAAGGGCGGCGCGTGAGCGCCGTTGGCGGCCTCACTCCAAACAAACGACCATGCCGGATTTCTGCTGACGCCTTCGGCTCTTTTCGACTATATTCGCATCCATGGTGGTGGTGGAAGGCGCGATCCGTACGTCCAACTCGGTCGTGGAGTTCGCCACCATGCTCGTTATCGGCATCGTTCTCAGCATCTTCGGCATCGGCTTTCTATGCTGGCTGATGTTCAATCTCGCCGTTTATGCGCTGCCGTTCTTCGCCGGCATGACCGCGGGCCTCGCCGCCTATCATAGCGGAGCGGGTGTCGTCGGCGGCCTGATCGTCGGGTTTACGGCAGGCGCTATCACGTTGGTCGTCGGCCAAGCGATCTTCGCGATCTTTGCGTCACCCATGCTACGGGGACTCATCGCGCTCGTTTTCGCCGCGCCCGCAGCTATCGCAGGCTACCACGCCACGCTCGCACTGGGCCGGATCGGCGTCCCGGCCGAAGGCTGGCGAGAGGTGTTTGCCATTGTGGGCGCGATCTCCATCGGAGCGACCGCTGTCGTCCGAGTCGCTGGGATGGCGTACCCGTCCAGCGTCAGCCGTGCCTCTGTCGCGATGTCAGATCAGCCGCAGATGGCGACAACGCCCAGGATCTCCTGATCCCCGGTCACCCTCATCGCAGTTGAGTTTTGAGTAGGTCGGCGTTGAACGGCGGCGTCGTTCAGACGAATGAAGCGCGAGCACCTACGTGTGGCTGAAGCCAGGGCGCGGTCTCTACCCACCGTCGAGCAGCATGCTGGCTGATATAGCGTCGCTTGCCTCGCCTTCTGGGACCCAGGCTTCTCCGCCCTTTTTCTGCGCCAGAGGCTCTTTCTCTCCCCTCGAGCGCCGCAACCCCTTGTTCCTGCGAACCGAAGGCCGCCACGTCTCTCTCCGAGGATGCTGTTCATCGCGCGCGAGCACGGGGCCTCTCCTTGGCTTGATCTGGCCGAAGACCGGCTGCGCCTCGATCGCCTGATCCGCAACGTCGCCGCATCGACTTTCTTCCCCTGGACCGAACACCCCACGGGACAAGCCCGCGGGACCCCGGTTCGGCCCATTCCTCGCGAGGCAAGAAAGTCGCCCCGGCGCCGTCCTCCGCTGCGCTGCGGCCCTCGGGCCACCCCATCGCGCGAGCGCCCTAGGCGCGGCGATGGGGACCCCGACCGTCGGGTGCGTCGTCGATCGTCCTCGGCCTGCCGATCGCCATCGAGGCCGCGATGGTCGCGGGCTCGAAAACAGCAAGGAGAAGTGACATGGCCACCATCGGTTCCTTCAAGAAGGTCGGCAGCGAGCTGCAGGGCGAGATCGTCACCCTCAGCGTTCAGACCAAGGGCGTGCGCATCGTCCCGGAGGCTAACCGGGCGAGCGACAATACCCCCAGCCACCGCATCTTCGTCGGCCGGGCGGAGATCGGGGCGGCTTGGTCCAAGCGCTCGAACGAGGGCCGCGACTATCTCTCGGTCAAGCTGGATGACCCCAGCTTCAACGCGCCGATCTACGCCAACCTGGTCGATGACGAGGACGGCGAGGGGTTCACCCTGATCTGGTCGCGCAGCCGCCGCACCAACGGCGACTGACACGACGACGTGAAGCCCCGTCCGGAACCGCCGGACGGGGTTTTCCGTTCAGGTGATCAGGACGGCGGATCGCTCTCCGAGATGTCTTCGGGGACCGTCGCGGCGAAATCCTCATCAAACAGTGCCGCCGGCTTCACGCCGACCGCCTGAGACACGAGCCAAAGCGTCAGTAGCGTGACGTTCTGCTGACCGCGTTCCATACTGCTCACATGAGCACGATCGACACCCATCCGCTCAGCCACGGCCTCCTGGCTGAGACCCGCTTGCGTTCGAAATCGTCTGAGATTTGCGCCAAAAACTCGCCGGATATCCATCCATAGGGTGGACACCAATCGCGTATTTTGGCGCTACGTATTATAATACGCGGCCTTGGGTTCCGGTGTTCGCGGGACGGCAGGTCCGCTATCAACCACACCGCCGGGCCAGACCTCCGTCTGGGGACACGAAAGACGATCAGGACCGCGCCAATGCACCCGAAGATCGCAGACGCCGCGCCCAACGCGACGCACGTTACGGATTACGACCGATCGCATGCCGCGCTCTACTTGCGCCTGCTCGATGCCGCCGACGAAGGCGCGCCCTGGGAAGAGGCCGCGCATATCGTGCTGGGGATCGACCCAGCGCGCGAACCGGCGCGCGCGCGCAGCGCCTATGAATCGCATCTGGCGCGCGCCCGCTGGCTGACGGCCCAGGGCTATCGAGATCTCCTCAAGACGCCGAACTGAACCGAACCGCGACTCCGGCTTTACGTCTCCGTCCGGTCCCGGGATCACGGATCGACATATTTCCGCCGAGCCGATTCCGGCATGGCGCGATGCCGGCAGGTGGACTTCACATCCGGCGACTCGCCCACACCTCAGTCCTCGCAACCGTAGGCATCACGTCGTTCCGTAGCGGAGACCGACCATGTCGAAGGAGGATTGGCGGTCTCCTGCCGCCTACGACTACGCCAAGACACTTGAATCCGCCGGGCTCGCCTGGGAGTTCCTGCGGCGCAATCCCGAGTACGGGGCCGATTATCGGACCGCAGCCGACGACGACGGCGCAGATGCCCGAGCCGCCGTCTGGGGGTTACGATTTCCTGGCGGACCCTGACGCCCGCGCCGATCAGTCGCCCGCCTTCTGGCGGCCCGACGAACTGGCGTCGGTCGTCATCCTCGCCGCCGCGCCGCCTGGCGCGACCCCGTCAGCTCTCACCCTGTCCGATCTCCCCGCCGAGCTGGTTCGCCGCGACGCCGAGGACGGCGCCCATCTCATCGTCCGGAGCGAAGCGGGCCTCCACCAGCTTTGGGTGACGGCTGGAACCGAAGCTGGCGCTTCCTTGGCCGCCATCATTCCGCTCGACGCCATGACCGCGGCCCGGGCCGAAGCGGTCGTGCAGTTTTGGGAAGCCCAGGCGCGAGGAACGTCATGCCCTCGAAGATCCCGAACCCGACGCCTCGAACGCCTGATAGCGTCCCTACAAGCCCTCGACGCTCGACTGGATGGCGCCAGCTACCGCGCGATCGCTGAGGCCGTCTTCGGCCCCCGACGCGTCGCCGATGAGGCGTGGAAGACGTCTTCGTTACGTGACGCGGCCATCCGCATGGCGCGCACCGGCCTCGCCTTTATGCGTGGCGGCTATCGCAAGCTGCTGAAATCCAAGTCGCCCGAATAGCGTCGCGCGCCCGAGGGGTGGCGAATTCGCCATCCTCGACTTCACCATCCCTCCTCGCCCGCTCGATTGCCGAACGTGATCCGCGACGGCCGCCGCCATCCGGCGGCCCCTCACAGGATCACGGAGGTATCCCATGTCCACCACCGTCGCGGGGCTACCACAGCGCTATCTGCGCACGCCGGAGGCGGCGCGCATCGTTGGCCTGTCGATCCGCACGCTCGAGAAGCATCGCATCTACGGCACAGGGCCGCGCTATTCGAAGCTGGGCGGTCGCGTCGTCTACCGCCTCGAAGACCTCCAAGCCTGGGTCGAATCCGGCGCCAAGGCGTCCACCTCGGACCCCGGCCGTTCGACGGTCCTGCCCGCCAAGCGCCACACCGCCGACGCGCTGGCGCGCGCCGCGATTCCGCGCCGCTGACCTTCGTCATGTCTGCGCGACATCGCCCGAATTCGGAACGCGAGCAGCTCGAACTCTTCCGGGCGCTGCCGGGCGATCTCGCGCCACGAGACGCGCAGGACCTCATGGCCTACCCCTTCTTCAGCCTCGCCAAGACGCATCGCACCACGCCGATCGATTTCCGGATGAACGACATCACCATCCGGGTCGAAGCCGTGCCCGAGCACGGCATGGCGACGATCTGGGACGCGGATGTCCTGATCTGGGCGGCTTCGCAGATCGTCGAGGCGCGCGACGCCGGGATCCGCACATCGCGGCTGATGGCGGCCACGCCCTACGAGATCCTGACCTTCATTGGACGCGGCACGAGCGTCCGCGACTATCACCGCCTGAAGGCCGCGCTCGACCGGCTCCAATCGACGACGGTCGCCACATCACTGCGTCAGGCGGCGGAACGGCGACTGCACCGCTTCTCCTGGATAAACGAATGGACCGAGCACGCCGACGGGCATGGCCACGCCGCCGGCATCGACCTGATCGTGCCGGACTGGTTCTATCGCGCCGTCCTAGACGACGCGCTCGTCCTGACCATCGACCGCACCTATTTCCGCCTGACCGGCGGGCTGGAACGCTGGCTCTATCGGCTCGTCCGCAAGCACGCGGGCAACCAGCCCGCCGGCTGGCGGTTCGACTTCCGGCACCTGCACGCCAAGTCGGCCAGCCTCTCGCCCTTCAAGAGGTTCGCCTTCGAGCTGCGCGACATCGTGCGCCGACAGCCTTTGCCCGGCTATCGCCTGACCATCGAATACGAGGTCGGCGGGCGCGAACTGCTCGCGTTCGTCAGCGCCCGGTTATCCACAGGGGCTTGTGGACAAGCTGTGGAAACCCTCGTGCCATCGGGAACCGGCAGGCACGTGCCATCAGGAACCCCAGGCTCGTGCCATCAGGAACCGGAAACGCCGATTCCAGTTTCTGAAACAGTCGCTTACGGCGAGCCTAACTTAGACTCTAACCCACAAGAATCTAGTACACCTCGCCGGAAGTGGCGACTCCGTTGATGGGTGGCCCGGCGCGGGTGAGTCTGGTTTGCCACAGTCTGGCGGCAATCGCCGTGACCAGCCGCCGTCAGGAGCCGTTCTGGCGAGTCAGGAGCGGCCTGAATATGGCAGGCCACAGGCTCACGCCTCGCCCTGATTCACCGGAGCCTTCATGCCCCGTCTGACTGCCGCCCCGAT
>NZ_NHRY01000111.1 GCF_002937115.1 Rhodopila globiformis | reverse complement strand
CTGAACCGGCCACTTTAGTGGCCAACTGAACCCGGGACCGCGTTAGCGGTCCCGCTTGCCGCTTTGAGCGGCTCACACTCAACGGGCCGCGTCAGCGACCCGCCCGGCCGCTTTGAGCGGCCAACACTATAAAGCCCCCGGCTCTGCCGGGGGATATTTACTGGTCTGCTTGTGCCTTCGCAGGTCGCCATCGATCGGCCGCAGACGGTTCGCCTGACGAAAATCGGGCCGATCGTCGGCCGGATGGACGAGGACATCATGCAGGCAATCAACCGTGCCCTGGCGGTGTTCCTCGGGCTGGCCTAGCGGGTTGCCTCGGACTGCCGCCCCAGGCCCTCCAGCCAAGCCAGCAGCGGCCGCCACAGCGCCGGCTCGGCCCGCGCCCCGGCTGCCATGCCGATATGGCCGGCGGCGGGCTGGTGCAGCATCGCGCCCGGGATCAGCTTTGCCAGCGGCAGCGCCGATTCCGGTGGCACGATGCGGTCGCGGTCGGGGATGGCGACGAACGCCGGCATCGCGATGGCTTGCGGCTCCACCGGCAAGCCGGCGATGTGCCATGATCCGCGCGCGGGCGCGTTCTCGCCGTACCAGTCGCGCAGGCAGGCGCGCGCCACCTCGGCGGCCAGCGGCACGCCGTCGTTGACCCAATCCTCCAGCGCCACGAACAGCCGCGCCCGCTCGCTGTCCTGCGGCATGCGGGCGAAGGCGCGGTACTTGGCCGCCACGCTCCAGGGATCCAGCAGCGCGAACAGCGTCTGCAGCAGGTCGACCGACAGGGTCTGGCTGAAGGCCAACGCTGGTTCCAGCAGAGGCAGCGCCTCGGCCGCCTGGCGGGAGCGCTGCGGGTCGGGGGCGTGGAAATCCCACGGCGCCGCCAGCAGGGCCAGGCCGCTGATCAGGTCCGGCCGGCGCTGCGCCGCTGCCACCGCCAGGGTGCCGCCCATGCAGTAGCCTGCCAGCACCGGCGGCGCCCCGGCGATCCGCGCCGCCGCGGCCATCGCCCGTTCCAGCCGCCCGGCGACGTAGTCGGTCAGGGTGAAGCGCCGCTCGGTTTCCGCCGGCCAGCCCCAGTCCAGCAGCAGGGGCCGCACGCCCCGCGCCGCCAGCCAGCGCAGCATCGAATGCCCCTCGATCAGGTCGAGCACATAGGCGCGGTTGACCAGGCTGGGCACGAACAGCACCGGCCGGCCGCCGCCGGTGCCGTAATCGAGTAGCCGCGAACCCCCCTCGGCCCACACCGCGGGCGGATCCTCCAGGCTGCGCTGCCCGGGATGCCGGCGATAGGCGGCGATGCCCTCGATCAGCGCGGCGTCCTGTTCCAGCGTCTCGAGCAGGACCGCTTCAGGGAAGCCGCGGTCCGGATTTCCGTCGCGGACGGCGTCCTGGACGGACCGGAGGATCGCCTCCACGCTCGAGTTCCGCCAGTCGGCGTTCCAGAGCGGCGACATGGCGCGCGAGGCGTTCGATCTCAGCATCGCGAGCGTCAGGTGCAGCAGCAGCGGGCGCGGGCCGCGCCGTTTCAGCGGGCCCGGGACTTCGGGCCGTGGCGTCATGCGGCGACGGCGCCCGCGGCATGGCGCGCACCGCCGCCGCCATGGTGCCGGCCCAAAGCGCCATCAGGGTCTGCCAGGATTCGCGCAGTTCGGGGTCCGCGGCCAGCGCGGTCAGTTCGCTCTGCCACAGGGTGATCCAGTCCTGCGCCAGCGCGCGCAGACGGGAGTCGCCGTCGGCCGCCCCGCCCGGACGTGCCGCTTTGGCGGTGTCGCAGCCCTCCGTGTCGCATCCGGCAGTGTCCAGACCGGCGTGCACCACCATACGTCATTCATCCCTCTCATGATTCGGAGCATACGGGCGACGGATCAATCGCGAAACGTCAAACCGCCGCGGGTCGCGGAAACGCGCGATGAAATAGTCTATCGCACGTGCGAAATACGGTTTAGGTAGGGGACCAGTTGCGAGGTATGCATGTCGATGCCCGTTGAGACCGTCCCGGAGGTCAAGACCGTGGAAAAACCCCCGGTCGTGGTCAAAAAGTACGCAAACCGGCGCTTGTACAACACCGAGAGCTCCAGCTACATCACGCTGGACAACCTGGCCGAGATGGTCCGGTCGGGCCGCGATTTCGTCGTCTATGACGCCAAGAGCGGCGAGGACATCACCCGCAGCGTGCTGACCCAGATCATCGTCGAGGAAGAAGGCAAGGGACAGAACCTGCTGCCGATTAACTTTCTGCGTCAGTTGATCGGGCTGTACGGCGGGTCGATGCAGGGGCTGGTGCCGAAGTACCTGGAACACGCGATGACGACCTTCGCGCAGCAGCAGGACCAGATCCGCGCCGCCATGCAGAAGACCATGGGCACGATCTTCCCGTTCGGCAACATGGAGGAAGTCGGGCGGCAGAACATGGCGATGATGGAACGTGCCTTTACCATGTTCTCGCCGTTCTACCGCCCGCCCGAGTCCGCGCATCCGTCGGAGGCCGGCCTGTCCGAGATCGAGGCGCTGCGGGCGGAGAATGAGCGGCTGCGGCGGGAACTGGAAGCCGCGAAGAAGCAGTAGCGCGCCGAACCGGTGGCGCGGCCGGGCGCCTACGCCGGCGGCATGATCTGCGCCAGGCGGCCGCCTATGCGCAGCGGCTCGATCCGGCGCGCCAGCCCGGTGGCGTCGTCGGTTTCGACGAACACCCCGCAGAGCGTCGCCGCGCCTTCCGCCGGACCGAGCTTCTCGCCCGGCAGCTTGCGCCAGAAGCGCAGCGCGGCGCCGGCCTTGGCCATGCCGATGACGCTGTCATAGTCGCCGCACATGCCGGCATCCGATTGGAAGGCAGTGCCGCCCGGCAGGATCTGCGCGTCTGCCGTCGGACAGTGGGTATGGGTGCCGATGACGCAGGAAACCTGGCCGTCGAAGCTGTGGGCGTAGGCCATTTTCTCGCTGCTGGCCTCGGCGTGGATGTCGGCGACGATCGCCTGCACCGGGCCGCCCAGGCGGTAGCGCGCCAGCACGTCGGCGGTGCCGCGGAACGGGCAGTCCAGCGAGTCCATGAACAGCCGCCCCATGGCCTGCAGCACCAGCGCCTTGCGGCCGTCCTGCAATTCAACCACCACCCAGCCGTTGCCCGGGGTGCCGGGCGGGTAGTTCAGCGGCCGGATCAGCCGCGGCGTTTCCGCGATGTAGGGAATGAGCTCCTTACGGTCCCAGGTGTGGTTGCCCATCGTGATGACGTCCGCGCCGGCGGCGAACAGCAGTCGCGCCATCTCCGGGGCGAGGCCGAAGCCGTGCGAGGCGTTTTCCGCGTTCACGATTGCGAGGTCGATCCGCAGCGCCTGGCGAAGGCCGGGCAGTTCGGCGGCAACGGTTTCACGGGCGCTGCGGCCGACGATGTCACCCAGAAAAAGTATCCGCATGCGGTCTCCCGGTTCGAGGAAGCTGCGGGGCGCAGCAACCGTGAGCGGTGGTGGTACAGGTCAAACGGGACCGCGTCCATCGTTCGTGGCGTCGGGAGGATGCGGTGGGTGGCGCGGCGGCTGTGTCAGCACCGATATTATCTGTGTGCATCTGTGTATCCAGAATCCAGCGCTCCCAGCGCGGCACGAACGAGGCGATGGCGCCCAGGCCTGGATGCAGCGGGGCTGTTCATCCTACGAAACAAGGGGAAACACAGATGCACACAGATCGTCTTGTCCGGGGTCGGAGGATCAGTCCGGTCGCACACGCTATCCGGCATGAACCGGTCGTAGCGGCACAAGGCGAGAAACGGCACCGGTGCGGGCTGTTGCCGCAACGCCCCGTCCGCTTCGTGTCCGCCTGATTGTGGCGGCAAATACGCTGCCGCCTAACCCCCGGCGCTCCTGGCGGCCGCGATGAACGCCCGGATCAGCGCCGGGTCCTTCACGCCCTTGCTTCGTTCCACGCCCGACGACACGTCCACCGCTGGCGCACCCGTCTGCCGGATGGCCGTGGCGACTGTCTCCGGCGTCAGGCCGCCGGCGAGCATCCAGGGACCGGGCGCCGTCCAGCCGCTCAGCACCGACCAGTCAAATGTCGTCGCATTCCCGCCCGGCCGGCTTGCCCCCGCCGGCGCCTTCGCCTCCAGCACCAGCCGATTGGCCGGCTGCACAGTGGACGGGAGGTCCGAGGGGGCGCTGATGCCGATGGCGCGCCAGACCGGCAGTCCGAACGCTGCCCGGATTGCCGCCAGCGCATCGATGGCGCCGTAGATTTGCAAGGCATCCAGCCGCACGTGCGTCAGGACATTGCCAATCGCCTCGACCGTCGGCTCCACGAACAGGCCGACGCGCGGCGGACCGCCGGCCGTGCGGGCCGACAAGGCGGCCGCCGTCTCCGGCGTGACATACCGCGGGGAGGGGGGGAAGAACACGAAGCCCAGCCAGTCGGCGCCGGCCTCGACCGCCGCGTCGAATCCGGCGGGGTCGTTGATGCCGCAGATCTTGACCTGCGTCATGCGATCTCGGCCGCAATCGCCGCGGCCGCCGCCCCGGCATCCGCCGCCCCGGTGATCGGCCGACCGACAACGATCCAGTCGGCACCGGCGGCAACGGCGTTGGAGGGCGTCATGGTGCGAGCCTGGTCGCCGGCGGCGCTCCCGGCCGGCCGGATCCCGGGGACGACCAGCTTCACCGCCGCACCTAGGGCCTGGCGCAGCATCGCCACCTCCTGCGGGCTGCACACCAGGCCGTCGGCGCCGGCTTCCACCGCAAGGCGGCCGAGCCGCAGCACCTGCTCGGCGGGAGACGCGGCGACGCCGACAGCCTGCAAGGCGGCCGCGTCCAGGCTGGTCAGCACTGTCACCGCCAGAATCATCGGCCGATCGGCGTTGGCGCCGGCAGCCTGGCGTGCCGCCTGGATCATGGCGGCACCGCCGGCGGCATGGATGGTCAGCATCCGCGGCCGCAGCGGCAGCACCGCGCGGACGCCGCCGGCCACGGTGTTGGGAATGTCGTGCAACTTCAGGTCGAGGAAGATCGGCACCCCGGTGATGCCGCGGAAGCCGGCCGCGCCGTTCGCCAGGAAGAACTCAAGCCCGAGCTTCAGCAGCCCGGCGTGCGGCGCGACGGCATCGGCCCAGGACCGCGCCTGGTCCGCATCCACCGTATCCAGGGCGACGATCAGCCGCCCGCCGGCGGTCATCGTCCGGCCGGAGGCAACGCCAGCGTACGGCCGGATGCCGCCGGAGCGGAACGGGCCTTGTTCTCGGCCTTCAGGCTCTCGACCTGGGCCTGCAGGATCCGGACCATGCGTTCCGCCCGCCGCGCCCGCCGACGCTGCGCCAGCGACGAGAACCAGACGACGAGGGCGCCCAGCAGGAACGCCACGGCCATCGCGACCAGGATGGAGGCCGACAACGGCGCGTCCATGACATAGTCCGTCGGCCACAGGGTGAGGTGAACGAGCGTCTCGTTCGACAGCGCGAACAGCACCAGCGGCGTGCACAGGATCATGGCGATGATCACGAACAGCATAGCGACGGCATCCTCTCAGGCTTGTTTACGCTCGGCCGTCCGGGGCGCCGGACCGGCGTTGACCCGCTGCCTGAGTTCCTTCCCGGCCTTGAAGAAAGGAACCGTCTTCTCCTCCACCGAGACCGCAGCGCCGGTGCGCGGGTTGCGTCCGGTGCGGGCATCGCGGTGCTTGACCGTGAAGGCGCCGAAGCCGCGCAACTCCACCCGCTCTCCACGGGCGAGGGCGTAGGTGATTTCCTCGAAAATCGTCGCCACAATGGTTTCCGCATCCTGGCCACGCAGATGCGGATTGGCCATGGCCAACTCCGCGATCAGTTCGGACTTGGTCAAAATGTTCCCCCGGAATCAGTGGCCGGAACGTTGCCAGACGGCCCACGCGCCGTCAAGACTAACGCTTTGTGAAACCAGCGTTTTCCAAATTTCCTGGAACATCGGGGCCAGCGCACCTGACAGTGCGCTGCGGGCAAACCCCTCGGTGGAGACGTCCTCGACCGGCAAATCGGTGGAAATGCCCTTGGCCGAGGCCAGCCAGGCCCGCGCTTCCCGCTCACCGCCGATGGCATCCACCAAGCCGAGCGACAGCGCCTGCCGCCCGGTATAGGGGCGCCCATCGGCCAGCGAACGGACCTTGTCGGCATCCATGTGGCGGCCCGCGGCCACCATGCCGACGAACTGGTCGTACATATCGTTGACGAGACCCTGCAGGACCTGCTTGCCCTCGGGCGACAGCGGCCGGATCAGGCTGGGTTCATCCTTTAAAGGACCGGAGCGGACCCGCTCGGTGCCGATGCCGAGCTTGTCGAGCAGGCCGGAGAATTCGGGGGTTTCCAGCAGCACGCCGATGGAGCCGGTCAGCGTCGCCTCGCGGGCGAAAATGCGGTCTGCCGGAACGGCGACCATGTAGCCGGCCGAGGCGGCCGTGCCGCGCATGACCGCGACCAACGGTTTCGCCTTGGCGACGCGGGCGATGGCGTCGTGCAGGCTCTCGCCGCCGGCGACGCTGCCGCCGGGGCTGTCGATCGAGACGATCACCGCGCGGACCGACGTGTCGGTCGCCAGGTCGTTGATCGCTTCGGTCAACTTGCGGTCCTCGGTGATCAGCCCGGTCACCGACACGCGCGCGATATGCGCCTCGCCGGGTTCCAGCCCCGCGCTGCGCAGCCCGGCCAGCACCGCGGCAACCACGATGAGGACCGAGAGGACCCGCCAAAAGACGAGGCGGCGCTTGAGGCGCCGCCTGTCCAACAGCAGATCGGTCTCCAGCGTCATCAGCCGGAGCCGGTCTTAGGAGTCCTGCGCCATTTGGTTGCGGCGACGGATCGCCGCACCCAGGATGTCGCCCAGGGACGCACCGGAGTCGGACGACCCGTACTCGGCCATCGCCTGTTTCTCCTCCTCGACTTCCTTGCCCTTGATGGTCAGCGTCAGCTTGCGCGACTGACGGTCCACCGCGGTGATCTTGGCATCGACCTTCTCGCCCACGGCGAACCGGTCGGGCCGCTGATCCGCCTTGTCGCGGGCCAGCTCGGCTCGGCGGATGAAGCCGGTAAGAACGTCGTTGACCTTCACCTCGATGCCGTTCGCCTGGACGGCGCTGACGATGCAGGTGACGATGTCGCCCTTGTTGACGCTGTCGAGCACGCTGCGGGCCGGGTCATCGCGCAGCTGCTTGATGCCGAGGCTGATGCGCTCCTTCTCGACGTCGACGTCAAGCACCTTCGCCTTGACGGACTGACCCTTCTCGTAGTGGGCCATCGCCGCTTCGCCGGCTTCGTCCCAGGACAGGTCGGACATGTGGATCATGCCGTCGATGTCCGCCGACAGGCCGATGAACAGGCCGAACTCCGTGATGTTGCGGATTTCGCCCTCGACCTCGGAGCCGATCGGATGATCGTCTGCGAACTGCTCCCACGGGTTGCGCTGCACCTGCTTCAGGCCCAGCGAAATCCGCCGCTTGGAGCTGTCCACGTCCAGCACCATGACGTCCACTTCCTGGCTGGTCGAGACGATCTTGCCGGGATGGACGTTCTTCTTGGTCCAGGACATTTCCGAGACATGCACCAGGCCCTCGACCCCCGGCTCCAGCTCCACGAAGGCGCCGTAGTCGGTGATGTTGGTGACGCGGCCGGTGTACTTGGCGCCCGGCGGATACTTCGCCGCCACGCCTTCCCACGGATCAGCCTCAAGCTGCTTCATGCCCAGGCTGATGCGCTGGGTGTCGGAGTTGAAGCGGATGACCTGCACCTTGACCTGCTGGCCGATGGTGAGAGCTTCCGACGGGTGGTTGATGCGGCGCCACGCGATGTCGGTGACGTGCAGCAGGCCGTCCACGCCGCCCAGGTCGACGAAGGCGCCGTAGTCGGTGATGTTCTTCACCACGCCGTCGAGGATCATGCCTTCCTTCAGGCCCTGGATCAGCTCGCTGCGCTGTTCGGCGCGAGTCTCTTCCAGCACGGCGCGGCGGGAGACGACGATGTTGCCGCGGGCGCGGTCCATCTTGAGGATCTGGAAAGGCTGCGGGGTGCCCATCAGCGGGCCGACGTCGCGCACCGGGCGGATGTCCACCTGGCTGCCGGGCAGGAAGGCCACGGCGCCGCCGAGATCGACGGTGAAGCCGCCCTTGACCCGGCCATAGATGGTGCCGTCGACGCGCTTCTGCGCCTCGAATGCCTTCTCCAGGTTGGTCCAGGCTTCCTCGCGGCGGGCCTTTTCGCGCGACAGGATGATCGCGCCGTCGCGATCTTCATAGCGCTCGACGTAAAGCTCGATCATGTCGCCGGGCTTCACGTCGGGCTTGACCCCGGGCGGGCCGAATTCCTTGAGGGCGACGCGGCCCTCGCTCTTGAGGCCGACGTCGACGATGGCGAACTCGTCGGTCAGCCGCAGCACGCGGCCGGTGACGACGGAGCCTTCGAAGCTGGCATCGGCGCCCAGCGTTTCGTCGAGCAGCGAGGCGAAATCTTCGCCCTGGAAGTGGTCTTGCGCGGGTTCTTGCGTACGCGCGGTGGCGGATACTGCCATGAGGTAGGTGTTTTCCGTTACGGATATCCGGGCAGGGCCCGGTGATTGCCGTGGTGTGCGCGTTTCACAATTGAGAAACACGACTTGCCCGCATCGCATAAGGTGCAGGCTGGATTAAGAGCAAAACCGCGCCGGTACGACGCGGGTGGATTACCCAGATAACGGTCCTGATGCAAAAGTCAAGATGCGTGCAACCGGGTGGCCCCGCCGGGCGTCGATCCACGGGCGTCCCGCCGACCGGGGCGGGGCAGGGCTGCCACGGAGGGAGGCGACCGCAGGGGCCCCGTCCGGCCGGCCGATCGAAACCACTTCAGCACGGAAAAGCGAACTGCAACAGCGCCGGGCGGGGGTTGTTCGGCTGCTGCGCCGGCTATAAAAATCCTGGCTGGCCGCAATCCGCAAACGGGCCGGCACGCCGCCCGGATCGCCGGATGCGCAAGAAATACAAGGGGAGGAACGAATGGCTGGCGCAGCACCAGACTTCGACGCCGTCGTCATCGGTGCCGGCTTCTCCGGCATCGCCATGCTGAAGTCATTGCGCGACAAGCTGGGACTGAAGGTCAAGGTCTATGAGGCCGGCGACACCGTCGGCGGCACCTGGTACTGGAACCGCTATCCCGGCGCGCGCTGCGATTCCGACTCCTATATCTATTGCTTCACCTGGGACAGGCAGCTGCTGCAGGACTGGGAATGGACCGAGCGCTATCCCGAGCAGCCGGAAATCCTGAGCTACCTGGAGCATGTCGCCCGGCGCCACGACCTGAAGCGCGACATGCAGTTCAACACCCGCGTCACCGGCGCCGAGTTCGATGAGGGCGCCAACCTCTGGCGAGTGCACACCGACAAGGGCGACAGCGTCACCGCCCGGTTCCTGATCACCGCCGTGGGCACCCTGTCGGCCACCAACATCCCGCCGTTCAAGGGGCTGGAGCAGTTCAAGGGCAAGTGGTACCACACCAGCCAGTTCCCCAAGACCGGCGTCGATTTCACCGCCAAGCGCGTCGCCGTCGTCGGCACCGGCGCAACCGCGGTGCAGGCCATTCCCGAGATCGCCCAGCAGGCCAAGCACCTGACGGTGTTCCAGCGCACCGCCAACTACTGCGTGCCGGCCCGCAACGGCAAGGTGGACCCCGACCTGGTCAAGGCGCGCAAGGCGGACTACGACAATATCGTCAAGCGGATTCGCGAATCCTTCTTCGGGCAGGAGCACTACTTCATTCCGAAGTCGGCGCTGGAGGTCCCGGACGAGGAGCGCGAGCGCGAATTCGACCGGATGTGGGATGCCGGCGGCTTCGCCTTCTGGCTGGCCAACTATCAGGATATGTTCTTCGACCAGCGGGCCAACGAACTCTGCGCCGACTACATCAGGCGCAAGATCCGCCGCACAGTGAAGGATCCGGCCGTCGCCGAGAAGCTTATCCCCAAGGGCTATTACTACGGCACCAAGCGGCAGCCGCTGGATACTAACTATTACGAAACGTTCAACAAAGACAACGTGCTGCTGGTCGACGCCGCGACCGACGGGCCGATCGAGGAGATTACCGGGAAGGGGATTCGCGCCGGCGGCAAGGAGTATGAGTTCGACATCATCGTCTTCGCCACCGGTTTCGACGCCATGACCGGCCCTTTGAAGGCGCTGAACCTGCGCGGCCGCGGCGGCCGGAAGCTGGAGGAGCAATGGGCGGACGGCCCGCACACCTATCTGGGCATCGCCGTCGCCGGGTTCCCCAACCTGTTCACCATCACCGGCCCGCAGAGCCCGTCCGTGCTGACCAACATGCCGGTCGCCATCGAGCAGCACGTCGAATGGATCACCGAGTGCATCGACGCCATGCGCAAGTCCGGCAAGACCAGCATCGAGGCCACGCCCGACGCCCAGGACCAGTGGGTCGCGCATGTGAATGAGGTCGTCAGCCAGACGCTGATGCCCAGCGCCAATTCCTGGTACATGGGCGCCAACATCCCGGGCAAGCCGCGCACGTTCCTGCCGTATCTCGGGCCGGAGGGCGTCGGCGGCTACCGCAAAAAGTGTGATGAAATCGCCGCCAAGGGCTACGAGGGGTTCGCCTTGGCATAGAAACCGAACGGGTATAGAAACAGAAGAAGACGACAGGGCGGGAGAAGCCGGGTGGCTTCAACCCGCCTGACCGAGCGGGGAAACAATGATCGAGAACAGCTACTACTCGCAGGAGGTACATGGCCCCTACGAGCTGCATGACATCGGCAACCTGGAGTTGGAGGAAGGCGGCACGATCCGTGGCTGCAAGCTCGCCGTCGCCACGTTCGGGTCCCTGAACGCCGCCAAAGACAACGCCATCCTGATCCCGACCTGGTACTCCGGCACCAGCAAGATCATGGAGCAGGTCTATATCGGCAAGGGCCGCGCCTTGGACCCGGACAAATACTTCATCATCGCCATCAACCAGATCGGCAGTGGCCTGTCCACCTCGCCGCATAACACGCCGGCGCCGGGCGGGATGGGGAATTTCCCGCGTGTCCGCATCGGCGACGACGTGCGCGCGCAGCACAAGCTGGTGACCGAAACGTTCGGGCTGGACAGCCTGGCGCTGGTCGTCGGCGGCTCGATGGGCGCGCAGCAGACCTACGAGTGGGCCGTGCGCTATCCGGACATGGTGAAGCGCGCTGCGCCGATTGCCGGGACGGCGAAGAATACCGTCCACGACTTCCTGTTTACCGAGACGCTGGTCGATGCCATCACCGCCGATCCGGGTTTCGCCGGCGGCTTCTACAAGTCGTCGGAGGATGTGCGGGAAGGCCTGCTGCGCCATGCCAAGATGTGGGCGGTGATGGGCTGGAGCACGGAATTCTTCCAGCAGCAGCGCTACAAGGCGCTGGGGTTCTCCTCGCTGGATGATTTCATCATCAACTTCATGAACGCCTATTTCGCGGTGATGGACCCGAACGACCTGCTGTGCATGGCGTGGAAGTGGCAGCGCGGCGACGTCAGCCGGCACACCGGCGGCGACCTGCGGGCGGCGCTGGGCCGGATCAGGGCGTTGACGTTCGTCATGCCGATGTCGTCCGACATGTTCTTCCCGGTCGCCGATTGCCAGGCGGAGTGGCGGCTGATCCCGAACGCGGAATTCCGGCCGATTGAAACGATCGACGGGCACCTGGCGCTGTTCGGGGCGGACCCGAACGCGCTGGCGCAGATCGATCGGCATCTGACGGAACTGCTGGCCCGGGAGGCCTGACCGTTACGGCGGCGCGGACGGCCGGGCGTCTTCCAGAACCGTGTCGTCCGCAAGTTCCTGCAGCATCGTCAGCACGTCGGCCAGGATCTCATCCTGCGGCGCGTTGAACTGCGTTGCCAGGTGGTCGGCGATCGCGGCGATGGTGCGGGCGCCATCGACCAGTTTCAGCACCTCGGTGGCGATATCGTCAGGCATCATCAGCCGCTCCGGCGCCAGGATCACCCAGGCGTTGCGGGTGCCGTCGAAGCGGAACCGCGTCCCGCGCGGGAAGCGCGGGATCGAGGCGGGCTCGAAGGTGGTGCGGCTGCGCGCGGTCACGGCACGGACGGGACGAACGCGCCCGGCGGGATGTGCCCGTCCACGTAGGCGCCCCAGAGCGCGTCCATCTGCACCCAGAGAACGTTGCATTTGAAACGAAGCGCCGCCAACACGCCTTCCTGCTGTTCCCGGGTGCGGGCGTGCTCCTTGCAGTAGTTCAGCGCGAATTTGGCGTCGTTCGGGGCCTGCGTCAGGCGCGGGGTGAAATAGGCCAGGGTGTCGCTGCTGACGAAATCGTAGTTAGCGAGCATGCCTTCCACCCGCTCGGCGATGATCGTCGGCGAGAACATTTCGGTCAGCGAGGACGCAATCGCATCCAGGATCGACTGGTCGCGCACGAACGTGATGTACGCCTCGACAGCGAAGCGGGTGGCGGGGAGAATGCCCTTGGTGGAGATGACGTAGTCCCGATCGAGGCCGAGACTGTCGGTCAGCTTCAGCCAGCGCGCGATGCCCCCGGGCTGCTGGCCGTCGCCGTCATGGTCGACCAGGCGCGACCGCCAGGCGCGGCGCAGGTCCGACGTCGGCAGGCGGGCGATCAGCGTCGCGTCCTTCGCCGGGATGTTGCATTGGTAATAGTAGCGGTTCAGCGCCCAGGCCTCGATCTGGCCGCGCGTGAGCTGGCCGCCGTACATGCGCTTATGGAACGGATGGTTGCTGTGGTAGCGTTCCGCGCCGATGGCGCGCAATGCGGCTTCCAGTTCATCCGGCGTCATGGGTTGAGTTTGCGCACTGCTCACAACACGATCTCCATCCCGTCATGGGCAACTTCCCAGCCAGCGCGTTCGGCGATTTCCCGTTCCGGGGAGTCGTCGAGCAGGATGGGGTTGCTGTTGTTGATATGCATGAAAATTTTCCGGCGCACCGCAATGTCGCGGAACGCGGCGATGGTGCCTTCTGGGTCCGCGACGCTCATGTGGCCCATGCGCTGTCCGGTCTTGGTGCCGGAACCCTCGCGGATCATTTCGTCATCGGTCCACAGCGTGCCGTCGAAGAACACCGCGTCGGCGCCGTTCAGCCGATTGGCGACGGCTTGCGGCAGGCGGGCGCAGCCGGGGATGAAATAGCAGGTGGCGCCAGCGGCATCGGACAGGCGCAGGCCGACGGTGTCTTCGGCTTCCCCGGCAAGGGTCTGGCTCTTGCCTTCCAGGTACAGCGCCACCTTGCCGGGGACGCTGAACAGTTCGCCGACGAGTCCGCCGGGCAGGGCGAACGGCTGGTTCAGGGCGACCGGCTGGCGCTGCACGAAGGCCGGCGCCAGCGCATCGAAGATGGGGTTGGCACGCAGGGTTTCCTGAACCCGCCGGGTCGCGAGCAGGGTGAAGCTCTGGCTCTCGCGCAGGTGCAGCAGGCCGGCGACCGCATCGATCTCACCGCTGACCAGCACCACCGCGCTGATGGGCGAATGGCGCAGGCCGTGCTGGGGCTGCAGGACCGTGGTTGCCTCGATCTGCTGGCGCAGGTCGGGGCTGGCGTTGGCGACGACCCAGTTCTCGTTGTCGCCGGTGACGGCGATCGAGCATTGCGTGCGCGGCCGTGCCGCCGGATCGCCGGCGCGGGCCCGGCGGCAGGCGGCATTGTTGGCGTTCCATTGCGGAAACCCGCCACCGGCCGAGGCGCCCAGAACGACGATACGCAGCAGAGTATCCTCCCATTGATCGTGCCGCATCGCCCGTTGCGTGGACGCGCTTCCTGGCGCGGATGATGTCACTACCCGCGACCTGACGGAAATAATAACCGCGATAAGCGGAACGCGCCAAATGGACGGGGGTGGGCGATCCTGTATAGTGGAACGATCCAGCGAGCAGACGCCGGACTCCCAGTGGGAAACCGGCTGCAACCTGTGGGGGTCTCCAACAATGAACGTCCGGCTTTCCCTGGTGATCGGCTGCCTGTTCCCGGCGCTCGTGACGAGTGCCCGGGCCGCCGATCGCATGCAGTTCTGGAATTTGACCGGTGAGACGATATCGAAACTGTATCTGGCGCCGCCCGGCACGTCGCAATGGGGGCCGAACCAATGTGCCAACGATCCCGACGGCGCGGTTGATTCCGACGAGCGGTTGAAGCTGAAGGACGTCGCGCCGGGGCGCTATGACGTAAAACTGACGGACGCTACGGGCCGCACCTGCATCGTGCGCGACGTTACGGTGCAGGGCGGAAAGGCCTATGCCTTTTCGCTGTCGCCGGAGGACCTGAAGGAGTGTTCGAAATAGCCGTCGTGTGGACGGCTCCCGTGCGGCTGCTATAGTGCGTGCCTACCAGAAGAATGCCGGTGTCCACATCGGCGGTTGCACGGGGGAGAGACGTGACAAGCCAGGATTCTGCCGCAACAGGCCCGCGGGATGGGCGGATCACGTGTCTCGATTCGAACTGGTTGCCTGCTGATCCATGTCGTTGACGACGAAACTGGCAGTCCTGGCACTGTCCGCCATGGCGTTGCTGCCGATGGCTGCGCACGCCAAGGGCACCGGCTATGTGTTCGTCAGCCACGAGAGGACGAACAACATCGCGGTGATCGATCCGAAGCAGGATTACAAGATCATCAAGTGGATCGATACATCCCATCGTCCCCGGGACATGAATTTCCGCAATGACCGCCATCAACTACTGGTCGCCTGCGGTGACGATGATGTGATCGATGTCATCGACGTCGCGACGCTGAAGGTGGTCGATCACATCCCGACCGGCCACAGCCCGGAAATGTTCGAACTCAGCCGGGACCAGAGCAAGCTTTACGTTTCGAATGAAGAATCGTCTTCGGTGCAGGAAATCGGCATCAAGGACAAGATCATCGAGCGCGAATTCCCCACCGGCGCCGAGCCTGAAGGCATCGCCATCACCCCGGATGGCAAAACATTGTACGTCACGTCCGAGGTTGACGACATGGTCCATGTCATCGACCTCAAGGCCGGGGCGGTGATCGATAACATCGTTGTCGGCACCCGGCCGCGCCGCTTCCTGCTGATGCCGAACGGCAAGGATCTTTGGGTTTCAAACGAATTGTCGGGACAGGTCTTAGTGATCGACCGCGCAACGGACAAGGTGACGGCGACGATCAACTTTCTGCCACCGGGATTTCGCCAGGTCGATGTAACGCCCGTCGGCATGACGATGACGAAGGACGGAGCCACGGCGATCGTTACGCTTGGCCGGGCCAATCACGTGGCGTTTGTCGATACCGCCACGCGCAAGATCGAGGACTACGTCGTGGTGGGCAACCGGCCCTGGGGCGTGGCCCTGAGCCCGGATGAAAAGACCCTGTACGTCACCAACGGCCTGAGCGACGATGTGTCCGTCATTGACATGGCGAGCCACAGGCCGATCCGCACCATTCCCGTCGGCCGGGTGCCACATACGGTGCTGGTCGATGATTGAGCACAGGCGGAGCCTGATGCAGGCGGTGGCCGGTGCGCTTGGCGTCGCCGCGCTTCGGCCGATCGCGATGGCGCGGGGTGAAACGAAACCGGTCGCGGTGATGCGGCTTGGCTACGTCGAGCTTGCAGACGATCCCCGCTATGCCGATCGTGGCGAAATTGACGGCATTGTGTTCAGTGATCGCGGGCGGCCCTATGAAGGCGGTCAGGTGGCGCTGCAGGAGGCGCGCGCGATCGGGCGGGTTCTCAAGATCGATTTCGAAATGGAAAGGGCCGCCGGAAGGTCGGTCGATGATCTGGTGCAACGCGTCGATGCCTGGATCGGATCCGGGAATGTTCATTTCGTTCTTGCGGATCTGCCGGGAAGCGTTCTGCTGGAACTGGCACGACGGCTGAAGGGCGAGCCGGTGCTGCTGCTAAACGTTTCGGCACCGGACGACTCGCTGCGCGGCGCCGACTGCCTGCCGAACATGGCGCACACCTATCCGAGCAACGCCATGCTGTCGGATGCGCTGGTGCAGTACCTGGTAGCCAAGCGCTGGACCCAGATCCTGGTGCTGCAGGGGCCAGCGCCGGAGGACGCAGCGGCGGTGGCATCGCTGCGGCATTCCGTAAAGAAGTTCGGCGCGAAAATCGTCGATGTAAAGCCGTTCGTGCTCTCCCGCGATCCGCGTAATCGTACTGAAAGCAACGTCATCCTGATGACCCAGGGAGACTACGACGTTGTCTATGTTGCCGACGCCAGCGACGAATTCGGCCGCTATGTGCCCTATCAGACCGCCCTGCCGCGGCCGGTGGTCGGCAGCGCCGGATTGACGCCCACTGCCTGGTCCTGGTCCTGGGCGCGCGACGCGGCCGTGCAGTTGCAGCACCGCTACGAAAAACTCGCGCCGGGCCGTCGCATGAATGGCGCCGGCTGGGCCGCATGGGCGGCGGTAAAGGCCGTCACCCAGTCGGTGATCCGCGCGAAATCGACGGATTTTGATCCGGTGAAGGCGTACCTGCTCAGCGACAAGCTGACGCTGGACACCGTGAAGGGCAATCCGGGCAGTTTCCGTCCGTGGGACCATCAGCTCCGTACGCCGCTGCTGCTGGCGACGGGCAATGCCGTGATCGCAACCGCGCCGTTGCCGCAGTTCCTCCACCAGACGAACGTGCTGGACACGCTGGGCATCGACGCGCCGGAGACTGCATGTCACTTCTGACGGTTTCCGTCCGGCGCGGAGGGCATCAATTCCGTTGGCTGCCAGATACAGGTTTGAAACGTGAAGAAATCAGTTTTTGCATGTGCGGCTGTGCTGCTTCTCTGGACAGGTGCCGCCGATCGGCTGGCGGCCAAGGGGTGGCCGAAGCGGTTCACCCTTTGGGATATCAATCTTGGCGACAGCGCAGCCACGATCCCGAACGAATATGTGAACTATGCCTGCGGCACCAATGGCGGCCCGCCTTCCATTCCGCTCAAGGATTTCACGGCCTTCAAAAAGTGCAGGCCGGACCCAATGGGGCTGCACGAGGTCTATTTCCAGTATGACGACGAACTGGAGTACCAGGCACGCGCGCTGGACATCAAGCCGGAGATCCGCATGTACGCCGGAACGACGATCTTCGAGTTTCCGATCGTCGCCTCGATTCTATTCGACAACGACGGAAAAGTGAGAGGCGAACGGGCGGTGACCGATCCCCGGCAACAGGTGGCGCGGAAGCGCGACGAATTCTGGGAACTTGGCACCTTCCTGCGTCAACGCTTCGGCGATGCCGGCTGGAAATGCGTCAATCTGCCGCCCGCCGGAGGCGAGAATCCGGTCGGAGGGATCTTCATCAAGAGCAACTGTGAAAAGACAATTGGTAGCGCGCGTTTGATCGTGGATCAGCGATTCCTGAAGAAAAAGGGCCAGGAGGCCATCGACCCGGTGACCGGAAAGCCAAACCTCCAGGCATTCGAAAGCTCGACACGCTTCGAGGAATATGATGCCTCCCTGCCGCCGCCGGCGGATGGGCCGAAATAGCGCGACCTACTGCCCAACGGTTCCATCGACCAGCAGCGCGCCCTGGGTCTTCATTCCGGTTTGCGTTGCACCGTCCAGATCGGCTCGCTCCAGGCGCGAGCCACGAAAGTCGCTTCCTGTCAGATCCGCGCCGGAAAGATCCGCCCGGTAGAAGTCGGCCTGGATCGCGGAGATCCGGTTCAGCTTTGCATCCCGCAGGCGAGCCATAACGAACCCGGCCCTATCGGCCGTTATATCAGAAAGGATACAACGGCTGAGGTTGGCATTGCTGAAATTGGCCTGCTTCAGCGTTGCATGGGACATATCGCAGTCTGACAGCTCGGCTTCCCTTGCGTCCGCGCGCGTGAGATCCGCATTGCGCAACTGCGCGCGGGTCAGGCGGGAATGCTGCATGTGCGCATCGACCAGGATCGCTCCATCCAGTTGCGCGCCGCTCAGGTCTGCAGCGTAAAGCAGTGCCTCGGTCAGATCCGCACCGGTCAGATCCGCGCGCTTCAAATCTGCTTTGTCGAGGTTGGCATCACGCAGCGTTGCATGAGCAAGCTTGGCATTCGTCAGTCGAGCCGCATGCAGAACCGCATCAGTCAAATTGGCCCCGGAAAGATCAGCGCCGCTCAGGTCCCGGCGCTTCAAGCGCGCACCGCGCAGGTCGCAGCCCGGGCAATCCTTGCTCGTGCCCGCCAGGAAAGCCGCGCGCTGCGCCGGGCTGGCAGTGTTGTCGGGCGGTTCAGTCGCAAGCGCTGTGGCGGTCAGGCACGCCATGACGGCAACGGCTATCCACATATGAGGCCTGCATACGGCCTGAAAAACTTTTCGAGACTGCATGACCAACCTCACGGACCACAGATTGCACCCTTGGCGTCGCAGCCCTTATGCTACGCCATTAGTGGCAGATAACAACCATGCGCTCAGCCTGTCCACCAAGCAGGTTCATTGCGCTGGCGGAGGAACATGATCCGAGTTCTTACGGTACTGGCCATCGCCATGTGCACCAGTCCAGCGATTGCGGCGCAGATCTCCGGACGCGGTAAAGCAATCGATTCTACAACGATTGAGATTGGCGATCAGCGGATCATGCTGTTTGGCATCGACTCCGTCATGCGCAAGCAAAGCTGCCTGTTGGATGGCAAACGCTGGCTATGCTGGCAATCGGCGGTGGACAATCTGCAAAAATTGCTTGATCAGGGGACGGCGGTTTGTGATCCCGTCGGCGAGCCCGATATCTTTGGGCGGGTGCTCGCGCGCTGCACTGTCAACGGGCAGAGCGTCAATGAGCAAATGGTGGCGCAGGGCTATGCCGTAGCGCGCCCGAAAGAGACCAAGGATTATGTCGCCGCCGAGACGGCGGCCAAGAACCAGAAAGTCGGCCTGTGGCGGGGCGAGTTCATCCAACCGAAAGAGTTCCGCAGAGCCTCGGGCATCATGGTCGATCGTCCCTGATCGACCTGCTCGGTCAGCGGGGGCTGGCACAGGCCCCTGCCGGCCCACCAACTTTCAACGAACTGCGAGGAAACGGATAATGGGTTATGAGTTGCGGGGTGTTGCCGCCCAATACAGGATCGCCAGGCGGGTCGCCGTCCTTGCCCTGACGGGCGTCCTGTGCCTCGCCGTACAGGCGCGCGCGGACGACGCCAGCGTCGCGGAAGGAAAGCGGATCTGGAAGACGAAGGCGCAGTGTCCGGAGTGCCACGGCTGGTCCGGCAACGGCAGCGGCGGCATGCACTCGGCCGGCAACGCGGCGTCCTTGCGCGGCACTCAACTGACGCGCGACGAGATACGCATGACGATCCAGTGTGGCCGCCCGGGAACCCCGATGCCGCATTTTGATCGTTTCGCCTATACCGACAAGCGTTGCTATGGAATGACCGCCGAGGAGATGGGCGACAACACTCCCGACCGGGCTGCCGTCACCCTCCAGAGCTATGAAATCGACGCGGTTGCCGATTATGTTGCAACGAAAATCAAGGGCGCAGGGCCGGTAACGCGGCAAGAGTGCATGGACTTCTTCGGGAAAGGCGCCGAAGAGCACTGCAGCATGTATCCGGACAAGGGAAAATTGGAGTCGTCCCGATAGGGTCCCGGCGGCGAAGGCTCGCCTTTCACTCCGGATTCGTATTCATTGGCGGAAACCCCGTCATGCCCCTTTGTTGCGGAGCATGACGGTTACAGTCAGCCTTTACAGGCTGAACACATACAGCATCGAGGTGTTCTGGATATCCTGGTGCCCCGGTGTCTTGTTCAGCATGTCCCGGGCGATGTTGCTGCCGCCAATCAGCACCGCAATATACTGCTTGCCGTTGACTGAATAGGTCATTGGTGGCGCCGAGCTGAGCGAGCCGGCGTTGAAGGTCCAGAGCGGCTTCAACGTCGTGTCGTCCAAGGCGTAGATCGTGCCGTCGACGGTCGTCGTGAACACCAGGCCGCCAGCCGTCGCCACGACGCCGGAGTAGACGGCGTTGGGAACGCTGAGTTGCGCCATCTTCTTGCCGGTCGCGGGATCCATGGCGGTTACGCTGCCTTTCACCCGTTCGGCGTTGGAGGAGGCGCCACCGAACCAGACATGGCCAGCCGCACCTGCTGGCTTGGTGCCGGAATCGGTGTTGGCATCGACGATAACGTCGGAGCAACCTTCTAGCCCACCACCGTACGAAAGGTGGGTACGCTGGCTGTACGAGGTCGGGAAGAAGTTCACGCCACCTTGGATGTTCGGGCAGCCCACGATCTTGTTTTGCTCACGCCGGGAGGCTGCGCCGATCTTGTAGGTTTGAAGGTCCTTGTTGGGGTCGTACTCGACTGGCTTGCCGGTCTTGGGATCGATCCCGTCCGTCCAGTTGACCTTTTCCGCGTATTGCTCAGCCGCAATGAACTGGCCGTTCGTGCGGTCGAGCGTGTAGAAGAAGCCATTACGCCCGAAATGCGCCATGATCTTCCGGTTCTCGCCGTTGACCTTGGTGTCGATCAACTGATTGATTCCGACCTCGTCATAGTCGAGGAAGTCACCTGGCGTGTACTGGAAGTACCATTTCATCTTCCCGGTGTTGACGTCGAAGGCGACGGTGGAGTTGGTGAACAGATTGTCACCGGGGCGATATTCAGGATCAAACATCGGCACGGGCTGGCCGGTGCCCCAAATCGTCAGGTTGGTGGCCGGATCGTAGGAGCCAGTCTGCCAGTAGGAGCCGCCGCCGTGCTTCCAGGCGTTGGTGTTGCCCTTCCAGGTTTCGCTGCCAGGCTCGCCGGGGGCGGGAACGGTGTAGGTCCGCCACAGATGCTCGCCCGTATCGGCATTGAAAGCATCGATGTGCGCACGAGCCCCGCGGTCGCCGCCGCTGCCGCCGACGATCAACTTGTCGCCGATGACCAACGGCGCCGAGGTCAATTCGGACAACGAGGTCTTCATGTCGTCGAACTGGACCGTCTTGACGAGTTCACCGGTATCGGCCTTGATCCACAGGACCTTGTCGTCGCCCGTTACGGAAATCACATAGTTTTTGTAGAGTGCCACCCCGCGCTTTGCCGCAATGAACATGTCGGCCTTGTTGGTCCCGGGATCCATCACCCACATGATCCGGGCCTTGGCCGGATCCCGCACGTCCACCTTGTAAACGGCGCCAAACCCGTCAACGATATACATGAAGCCGTTGTCGACCAGCGGCGTGCTCTGATGCCCGCCCAGTGACACGTCGCCAATGCCGACCGCCCCGCCCAGGGCGACAGTGAAGGCAACGTGAAGATTCTTTACGTTGTCCTTGTTGATTTGGTCGAGCGTGGAATAGCGCTGGGAACTGTAGTCCTTGTTGACCATCAGCCAGTTCTGCGGCTCCTTGTCCGCGTTCAACAGGCGTTCTGGTGTGACATCGGCGGCCAGCCCGGACAGTGTCGTGGTAGCCAGCAAAGCGGATGCCAAAAGAGCGGTGCGTGGGATCGGCCTTAACTTCACTTGTTTCCTCCTGTTCTTTATTTAACCTTGCCACCCTTCGGGACTGCCGGCCACGAAATGTCTGGCTTCGCTACGCACCTATGGCAATAAAACTCGCACCGAAACTAAACCTGGCATGCGGCGGCAAGTCCATCGATCCCAGGACGATGTCACCGTGAGATCGATAGCCAGTGTTTTGCAGCGCCGCCGGGTTGTCAAGTAATTACAGTCGGATGAGAAAACAGAAATGCTCCATGCCGGGTTCGGAACGACATGCTGCGGCCATGAACCCGCCTCGCCAAGCAACAGCGCCAAGCCGCCTTCCCCGAAGCTGACATAGTTTCCGTCTTTATCAAAGAGCGTCAGGTGCCGCCGGGCCATGTTGGTTCTCCCCCCCCCGGCGTCCCGGCGGCACCCGTTGTTGCTGAGCAGGCAGGTCCCGTTCCATGATGCGGCGATCATGGCCACGCTCTGTCTTGGTGTGCGGACGGAGACTCGCACGCTCGAGGCCAAGGAAAAACCCGTGTGTGCGCGCAGTTCCGTGGGGAGGGAATGATGCATCTCACAAGGCTCGGTATTGTCACCGGTTCCAGTACGACTGGCCGGACAGCGGTTCTTGCTCTGGGCATTGTAGCCTGTCTCGCTGGGCGCGCGGTCGCGCAGCCGAGCGATGTGGCTGAGGGAAAGCGGATCTGGGCGGAGAAGGCACAGTGCGTTGATTGCCACGGCTGGGCAGGTGACGGCGCCAGAAGCAGCTTGCACTCGCCTGGCCAGGCCCCCTCGCTCCGCCTGACGAAACTCACTCGCGACCAGATCCGCATGACGATACAATGTGGTCGCCCGGGAACGCCAATGCCGCATTTCGATCGCTTCGCTTACACTGATAAGCGATGTTACGATGCGACGGCCGAGGATCTGGGAGACAAGGTGCCGGACCGGGCGATTGTTACCCTGCAACCTTACGAGATCGATGCCTTGGCCGACTACGTCGCGATCCAGATCAAAGGTGCCGGCCCCGTTACAAAAAAGGAGTGCCAGGATTTCTTTGCTGGAAACGCCGGATCCCGGTGCGACATGTATCCGGATCAGCCGAAGAGCGCATCGCAGGCCGCCCGCTGATCATCGCGGGCCGGCGGCTGTTCCAATCGGGGTGGAAACGGAAACCGGCCCGGCGACGGCTGGAAATGACGCCGTGGCTACAGGGGCCCCTTGTCGGGCAGCAGCACCGGGGGAAGATCCTCGAAGCTGAGATCGCTGCCGTCCTCCTTGAACGGAACGGTGTCGGTCGCCGGGCTTTGCTTGTCCTTGCTGTTACGCCGGCCGCCTTGGCTGGCGTTCTTGGTCAGTTGCTGCTGCTGTTTGGGATCCAGCGTCCGACCCATGATGTCGATGCCGCGGTCACGCTTTTCCTGTGCGTCGGAGACCTTGCGCGCAAGGGCGTCGGAGTATGGCAATTCATAGCTCCTGGGCGTCCCGGAGGGGATATTGTTGCGATCAAGCTCATCGGCCCAAAGATAGATGTGTCCGGGCGCACGGGTCCGCCTGTCAGGCTCCAGGATGCGGCTCGAGATCAGGTTGAAGCGTCCGGGCGGCCGCTGGGTGGTGGGCCAGCCCATCAGCGCATTGATCGTGCTGTAGGTGACGCCGAAAAAGATCGTGGTGACGATGATCGCCGCCGCCTTGATCCACCACCGCCAGAGTGATGTCAGATTCAGGCTGATCAGCAGCAACGTTACGGCGATATAGGCCGCGACAAGACCAACAATGGACCAGTTCACAAGTCCGCTTCCCTATCCAGGATGATCTGTCTGTTTCGGTCCGTTTCCCGATGCTGGCCTGCGAACCGCCTTCACCAGTGACACCGGCGGGCCGGTCTCGACGTCGCTGACTTTGCCATCGGCATCAAGGGTGAAGCGCACGAACGTCTCCTCCTGGCCCTTATGGTCAAAATCATGGGTGCCATAATAGACCACGGATGCTGTCGGATTGAGCTTCTCCACCTTGATGGACACCGGTATCTTGTTGGGGGAGTTCGCAACGAATTCGTGGGCGTTGACGACATATTCGCCCGGCACGATACCACGAATCGTGACGATTTCCTGGTTCAACGGATTCTGGATCGTACGGCCGTTCACCGTGATCCGCTCGCGGCCGCTGCCGCGGTCGTCGTGGTCCAGGTGCATCAGGCCGGCTTCCCTGCCATGATACCAGACGATATTGCCGGCCGGATCCTCCACATACAGGTCCATGTCGTTCAGATCATTGTCCGGCCAGTTCATGGTGATCAGAAACTCGGCCTTCATCTCGATCGCACCGGTCTTCGCCACCGGGTTGATCAGCGCGAACGCAATGAACACCATGAACGCCAGCCCGATGACGACATTGAACAACATGTCGGTGAACGGAACGAACGTTCCGTCGTCGGGATTACCCAGTGGGTCGTCGTCAAGCATGGCCTGTGTGCTCGAGCGCTGGAACGACGTGCACCTCGGTCACTTCAGTGATCTTGTCAAACAGTTCCACCACGCCGGTGGCAAGAAAAAAATACTGAAGTTTCAACAGCAGAGCCGTTGCGATGCCGGTGACGGTGATGTTAAGGGCCACCGCCATGCCGCCGCTCATCCCCGACAGGGCCTTGCGCAGCGTCTCCGCATCGAAGGAATTGAGGCCGGCCATCGGTATCAGCATCAGGATGAAACCAACCGCCGTGCCCAGAAGCGCCAATCGCAGCAGCGCTTCCGACACGAACAGGCCGAATCGCTCGCGGCCGCGAAGGCGATTGATCAGCACGCGAAGCAGGACGCTCTGATCGACCCGGCGCCCACCCTGCACCCTGGCCTTGGTTGCGACATTGGCGACGTGGTTGGCGATCATGCTGCCTTTGGGCAACTGGTCGGTGCCGTCGATATCCGCGGAAAAGCGGACGCGGTTCCGGTGCAACGCATCCTCGAAGCGTCGCGTCGCCGCCAGTTCCCGCGACACGAACCAGTTCTGCGCCAGGCAATGCAGGCTCGTGAACACGAACAACAAGATAATAAGGAACGATATATGCGTCCGGTCAGTCGCGAGCATCGCCTGGATCAGACCCAGTTGCCAAAGCGCAGCGCAACCAAAACCTGTCAGGCTCATCAGGATGAGCCATCGGAGCAGCGGCATGAAATCGCGCGCTTCCGACGGCGTCCCAAGAACGAACGTCGAACGCGGTTCAGCAGAAGATATCGCCACGACCTATCCTTCACTAAATTCAGGCATCGCCGAGTCATCTTTCTGGCATGAAACACTGCCGCACGGCATTTGCAAATTCACCAGGTCGCGGCGCCGTGGCGTTTGACATGCCAACTGCCAAGCGAGGCCTGTGTCGGTGCCTGTCCGATTTGTAACGAATGCGATCGGCGCAGCCGGACAACGCTACTGCGCTGCCAGCACTTTCGGAGAATCCCCGCCCAGGAACGGCGGCGTCTCCTCAACCGGCGGCGGGCGCGTCGCCGCGCCGACTGCCTGCAGAGCGGCTATGAAGGTCGCCTGTGGCTCGACCCCACGGTATTGTGACGGCATCAATGAAACGACGCGGCGTTGTTCGAGGCCGATGTCATAGAGCGTCACGTCGTAGCTGGCCGTGGCGTTCACCCGCGCGCTCAAAGCCGGCACGATCGCCACGCCGCGACCACCCTGGACCATCGCCAGCGCCATTTCATAGGAACGGACGTGACCAACCACGCGGTGGTGCGGCAGGAAGTTTCGATACCAGCCGGAAATACGAAGCTGATAGGGGCTGCCAAAGGTGAACAGCACAACGCTGTTCAGGATTCGCTGCTGGTCTGGCGAAAGTTGCGTCCCAGGATCGACGATGCGCGAGAGATCAAGTCCGCGCGGCACCGCAAGCACATAGGGATCGGAGAAAACATCGTTCTGCAGGAACGATACGCTGCTGCTGGCAAGCGATCCGGCGGCCACCACGGCGACAGTCAGGCGCCGCGTATAAAGCATCTCGAGCGCTTCGGCCGGCGCAACCTCGTGCACATCAAGCTCGACATCCGGACAGGTTTCCATCATGCGCGCCTGCACGTCCGGCAGCAGGGCGCGGGCGATGGAGCTCAACATGCCGATGGACAGGACGCCACGCGTGCCTTTCGAGTGTGCCGCGAGGCCGGCTACGGTTTCATCAACCTCAGCCATGATGGTCTGGGCGCGATCGCGCAGGAATTCGCCGACGGCGGTGAGTTCGAACTGGCTGCGGCCGCGTTCAAACAACAGCTGGCCGATGGAATCCTCGAGCCTGGCGATATGCTGCGACAGCGAAGGTTGGGTCTGGTCCAGCAGCTTGGCGGCGTGCGTCATCGACCGCGCATGTGCGACCGCGAGAAAAATTCGAAGTTGATTCAGCGTGAACGGGGGCGGGGGGATCAAATGGCGCACCAAATCGTGCCAGCAAAACCATTGGAACGAATGATGAAACAGGTCACCCGGCTTCCTGCACGGGCAACGAAGAGGCGACGCAAGTCACCCTGCGCCGCCCCGCCAACACCGTGGCGGCGATCAGACGACCGCGCAGCCGTAAGCGTTGATTTCGCATCCAACTGCGATACGGGTGACCTTGGGTTTACGCCAGGACATGTTTACACTCCCAATATTCGCCCGGCAGATGATCCGGCCGGGCCATTAGCAGCATCCTATCGCTTTATCGGCGTGGAAAGCTATAGCGACCATAAGCGACTTCGGGACCGGCACGATCAAATTTCGTAACGAGAAGCCTGCTTATGGAGGGTATTGCTTCTCCATGGCGCCGTCCGTTCGCACATTAGAAAGTCAGCAAAGCGCCAAAGGGGGGGAAGTTGCAGACGATAACGGGAACGACGACCAGGATTGAACCGCCGCTTGCGCTCCTGGCAGAACTGACCCATCGCTGTCCGCTGCAATGTCCGTACTGCTCCAATCCGGTGCGCCTGAGCGGCGCGTCAGGCGAACTGACGACGGCGGAGTGGCAGGAGGTGCTGACCCAGGCGGCGGCGATTGGAACACTTCAGGTACACTTCTCCGGCGGAGAGCCCACGGCACGCCAGGACCTGCCCCATCTTGTCCGCCACGCCGTCACCGTCGGGCTCTATACGAACCTGATCACCTCGGCGGTCCTGCTTGATCAAAAGCGCGTCGACGTCCTGGCCGAAGCCGGGCTCGATCATGTCCAGATCAGCTTCCAGGATATCGATGATGTGAACGGCGATATCGTGGCCGGCATGGCCGGGGCACAGAAAAGGAAGCGGGACGCGGCCGCGATGATCCGGCGCGCCGGCTTGCCGCTGACCGTCAATCTCGTGGTCCACCGCCAGAACCTCGGCAATCTTGCGGCAATGATCGAGATGGCCGCTGGGTTGGGCGCGGCCCGAATCGAGGTCGCGCACGTGCAATATTACGGGTGGGCATTGGCTAACCGGGATGCCCTTCTGCCGTCGCGTGCCCAACTGGACCGGGCAACAGAAGAAGTCGAGACGGCACGGGCGCGCTTGGCCGGTGCCGTGGTGATCGACTACGTGGTGCCAGACTATTACGCAAAGTTGCCGAAATCCTGCATGGGTGGATGGGGGCGGCGCTTCCTGACCGTGACCCCCGCTGGCCTCGTGCTGCCATGCCATGCCGCGGAAAGCCTGCCGGGATTTGATTTTCCGTCGGTCCGCACGGGATCGCTTGCCGATGCCTGGCAGGCATCAGATGCCTTCAATCGATTCCGCGGCACGGACTGGATGCCGGCGCCTTGTTCCGGATGCGACCGTCGGGAACTCGACTGGGGCGGTTGCCGCTGCCAGGCGTTCGCGCTGACAGGGGATGCGGCGGCAACCGATCCCGCCTGTGGTCTCTCGCCGGATCATGCCCTGCTCGACCTCGCGGTGCAGGATGCGCGGGCAGAACCGCCGCCGTTCATCTATCGCCGCATCGGCGCCCTGCCGGTTGGCTGATCCGCAACGATCATCCGGCGTGCCATCCATAGTGATCGCCTGAGCGAATTCCTGCCCTAACTATGCCCTCGGTCACAGCGGGAAACGGTATGGCTGGATATACCCGTGACAGGCCAATCGGCCAGAGGTTTCACAAACGGGAGGCAGCCATGTCTCAGGATTTTGGAGCGGTGAAAGTCGAGGAACATCGGCACGGTGATACACTTTGGGTCGCCGTTCGGGCACGCGGTGCGGAATGGTCCTGGCTGACGCGGGAAGATGCTTTGCGCCTGGCACATCATTGGATGGCAACATATGAAAGCGCCCCAGGCCAGGCCGCGATGGCTGTGCCTGCCGCCTGAAGGCGCCGACAAGTGGTCCGAACGGGATTCGAATTGCCTACTGGTTCACGTCACGCAGCCACTTTTCGACCTCGTGCCGCTGGATTTTGCCCGTAGTACTGCGAGGGAAATCATCCACGGCAATAAAGCGGACCTCCTTTGGCCGCTTGTAGCCGGCAAGACTGTCCCGACAGGCCGCCATCAGATCCGCCTCGGTCAGTGCTTCGTCGCGACAAGCGACGAATGCCACTGGCACCTCGCCCCAGGTTGCGTCGGTCCGGCGAACCACCACGGCATCGGCGACACGCGGGTCTTTCAGAAGAACCTGTTCTATCTCGGCAGGATAGATGTTTTCGCCGCCTGACTTGATCATGTACTTCACGCGATCCACGAACTCGATCGTGCCGTCCGGACAACGGACAAAGACGTCACCCATGTGGAACCAACCGCCGCGGAAATCTTGCGCATTGGTTTCCGGCGCGTTCCAGTAGCCGCTGAACAGTGTCGGGCCACGCAGCGCCAGCTCGCCCGGAACGCCGTCCGGCACATCGCGATCATCGGCATCCACCAGGCGAAAGACGCAGCTTGCGCTTGGTATTTTCGGCAGCCGAGCCGGCGCGGCACCGATGGGCACACGCCCGGCCGACGCCGGCGGCAAACCGGTCTCCGTCGCGCCGAACGTGTTGGCATAAGGAGCCTGCAGAAGGCTGGTGATTTCCGCCAGTTGATGACGTGGCACCAGATCGGCCATCGCGCCGATGAGCTTGATCCCGCGCGGAACGGTCCGGCGGCGCCTGGCGGCGGCGATCATGTCCTCGATCATGCCCGGCATCACGACAAGCCACCACAGGCGCTCGGTTTCGGCCACGTGCAGGATACGGTCGGGATCGTAGCCCGGAACGACGATTACCTTGCCGCCCAGGCACAGCACGTGGACCGACTGGTCGGTCGAAACCATATGGAACATCGGCGCCCAGGCGACAAATACATCGCCTGGCGCCAGGCTGAAATCCACGCAGCTTGAATGCATCCGGGCGAGCTGCGCCCGATGGCTGATCGTCGCGCCTTTCGGGTTGCCGGTCGTGCCACTTGTGTAAAGGATGACATGGCCGTCTTCCGCTTCCGCGGCAATTTCCGGCTCATCGCTGCTGGCGCGCGCCAGGCGTTCCTCATAGTCGTCGCCAAACTGGATCATCGTTTCCATGCCGGCATCAAGCCGCGCCGCCACGGCGGCAAATCCGGGCGAAACAAAAATGACCCTCGGCACGGCGAGGCTTATGCAATGCGCCAGTTCCCGATCTGCGAGCCGCCAGTTCAGCGCGCAAACGATGGCGCCCAGCTTGCCCGCGGCGAACATCAGCTCAAGATATTCCGCACGGTTCTCCGAGAGGATCGCCACCCGATCGCCGCGCGTGATCTCCATCCCACGCAACAGGTTCGCGAGCCGGTTCGCCCTGGCGTTCAACGTGGCGAAGTCAAGTTGCCGATCGGCGTCAATGATCGCGATCCGATGGGGATGCTGCAGGGCCCGGGCACGGAGCATGTGTCCGATCGTAACATCGGCCACCTGACGTGCGCGCGCTCGATCGATACCATCCGACATTTCAGCTACCCCAGGCTGATGCCTTCTCCAGTGCTTGGGCGCGGTCCGGATTGTCCAACAGCAAGAGAAAATCAGCAAGTGGCGGGCCGGAACGAACCGCGCCCACGTAGCGGTATTTGACGCCCGTTGGTGATCGTGCTGGCCTCGCGGAAACAGATGACCCATGACCGCCTTGGTCTGGTGGGGAGGAAACATGGCAGACCCTCATAAATTCATTCTCTACCGCGTCACCGATCGCATCGCGCGCATCACGTTGAACGCGCCGGAGAAGCGCAATGCGCTGTCATTCTCAATGCGCGACGAAATTGTCAGGGCGCTGCGGACTGCCGAATCCGATGACGCGGTTTCCGTGATCCTGATCGACGGCGCCGGCCCCTCGTTCTGCTCTGGATACGACCTGTCGCCGGGCAACCGTGATAATCCAAAGGAAGGCTGGGTGCATTCGGCACATTTCGACGGCTGGACCGACCAGTTCGCGCGAAGCTGCCTGCGCGACTGGATGACGATCTGGGATCTGCTGAAGCCTGTCGTGGTCAAGGCGCATGGTCACTGCGTCGCCGGCGGCACCGAGATCCTGTCCATGGCCGACATCGCGTTCGTGGCGGACGACGCGCGCATCGGCTATCCGCCGATGCGCGGCATGACCACGCCGGACACGCTGTATTTCCCATGGAAGATGTCGATGGCGCGGGCAAAATACCTGCAATTGACAGGAAATTCGGTCACCGGCCGCGAGGCCGCCCAGATGGGCTGGGTGGCCAAGAGTTTCCCGGCCGATCGGCTGGAGGAGGAAGTCATGCGCGAGCTCCGGCCGATGACCCGGATCGCGCCGGACCTGCTGGCCGCCAACAAGCATTCGGTGAACCAAGCTTACGAGATCATGGGCTTCCGCACCGCCCTGTCGATGGGCTGGCAGTGGCACGCGTTGTCATCGCGCCTGCGTCCCGGCGCGGGACAGTTCGCCGAAAAAATGCGTGAAGGCGGCTTGAAGGCGGCGCTCGCCTGGCGCGACGGCTCGTTCAAACGTGAAGGATTCGACTAAGTAGGTAGCCGGAACTCCTGCGACAAACTCAGAGCCAGCTGTTGCACGCGATGCCCGATTATCAGGACTTTCGCGAGCATCTCAGGTGCGAATATGTCGCAAAACTTTTGGCTACCTACTTAGAACAGCAGACTCGTCCCCGGTGAGCTCCGGCCGGGTACAGGCACTGGGCGGCTCTTGGCGACGATGAAGCGGAATCCGCCGTTCCCGACATAATCAGCCCGGGGAGGATATGAAACCATGCTGACGATCGACGCGCAGGTTCACGCCTATGAACGAAACCATCCCGGCCGCCCCTGGGCCGGCGTGTTGCATGGTCCGCCCGAGGTCACCGGCGACGACATGGTGGCAGCCATGGACTCCGTCGGCGTGGACGGCGCCTTGCTGGTTTCACCGTACACGATGTATCGTTACGACGCCAGCTACGCCATTGGCGTGCACGCGGCGCATCCTGGCCGGTTTGCGCTGATCAAGCCGGTCGATCCGAACGATCCAGCCGTCGCGGAAACGATCGCCGACTGGGGGACCACCAAAGGCGCTGTCGCAATCCGCATCATGATGCAGGGCGATGTCTCGACGGATGCCGCGGATCCCGGCATCAACCGTGTCCTGGCTGCCGCCGCCGGGCAGGGGCTTCCGGTCAACCTGCTGTGCTGGGGGCGGTTGGAGCAGACCAGGGAACTGGCCGCCCGTCATCCCGAGACAAGGCTGGTGATCGACCACCTTGGTCTGCGGCAACCGTTCGAACCGCCCGTCCCCGAGGCGCCGTTCGCGGATCTTCCCCAACTGCTGGCGCTGGCCCCGCATGACAACGTTGTGGTGAAGATCAGCGGTGCCTGCACGTTGTCGCACGAGCCGTTCCCCTACAACGACCTGTGGGATCCGCTTCGGCGCATTTTCGATGCCTTCGGGTTCGACCGCTGCATGTGGGGCACCGACTGGACCCGGGCCGTGGCGCTGCTGACCTATCGGCAAGGTGTCGAGGCATTCCGCGTCACCGACCGCCTGTCCGACAGCGAGCGCGCCAGGCTGATGGGCGGGACAGTGCAACAAGTCTATAACTGGACGCCAACGAAATCCTGATGCGCCCGCAACGGTCGCGACGGAGATGCGGCATCCGTTCCTAGCGCCGCGCGACCATGGCGGCGGAATTGCGCCGTTCCTCCTCGGCGCGCACGGTTTCCACCAGGAACTGCGGCCCGAGCGCTGCCAGGTTGACCGCGCCAAGCTGGCCCATGACCAGGTCGATCTCGCGTTGCAGGATAGAAACGGCCTTCCGCACGCCCGCTAATCCACCCGCGGTGGCGCCATACAGCGTTGCCCGGCCTGTCAGTACGAAATCGGCGCCGAGGCACAGCGCCGCGACGATGTCGGAGCCACGACGCACGCCGCTGTCCAGCAACAGCGGCACATCGGGCCCGACGGCAGCGCGGATCATCGGCAAAACGTCGAGCGGTGACGGCATCATGTCCAGTTGCCGCGCGCCATGGTTGGAAACGATCAGACCATCCACGCCGATCCCGGTGGCGATGCGCGCGTCCTCGGGGTGCATCACGCCCTTCAGCAGCAGCTTGCCGGGCCAGGCGTTGCGGATCGCTTCCAGCTCCGCCCAGGTCTGGCTGGGGTCCGGCGTTTGTGTCGCAAACAAATCGGCGACCTGATCGGGCGTCGCGCCCGCCGCGGCATAAGGCTGCCAGTTGCCCATCATCGGCAGGCCGCCGCTGCGGTAGTAGTTAATGACCCAGGCCGGGTGCAGCATCGCCTCCAAGATCGTCGGCAAGGTCATGCGCAGCGGCCGGACGAAGCCGTTGCGACGGTTGCGCTCACGGTTCGACGACACCGGCACATCGCAGGTCACGGCGATCGTGGTCAGGCCGCAATCAATGGCCCGCTTCACCAGGTCTGCCGCAACGTTGCGGTTGCGCGCTCCATAGATCTGGTACCACAGGTTCTTTCCCGCCAGTTTCGCGCCCTGTTCCATCGATGCATTCGACGCGCCGGACATCAGGTATGGTATGTCCATCTCCCTGGCCGCCTGGGCCAGGTAGAGCTCGGCATCCTGGCGGAAGGCGCCGGCCATGCCGGTCGGTGCGATCCCGAACGGGCTGGCATAGGTGCGGCCAAATAACGTCGTCCGCTGTTCCCGCCCGCTGGTGTCGATGTAATAGCGCGGCACCAGGCGGATGTTGCGAAATGCGTTGGCGTTGGTGTTCAGGCCGACCTCGTCGTCCGCGCCACCTTCGATGAAGTCGAACATGATCCTCGGCAGGCGGCGCCTGGCCATACGCTTCAGGTCGTCTATGTTGATCGCTTTGTCGATGCGGCCCATCTGCGTTTCCTCCCTCTTTCTGCGCGGCGCCGCATGAACGTGGCGAGCCCGTCGTACCGGGCCCGATCCGGCCGGCTTCGAAAGAGGTTAGCAGCGGGATGCGCAGTTTACCAACCCACGGGCCTATCGAGCGCACGCTAGCAGCGGCCGGATCTGTGGGATGCGTTCCTCGATCACCGCGGCCCGCTCGCGCAGGACCGGACTTGGGAACGCAGCGGACCATGCAAGCGGCCGTGGCAACACTACGGCGAGAAGGGCCGCCTCGCGCCGGGACAGGGCCGAGGCGGGCTTATGGAAGAACGCGCGTGAAGCCGCTTCGGCGCCGTATATGCCGGGCCCGAACTCGACGATATTCAGATAGACCTCCAGCACACGGCGCTTTGGCCACAAGACGGCGATCTGTGGCGTGAGCCAGGCCTCGACAAGCTTGCGGAGGGGATTGCGGCCCGGCCAAAGGAACAGGTTTTTCGCAGTCTGCATCGTGATGGTGCTGGCCCCGCGCGGGCGTTCGCCCTCCTGCCAGGCATCGATCTGGGTCTGCATGGCCCTGATGTCGAAGCCCCAGTTTTCCTGGCAGAACCAATTATCCTCTGATGCGATAACGGAATCCGCCAGGGCGGGTGCAATCCTGTCATAGGCGACCCAGTGGTGGTGCAGACCGTAGCCCTGGGCAACGCGGATCAGCATCAGTGGTGTCACCGGCGGCGGCACGAAGCGAAACACGACAATCAGCAACGACGGCCCGGCAAGCACGATCAGTGTTGCCATCAAAACAGTCCGGAGCCGCCCGGATCGCCGCAGGCGCGATCGCCCGAACATCACAGCCCCGTTGACGCAGGCCTGCTGGCGCCAATCGGCTTCACGCCGGTGCCATGCCCGGTATAGTCCGGCGCAGGATCAGAAACGGGAGCGAACGCCATGACAATGAGCGGCCGCGTTGTCTTCAGCCAGATGGACGAAGTGATTTTCGGCAAGCCAGCGGCCGAGGCGGTGGCCGCGTTGGCCCGTCGCGCCGGCGCAAAGCGCGTGCTGCTGATGGCCAGCGGCACGCTGAACCGGCAGACCGACGAAATCGAGCGCATCCGTGCCGCACTGGACGACACCTGCGCCGGGATCTTTGACGGCGTGCCGGCGCACACGCCGCGTGGGGCCGTTGTCGAGGCCACCGCCATGGCGCGCGACGCCAAAATCGACCTGATCGTAACGATTGGCGGCGGGTCGGTCACCGATGCCGCCAAGGCCGTGCAGTTATGCCTGGCGAACGACATCCGTTCCGCCGAGGCGCTGGATGCCTTGCGCCCGGCCAAGGGGCCGGACGGCGCGCTGGTTCCTCCACCATGCTCGGCACCGACCGTGCGGCAGATTGCCGTGCCGACCACGCTGTCGGCTGGCGAATTCAGTGCCATTTCGGGCGTCACGGACGAACGGACACGGGTTAAGGAATTGTTCCGCCATCCTCGTATCATTCCGGGCGCAGTTGTCCTGGACCCTGCAATCACCGTTCACACCCCGGAGTGGCTGTTCCTGTCCACCGGTATCCGGGCGGTTGATCATTGTGTTGAAGGAATTTGTTCGCAGGAGGCGCATCCCTATGCCGATGCGCAAGCATTACGAAGCCTTGGTCTGCTGGTCAATGGCTTGCCACGGGTGAAAGCCGACCCGTCGGACCTGCAGGGCCGGCTTGATTGCCAGATCGGCGCCTGGCTCTCCATGGGGCCGCTGGCCACCGGCGTGCCGATGGGGGCGAGCCACGGCATCGGCTACATTCTCGGCGCGGCCTTCGACATCCCGCACGGCCACACATCCTGCATCATGCTGCCCGCCGTCATGCGCTGGAACAAACCGGCCAATGCCGATCGGCAGGCGATGGTGGCGGCGGCAATGGGGGAGCCGGAGCAGGACGCCGGCGAACGACTCGATGCCTTCATCGGCGGCCTGGGAATGCCGCGCAGCCTTTCAGCCGTTCATATCGGCCGCGAGCATTTCGATCGGATTGCCGAAGAGTCGATGCGCACGCCCTGGGTGCCGCGCAATCCGCGCCGCATCGACGCACCGCGACAGGTGCGGGAGATCCTGGAACTCGCCGCCTGAAGGCAGCCGGGGGGATCGCCCCGCGCTGCGGTTCGTTACGGATGCGGCCCCCAGGGCGCGGCCTGGAGCAGCTTCACCTCCTGCGTCATCACCAGCGGGCGGAACTGGGCCGCGAATCCCTCGACGAAATCCTTGTTCGCGAACACCGCCGCCCAATGCGCCCGCCGATCGGCGTCGTCGTTGAACTTCCAGAGGTGGACGAGCTGGTTGATGACGCCCGTGTCGGCCTGGAAGTAGCCGACAAGGTTCCTGTCATGGCCGCCCTTCTGCAGCGCCGGGAAGCCATATTCCTGGTAGAGCCTGGTCGCCTCGGCCATCTTGCCGACGTACAGGGTGTAGGTTCTGAGTTCGTACAGCGCCACGGTGCGTCTCCTCTCCGGACTCCTGTTCCGTGCCCGGATTGAATTCCCGGCGTTCTTCCGCCTGCACGGCTTATGCGGCGGCCTTGCCGGCTGCGACAGGTCCCCAAGACTTCAGCACCGGCAGGACTTCCTTGGCAAATAGCTTCAGGCCGCGTTCTGAAACCTCATATGGCGTGCCGCCGAAACGGAAAGCGACGTTGACCTCGAAGTCGCCCAGGAGCTTGCGGCGGGCCTCGAGGCCGCGCAGGATTCTGTCTGGCGTTCCCCAGCTTGCGGCCTGCATGAATCCGTTCACCGCACCTTCAAGCCCGGCTTTCCGGGCAATTTCGGCTTTCTGCTGATAGGCGTCGTAGCCCTTGACCGTCTTGAAGTGCTCGCCAAGAAATTCGTAGTGGTAGAAATTGCTTTCGACGAACTTGCCTTGATACCGGCGCGCCTCTTCCTCGGTCTCGGCGAGATTGGTGCCGCAGATGCAGAACTCGGTCAGCATGATGTGCGGTGGTTCTGTTTCATGGAACTGGCGATGCAGGTCCCGCCCGCGCTCGATCACCGGCAATCGCATTTCCCACGGCCGATCGGCGAACATCACCATGTGGGCGCCGAGTTTCGCGGCCGAGATGACGGAATCCTCGCTGGATGCCACGGCGTAGATCCGTCCGTCGAAGGAATACCGGGGGCGCGGGCGGATTTCGGTGCGTGGCTGCCGGTAATATGGGCCGTCGCCTTCGATGAATCCGGTCTTCAGCGCGTTGACAATCATCGGCGCCGCCTCGTCGAAGCGGCCGCGCGATTCGTCCATGCTGAGACGGAAGGCCGCGAACTCGCGACGGGCCAGTCCTCGGCCCATGCCGAAACGAAAGCGTCCCTTGGAGAGATTGTCCTGAACCGCGGCCTGCTCGGCCACCCGCAGCGGATCGTGCCAGGGCAGGATGACCGCCGCCGTGCCCAGATCGATGTTCGGGCATAGCGCCGTCAGATAGGTCATGAGCTGGATGTTGTCAGGTACGAACGAATAGTCGGCGAAGTGGTGCTCGGCGGACCAGAGGCAATCGAAGCCTGAGTCGGCCGCTAGGCGGGCCAGGCGGATCTCTTCTTCCCACACCTGGGCATCAGTACAGTTTTCCCAGCCATAGCTGGAAAACACCATCATGGCGCCTACGTCCATGGCAAACCCTCCCGTTTCGCTTGCGTTGTGCCGTGGCAGGGGATGGTTTCACGGACCATTGCCTGGCGCAAGCGCCGGACGGGAGCCAGGGGCGGCCACGACTGCGTTCGTCAAGTGTGAGGCTTGGCAGCAGGCCCGATGCACCCACTGCCTACAAGTAACTACATGGCAAAGCGCCGTGCCTGGGCTTTGCGCGTCTCAGGACTCCCCTCATATTTCAGATCGCCCCAAATACTTTCGAGAACAGCGGCTGAGCATCGAGCATGGCGGTGAAGGTTTCCATCAACGGGCGCAGACGGCTTTCCGGCATGTTGGGGATCAGGT
>NZ_NHRY01000110.1 GCF_002937115.1 Rhodopila globiformis | reverse complement strand
GCGGGGCTCGCCCGAAGCAGCACGACGGCTCTGGGCCATGGCGAAGCCGCTCGCCGGCACCTTGGCCGAGGCTTACCTTCACGCCCGCGGGATCACGGACCTGAGGGGTTGTGAGACTCTCCGCTTCCACCCGCACTGCTGGTATCGCGGCGGCGATGACGACCTCCGTGACCAGGCTCGGGACGCCTGGCCCGCGCTGATCGCGGCGGTCACGGCGCTCGATGGCGCGATAACCGGCGTGCATCGCACCTGGCTGGATCCGGCATCAGCCGGCAAAGCGCCGGTCTCGACGCCCCGCCGCGCCATGGGCCTGCTGCTCGGCAGCGCCGTTCGGTTCGGCCGCGCGGTCGACGTCATGATCGCAGGAGAAGGGCTCGAAACGATCCTCTCGCTTCGGCAGGTCATGCCCTCGATGCCGGCGGCGGCCGCGCTCTCGGCCAACCACCTCGCCGCGCTCGAACTGCCCGCCGGATTACGACGGCTCTACCTCGCGCGAGACGACGATCCCGCCGGACACCGTGCCGTGGAGACCCTGGCCGATCGCGCGCGTGCCGCTGGCGTCGAGGCGCTGACGCTCGTGCCAGCGCTGAACGACTTCAACGAGGACCTGCGCCAGCTCGGCGCCGAGGTGCTGAAGAACGGACTGTGCGCCCAGCTCGCGCCGGACGATAGGCCTCGCGTGCGATCAACATAGCTTCCGCCGCCCCGCTCCGTCGGCAAGCTCAAGCCTCCAACAACATGGAGGCCAACGTGTTCGACGACATCTTCTTCACCCACACTGCCGAGAGGTATCGCGCGGCGTCGCTCGCGGAGCAGCGGGAACGATACCTCGTTCATCTCAAGGCGACCGGCGCGAGACGATCGACCTTGCGAAAGTGCGCCAACGATCAGCTGAGCTTGGTGCGCCTTCTGGACCTTGAAGATGGCGACCGGGTGAGCCCGTCGCAGATTGAGGCTGCTGCAGTGCTGTGGTCGCAGCCGAGGGGACGCCGCTGCGATCGGACCGCGTCGCCCAAGACGCGCGATCGCTTCGTCAGCCACGGTGTTCGATGGCTCAACTTCCTGGACTGGCTTGATGAACCCGACGACCGTCGCCATCCGCATGACGCCGAGGTCCGCGCCTTCGAGCGGTGGATGCGCGAGGAACGCGGTCTCTCCGCGGCGACCGTGCACGACTATTGTCGGGCTGCCGACCGCTTCTTCGTATGGCTGGCGGGAAGAGGCACACCGCTGATTGCCGTCGGGATGACCGACATCGACGATGCCGTAGCGGCGGAGTACGGGCGAGGCGCCTGGGGCCGCCGGACGAGACACGATTATGCCCAGCGTCTGAGGGCGTTCTTCTTGTTCGCCGAGACGCGCGGCTGGTGCCGAGCGGGCCTCCCCGCAGGCATCGTGGCGCCCCGGTTCATGGCCGACGAGACCGTGCCGAAGGGGCTGCCGCGCGAGGATGTCGTGCGCCTGCTGGCGTCGGTTGGAGGCGATCGCCCGGTCGACAAGCGCGATCGGGCTATCCTGATGCTGTTCATCGGGTACGGGCTTCGGACCGGAGAGGTCGGCGGGCTGCGGCTGGACGATCTGGACTGGGAGAACGCCATGCTTCGGGTCCGCTGCCCGAAACCGGGCCGGACCCATCTGTGGCCGCTGTCGCAGGGCGTGGGTCACGCCATCCTACGCTACATCAGGCAGGCCCGGCCGTCCGGCTTCGGGCGCAGTCTCTTCTTCACGACGCACGCACCGATCCGGCCGCTCGACCGAAAAGCCCTGGGCAAAATGGTCCGCGACCGGCTGGCGGGCATCGGCGTCGTCACCGGCCGACGCGGGGCCCACGCCCTTCGGCATGCCGCGGCCCAGCACCTCCTGGATCGGGGCACGTCGATGAAGGTGATCGGGGACTTCCTCGGCCATCGCGATCCGTCCTCCACCACGATCTACGCCAAGGTCGATCTCGCCGCGCTTCGCGAGGTGGCCGCTCTCGACCTGGAGGGCCTGGCATGATCCTGCGCGAGGCGATGGAACGCTATGTGCTCTGGCGACGAGCTCATGGCGCGAAGTTCACAACCGGGGCGAACCTCTTGCGCCAGTTCCTTGACCATGCCGATGGCGACGCCGCCTGCGACGCGGTCACCACGGGGCAGGTCCTCGCCTACCTGGCGGGCGAGGGCCCGCCGACGCGTCACCGCGAGAATAGGTACTATGCGCTCGCCGGCTTCTGGCGGCACGCGATCAGCCGCGGCCATGCGGTCCGCTCGCCCATGCCGGTCGACGCGCCGAGTTCGCCCGTTCGGGCGCCGCCCTACATCTACTCGCGCGATGAGCTTGCGCGCCTCTTCGATCCCGCGACCGTAGAGGCAAGCCGGCGCGGCGCGGTCCAGCTGGATGCGGTGACGTTCCGCACCCTGCTTCTCGTGCTGTACGGGGCGGGGTTACGCTTCGGGGAGGCGACCCGCCTCGCCTTGGGCGACGTCGATCTGGCGAACGCCGTCCTGACCATCCGGGCCACGAAGTTCTACAAGAGCCGGCTGGTCCCGGTCGGACCCCAGCTTGCGACGGTGCTGGACAACCACGTGTCCCAGAACCGGCAAGCCGGGCTTGCCCAAGACGAGAACGCCTTGCTCTTGGCGAACCAGGACGGAACTCGGCTCGCTAGCAGCACCGTGCAGGCCGCGTTCGACACGCTCAGGCGCGTCGCCGGGATCCACCGCGCGGCAGGTGGTCGGAAGGTCCCGCGCCTACACGACCTTCGGCACAGCTTCGCGGTCCATCGCCTGACGAGTTGGTATCGGCAGGGCGCCGATGTGCAACGGCTGCTGCCGGTGCTCTCCACCTATCTCGGTCACGCCGATCTGGAGGGCACGAAGGTCTATCTGTCGATGACGCCGGAGCTGCTGGAACAGGCGTCGCTGCGGTTCGCCCACTATGCGGCGGGAGGTCGGCATGCCTGACCTCGCAATCCTCGGCCCCTGGCTCCGCCGGTTCCTCACCGAGCACATCGTCACCGAACGCAATCTCGCCCGGAACACCCGCAAGAGCTACCGCGACACCTTCAGCCTGTTGCTTCCCTTCGTCAGCCGGAAGGCGCGCAAGCCCGTCGATCGGCTGGCCGTATCGGACCTCACGTCCGGACACGTGCTGCAGTTCCTCGCCCATCTCGAGACGGATCGAGGTTGCTCCGCGCGGACCCGCAATCAGCGGCTTGCCGCCATACGGGCGTTCGCGCGCTTCATCGGCAGCCGGGACCCGGCCCTTGTCGAATGGTGCGGTCACATCCGGGCCATCGCGTCGAAGAGGTCCATGCCGCCGCCGGTCGGATGGCTGACCCGGGCGGAGATGGAGGCGATGCTGGCGACGCCCGACCGCAAGACCCGGCGCGGCCGGAGCGAGTACGCGCTTCTGCTCTTCCTCTACAACACCGGCGCAAGAGTCTCCGAAGCCACCCAGCTGAGGGTGCGCGATCTGCAGATCGGGTCGCAGAACGGCGCCCACGATCTCGCGACCCTGCACGGCAAAGGCGGCAGGACGCGCCAGTGCCCGCTGTGGCCGGAAACCGAGCGCGTTCTGGTGGACGAGATCACCGGTCGCGCGGGCGAGGACGCCGTGTTCGTCAGCCGGCTCGGGACGCCGTTCACCCGCTTCGGGGTCCATCGCTTCATCGAGCGTTGTGCGGCCAAAGTCCCGGAGCTGGCCGGTCGAACGATAACCCCACACGTGATCCGGCATACCACGGCCTGTCACCTCGTCCTCGCCGGCGTGGACATCAACACCATCCGCGCCTGGCTCGGACACGTCTCGATCAGCACGACCAACATCTATGCCGAAATCGACCTCACGCTGAAGGCCAACGCCGTCGCGCTCTGCGAGGTGGGGCAGCCACGGCCCGCTCGCTCATGGAAGGAGGACAAGGACCTCATGGCCTTCCTGAAGGCCTTGTGAGTCGGGGACGGGCGCCGGCTTCGGTCACCCTGTCCTGGCCATCCTCCGGCGCATGAAGCGGACCGCATCTTGCGGCGCGAGCTGGGTGCGCACCGACGCCCGAACGGCGCCGGAGCCGAACTCGAGCAGGTCCTCGTTGAAGTCCCCAAGTTGCGGGGAAAGGACCAGCGCCTCGAAGCCAGCGGCTTCGGCTGCCTCGGTGAGCGCCGCGACCGCCGTCTCGCCTGCGGCATCGGCATCGCGCGCGATGTAGAGCCGACGGAGCGCTGGCGGGAACTGGAGAGCAGCGAGATGGCTGGCTGAGAGGGCGGCCGCCATGGGCATGGCGGGCATCACGGATCGCAGCGACAACATCGTCTCGATGCCCTCGCCGGCAGCGAGGACGTCGCCGGCCGCGCCGAACCGAACGGCATGGCCGAGTAGAACGCCCATGGCTCGTCGCGGCGTGTCGATCGGCGCCTTGCCCAAGCCGTCCGGGGCAAGCCAGGTGCGATGTACGCCCGTGATGGCGCCGGAAAGATCGGTGACGGCCGCGATCATCGCCGGCCAGGTCTCGGTCGGCGCATGCTCGTCCGGGCGATAGTAGCACCGAGGATGAAACCGTAGCGCGCCCGCATGATGGATGGTCTCAATCCCGCGAGCGCGCAAGTAGGTGTCGGCCAAGGTGCCGGCGAGCGGCTTCGCCATGGCCCAGAGCCGTCGTGCTGCTTCGGGCGAGCCCCGT
>NZ_NHRY01000109.1 GCF_002937115.1 Rhodopila globiformis | reverse complement strand
CTACCTCCCATCAGGCTGCTCGGTCCCCGCCTCGGTTGCCACGGCGGCGGCGCCGCTTGTACGGAACTGGATTTTCCGCGGGCGCAGGCGGAACAATGTGGCCAAATCAGCAGCTCCGGAACGCTCCCGACTGGCAAAATGCCCGCTGATAGGCACCAAGTTCTTCGATCACCCGCCAAATGCAGCGGATTGTGCAATGAATGCCCGAGGGGACGAATAAGGCGGGCTGAAGAACCCGATCTCGTCGACGTCCGCCATCATGCAGAAACCGAACTTCATCGTGTCGCTCCCTCCACAGGCCGGGATACGCCCGCCGCCTTTCAGCGGACGGATTGCGTCCAGGCGAGGCCGTGGTCAGTTTCCGGCAAACCACTGCCTCTGGCCAGACGCAGCGTTGTGATGACGTTCTGTTCCGCTGGCCGGCCTCAGTCCGGCCGCCGCAGCAGCGCGTTGATCAGCACCGTGCGCCGTTCCTGCTGGTTGCGCTGCCCGTTGCGCATCTTCTCCCGCGCCGAGGGGCCGACAATAACGTGAATGCCCAGCAGCGGCGGCCCGCCGGCGGCACGGATCTGTTCCCGCTCGGCCGCCGCTTCAGTCATCGCGGCGTCGGAAACATCGGCCCATTCCAGCACCTCGAACCCCGCCGCTTCCAGCAGCGACCGGGTCTCCTCCGGGGTGCGCAGGAAGCTCAGCTCCGGCCGGCTGGCCCACATCACCGGGATGATCACCGCGCCGCCCGGGCCTTGCGCGACGTCCTGGATCGCCAGCCGCCCGCCGGGCTTCAGGACGCGGAACATCTCCGCATAGTAGCGCGGCCGGTCCTGGATGTTCATCGCGACGTTCTGCGACCACGCCAGGTCGAAGCTGGCCTCGCCGAACGGCAAATCCAGCGCCGAGCCCTGCCGGAACGAGACCCGATCGGCCAGCCCGACCCGCCCGGTCAGGGCATTGGCCGCCGCGACGAACGCCGGTGTCAGGTCCACGCCGCTGACACGGCAGCCATAGGTCGCCGCCAGATACCGCGACGGCCCACCGATGCCCGAGCCGATATCGATGACGTGATCGGACGCGCGCGGCGCCAGCATCTGCGCCAGTTCCTCGGTGGCGCGGCGGCGGCGCGAGTGGAATTCATCGACCGGCGCAAGGTCGTCGATGGTCAGGCGCTCAATATCCTTGCCCGCCCGGGCCAGCGCTTCCAGGATACGGTCGAGCAGCCCGTCCTGCTCCCCCGCTGGGGCATAGTGAACGGCGACGTCGTCAGTCATGCAGGCGCTCCCCGGCCGATACCTCGATCGACGTTCATAATGCCACCGCAGGCCGCCGCCAACCGGGACCGGCAATTCCTGTTTTGCTGCCGGATCGGAGTAACCATCGGTCATGATAATCACACACTCCTGTCCACCCAAGCGGTTGCTGGCAGGAAGCCACTGGCATAGAGCCAGCACTGTGATTGGATGCGCCCGCGCTTCTTCTGTCGTGACACTGTGTCTGTCCTGTCCGGCCGCAACGGCAGCGACATGTTGCCGCCATGTGGGCCGACATGTGGCGCGCATCCGCATCACCGCCGCACGGGAGATTGATGCGTGTCAGTAACTACCCACGACCATGACGAACACCATGGCCACGCCCCGGGTTTCGTGGCGCGCTGGCTGTTCAGCACCAACCACAAGGACATCGGCTCGCTTTATTTGATGTTTGCCGTATTCGCCGGCGTCGTCGGCGGAATATTGTCAATGATCATGCGGGCGCAGCTGATGGTGCCGCACAACGGCATCGTCACCAACGGGCAGGAGTGGAACACCATCATCACGGCCCACGGCCTGATCATGATCTTCTTCACCGTCATGCCCGCGCTGATTGGCGGCTTCGGCAACTGGTTCATCCCGCTGATGATCGGCGCGCCCGACATGGCCTTCCCGCGCCTGAACAACATCAGCTTCTGGCTGCTGCCGCCGGCCTTCATCCTGATCATGATCGGCCTGCTGATGGGCGAGTCCGGCACCGGCTGGACGCTGTATCCGCCGCTGTCGCTGTCGAACTACGAGTACGGCATGGGAATGGACTGCACGCTGTTCGCGCTGCACCTCGCCGGCATCAGCTCGCTGCTCGGAGCGATGAATTTCATCGTCACCATCTTCAACATGCGCGCGCCCGGCATGACGCTGCACAAGATGCCGCTGTTCGTCTGGTCGGAACTGGTGACGGCGTTCCTGCTGCTGCTGGCGGTGCCGGTGCTGGCCGGCGCGATCACCATGCTGATCTGCGACCGTAACTTCGGCACCGCGTTCTTCGATCCGACCGGCGGCGGCGACCCGGTGCTGTTCCAGCACCTGTTCTGGTTCTTCGGCCATCCTGAAGTCTACATCATGATCCTGCCGGCGTTCGGGATCGTCAGCCACGTCGTCTCGACCTTCAGCAAAAAGCCGATCTTCGGCTACCTGGGGATGGTGTACGCGATGGTCGCCATCGGCGTGGTGGGCTTCGTCGTCTGGGCGCACCACATGTTCGTCTCGGGCATCGACGTCGACACCCGGGCGTATTTCATGGCGGCCACCATGATCATCGCGGTACCGACCGGGATCAAGGTATTCTCGTGGATCGCGACGATGTGGGGCGGGTCGGTCGAGCTGAAGACCCCGATGCTGTGGGCCATCGGCTTCATCTTCGTGTTCACCATCGGCGGCGTCACCGGGGTGGTTCTGGCCAATGCCGGCATCGACCAGATCCTGCACAACACCTACTACGTGGTCGCGCACTTCCACTACGTGCTGTCGCTGGGCGCCGTGTTCGGCATCTTCGCCGGGTTCTACTTCTGGATCGGCAAGATGACCGGGCACCAGTATCCGGAGTACTGGGGTAAGGTGCATTTCTGGCTGACCTTCATCGGCGTCAACCTGACCTTCTTCCCTCAGCACTTCCTGGGCCTGGCCGGCATGCCGCGGCGCTATCCGGACTATCCCGAGGCCTTCGCCGGATGGAATTTCGTCTCCTCCATCGGCGCCTTCATCAGTGGCGCGGCGCTGGTGGTGTTCCTGTACGTCGTTTACCGCACCTTCACCTCGAAGGAACATCTCGCCGACAACTACTGGGGCGAGGGCGCGACGACGCTGGAATGGACCCAGACCTCGCCGCCCGCATACCACACATACCTCGAGCTGCCGCGAGTCCGCTGAATCCGATTGCCCCGCCTCGGTTCGGCATGGCAAGAAGCGCGCCATGCCAACCCGCCGAGTCCTGCTTGCCAACGCGCTGTCCGCGGCTTTTGCCGTTCGGGCGCTCGCGAACCCGTCTGACAGCTTCCCTGCCGTCCTGGCCGGGCTGCAGGCCGAAGCACGCCGGGCCGGAATCTCGCCCACGACGCTGAATCGCGCCTTTGCCGGCGTAACGCTCAATCAGAAGGTGCTGGACCGCTTTCACCACCAGCCAGAGTTCACTATGACCTGGGCGCGCTACCGTGCGTTAGTGATCACGGACAAGCGCATCACGAATGGGCTGAACGCGGTGGGGGCGAATCGGGGGCTGTTCCAGCGGGTCGAGCAACGCTTCGGCGTTGACCCTGGCGTCATCGCCGGCATCTGGGGCCTGGAATCCAGCTACGGCACCGGCACCGGCGATTTTCGTGTCATCGAGGCGCTGGCGACCCTGGTCTGGGAAGGCCACCGTGCCAGCTTCTTCCGCAGCGAACTGATGGCCGCGCTGAAAATTCTCGACCATGGCGACATCACGCCCGCCGCCATGACCGGCTCCTATGCCGGCGCGATGGGCCAGCCGCAGTTCATGCCGACCAGCTACCTGCGCTATGCGGTGGATTTCGAGGGCAACGGGCGGCGCGACATCTGGACCAGCAAGCCGGATGTGCTGGCCTCGATCGCCAATTATCTCGCGAAGTCGGGCTGGCGGTTCCACGAGACCTGGGGACAGCCGGTCCGCCTGCCGCCCGGCCTGGAACCCGCGGGCCGTGCCGATCGGCGGGCGCTGTCGGAATGGGCGCGCGCCGGGGTGCAGCCGCTCAGCGGGCGCTGGCACGCGTCGGCGCGAACAATTTCGGCGGTCGTGGCGCCGGACGGCGCCGACGGGGACGCGTTCGTCGTTTTCCCCAATTTCGATGCTATCCGGCGCTATAATCCGTCGGATTTCTATGCCCTCGCCGTCGGCCTGATCGGTGATCAGGTGGCGGTGCAATGACACGCCGCGGGGGAGGCCGGCGCGCGACATGGCCCTCCCTGACATGCGGTTTGACGCTGCTGGTCGCCAGCTGCAATCACATGACGCTGAAACCGGATCCGCACTATGTGCTGGGCAAGCCGTACCAGGCCGGGTCGGTCTGGTACTATCCCAGGGAAAACTATGACCTCGATGAAACCGGGCTCGCCGCCGTCAGCCGGGACAACACCACGCGGCTGACCACGGATGGCGAGGTGTCCGACCAGGCCGCCCTGGCCGCCGCCCACCCCAGCCTGCAGCTTCCCGCCATCGCCCAACTGACCAATCTGGAAAACGGCCTGCAGACCACGGTCCGGATCAACGACCGCGGCACCGGCGATCCGCACCGGTTGGTGGAGATCACCCGCCGCACCGCGCAACTGCTGGGCATCCGGCCTGATGCCGTCGCCCGCGTGCGCCTGCGCGTGCTGCCGGCCGAAAGCCACGCGGCGGCCGAAGCGTTGCCAGGCGCGCCACGCCTGCCCATCGCAACCGCGCCGCGCGGCGCCGTCGAGGTGGCGGAATTGCCGCCGCCGCCCGGGGTCCGTCAGGGCAACGGGCACAGCGTGACGGCCTCCGTCGCCCAGGCGCCGGAGGCACCGCCCGCGGCGGCCCCGCCGCTGCGGCTGCCCGAGACGGTGACGCGCACCGCGGCGCGGCCCGGGCGGCTGATGGTCCGGTTGGATACGTTTGACGAATATCAGTACGCCGCCGTGCAGCAGGCGAAGATGGCCGGCGCCGGCGCGGTGATCGTGACCAGCCGGCAGGGGCGCACGCGGCAGTTCCGGGTGGAGATCGGTCCGCTCCCGGATGTTGCCCGCGCCGATGCGGTTCTGGACCAGGCTTTTTCGTCCGGCATTCCGGACGCACGAATTGTCGTGGATTGATCGGAGGAAATGTCGAGATGCTGACTCGCCGTCTTGGCTTGATATCGTCCGTTTGCGCGCTGATTGCCGGCCCGGCGCTGGCCGAGAGGCGCTCGGCCGCCGCCCGTGCCGTCGGCGCGCAGGGCCGCCATACCAAGGAGCCCACCGAAACCGGCAGCCCGGCGGACACGCCGCTCGGCCCGGTCGATACGGTCGCACGCTGGGCCTACATCATGGATTTCGACACCGGCGCCACGCTGCTGGAGAAGCAGGCGGATGAGGAGATGCCGCCGTCGTCGATGACCAAGCTGATGACGATCTACATCGTTTACAGCCGCCTGAAGGAAGGCCGCCTGAAGCTGGACGATCAGCTTCCGGTCAGCGAAAAGGCCTGGCGCACCCAGGGCTCGAAAATGTTCGTGGCGGTCGGCTCCACGGTGCGGGTCGAGGATCTGATCCGCGGCGTGATCGTGCAGTCCGGCAACGATGCCGCGATCGTGCTGGCCGAGGGGATCGCCGGGTCGGAGGAGCAGTTCGCGGACCTAATGAACAAGACGGCGCAGAAGCTTGGCCTGACGCACTCGTTCTTCAAGAACTGTACCGGCTGGCCGGACCCGGAGCACCACATGAGTGCCCGCGACATCGCCACCCTGGCCGCGCACATCATCCGGGACTTCCCCCAATACTATCACTATGATTCGGAAAAAACGTTCCGATACAACAATATAGCGCAGGGCAACCGCAACCCGATGGTGCAGAAGGGCACGGCGGACGGGCTGAAGACCGGGCACACCGATGCCGGCGGGTATGGCCTGGTCGCGAGCTCGAAGCGCAACGGCCGCCGCCTCATCCTGGTGCTGAACGGCATGGCCTCGATGCGCGAGCGCGCCGAGGAATCCGAACGGCTGATGGACTGGGCGTTCTTCAATTTCGAGGACGTGACGCTGTACGCCGCCGGCGACGTGATCGACCGAGTGCCGGTCTGGCTCGGCGCCAATCCAACGGTGCCCCTGGTCGCCGGCAAGGACCTGACGGTGACGATGCCGCGCAACTGGCGGCAGAAGGCGTCGGTCAAGATCAGCTACGACACGCCGCTGATCGCGCCGGTCGCCAAAGGCGATACGGTCGGCAAGCTGGAGGTGACGGGGCAGGGCGTGCCGAACTTCACGGTGCCTCTGCTGGCGTCCGAGGACGTGCCCAAGCTCGGGCTGCCGGGCCGCGCCATGGCGGTGCTGTCGAAATACGTGACCGGCACCTGATGACGGGCCGCTTCATTACGCTTGAGGGCGGCGAGGGCGCGGGCAAGACGACGCAGTGCGCCCGGCTGGTCGAGGCGCTGATGACGTGCCACCTGCCGGTGGTGCCCACCCGGGAGCCGGGCGGCGCGCCGGGCGCCGAGCTGCTGCGGGGGATGCTGCTGGCGGGCGGCGTGGACTGGGCGCCGCAGGCGGAAACCCTGCTGCACTTCGCGGCCCGCGCGGAGCATGTCGCCAAGACCATCCGGCCGGCGCTGGAGGAGGGAAGCTGGGTGGTCTGCGATCGTTTCTACGATTCGACCATGGCCTACCAGGGCTACGGCCAGGGGGCCGATCGGCGGTTTATTTCTGAGTTGATACGGCTGCTCGGGATCAAGCCGGACCTGACGCTGGTGCTGGACGTGCCGGACCCGGTCGCCGCCACGCGGATGCGCCAGCGTGGCGGCGATGCCGATCGGTATGAGAGGCTGGACGCGGCGTTCCATGCGCGGGTGCGGGAGGGATTCCGGCAGATCGCGGCGACGGAACCGGACCGCTGCGTGGTGGTGGATGCGTCGGGCGGGATCGATGCGGTGCACGCGGCGATCATGGAGGCGGTGGATCGGTTGCTGTAGGGCAGGGGCCGCGACAGGGTTGCAGAAAGGCGGGCACGCTGGCTGGCGCCAAATCCTTCTCCAACCGTCGTCTTGTCCCGATACGCATGGGGCGTGTCCCGTCCATGACGGAGGGGCAATGGAATTTCACTCCGATCTCGAAACAACGATCAGCGCGTCCACCGCGGTGACCCTCTCCCCGGCGCAGATCAGCGGGTTCACGTCCAGTTCCGCCACCCGGTCGCGGTGGTCCGCCGCGAAACGGGACACGTCGCTGATCACCTGCGCCAGCCGCCCGATGTTGACCCCGGGCATGCCGCGGAACCCCTCCAGCAGCTTCACGCCCTTCAGTTGCCGCAGCAGCGCCTCGGCCTGCGCCGTGGTGACCGGGGCGGGCGCCAGGGCGGTGTCCTTCAGCACCTCCACCAGGATGCCGCCCAGGCCGACGACGACCAGCGGGCCGAACAGCGGATCGTTGCGGGCGCCGACGACCATCTCGATCCCCTGCGGCACCATCGGCTGCACCAGCACACCGTTGATCCGCGGCGTCGGCGAGACCTTGTCGGCGTTCGTCATCACCGCCTGGTAGCCGGCGCGCACCTCCTCGGCGGTGCGCAGGTTCAGCCGGATCACCCCGGCCTCGGTCTTGTGCGGCAGGTCAGGGGATTCGACCTTCAGCACCACCGGATAGCCCAGCGCCTCGGCCGCGGCGACGGCCTCGGCGGCGGAGTGCACCAGGCGTTCGCCCACCACCGGCACGCCGTAGAGCGACAGCACCGCCTTGGCCTCGCGTTCCGTCAGCGTCTTCCCCGGCGCCGCCGAGATCAGCGCGGCAGCCTTGTCGATCGTCTGCGTCGGTGTCGGCGCGACCGCCTGCGCCCCGTCCGCCCGCTTGTCGGCGCGCCACTGCCAGGCGTTGATGGCGGCGAAGCAGGCGGGCATGGAGCGGAACAGGGCGACCCGGCTGCATTGGTTCGCCTCCACCACGCCCGGTCCGTCCTGCCATTCGGTCTGCCAGACGACGCAGGCCATCTTGCCGGCTTCCTCGGCCAGCCGGCTGTAGGTTTCGGGCCGCTTCGCCGACGGCGCATAGCCATAGGTCAGCGGCGAAACCAACACGCCGTACTGTGGATCGTTCAGCAGCGCGGTGGCGCAGACGCCCAGCGCCTCGGGGTCGCTGAGAATCTGCGCGGTGACGTCGCAAGGATTGCGCGAGGAGCCGAATTCCGGAATGCGCGCCTCCAGGATTTCGCGCACTTCCGGTGCCGGCTGCGGCAGCGGCACGCCGTGCTGCTCGGCCCGGTCCGCCGCCATGATCGCGGCGCCGCCCGAGGCTGCGACGATGGCGGCGCCCGGCGCTTTCGGCGGCGGCGCCTTGGCGAAGAACGCGGCGGTTTCCATCAGCGTCTCGAAATCATCCACCACGATGGCGCCGGCGCGCTGGAACACGGCGCGGTAGGACGCATTGGATCCCGCCAGCGAGCCGGTGTGCGACATCGCCGCGGCGGCGCCCTGCTCACCGGTCGCCATCTTGAAGATGACCAGCGGCTTGTCGGCGGCCCAGGCGTGCTCGGCCGCCAGCAGCAGGCGGTCGGGCGTTGCCATGCCCTCGAACACGCAGGCGATCGAGCGGCAGGAGGGGTCGGTCGCCAGGTAGTTGACGTAGTCCGCCATGTCCACGTCGCAGGAATTGCCCGAGGTCAGCACGTGGCTGACCGACAGCCCGCGCACCACGCCCTGCGCCAGCGCCATGCCCAGCGCGCCGGACTGGCTGATGACGCCCACCGCATGCGGCGCGGGCTGCGGGATCGGCGTGATGTCCATGAAGGTGACGCGGCTGTCGAGCAGCGCGTTGACCACGCCGATGCAGTTCGGCCCGACGATGCGCAAACCGGTTTCGCGTGCAATCGCCGCCAGGCGTTCCTGCTGCGCGATGCGATCCGTTTTGCCGGTCTCGGAGTAGCCGGAGGCGAAGATGATCGCGCCGCCGACACCGGCCTTGGCGCAGTCGAGCACGATCTCCTCCACCGCCTCGCGCGCCGCGCAGATCACCGCGCAGTCGGGGACTTCCGGCAGGTCGCGGACGTTGGGGTAGCAGGCCTGCTCGTTGATCGTGCTGTAGCGGGCGTTCACCGGGTAGGCGCGGCCGGCGTAGTGCGCCATGTTGGCCAGCACCTGCTTGCCGAACGCGCCGGGACGGGTGGATGCGCCGATGACGGCGATGCTCTGCGGATGGAGCAGCCGCGTGAGCTGTTCCCGGCTGTAAACCCCGCTGCGCCTGTTCTGCATTGACCTGCCTTTGGACGTTTCTGATCGCCACAGCATACTCATCAGTAGGTCGTCGGCAAGCCACGCCGGGCTTGCGATTTCGCTGCCCTGCAGTAACAATGCGGCGACGAGACGAAGGGCTGCCGCCATGGGTTTCGCCGTGCGACCGATGGTGCTGTCGTTGCTGTTGGCCGCGGGATCCGCGCCCGGCATGGCCGAGGTCCGCTGTCCGCCGCTGCTGGAGGGACATGCCTACGCCCGGGCCAGCGTGTTCGACGGTCCGCCGGAGGAACAGGCCGATCTGGTACCGGATGATCAGCGAGGGGGCGTGGACCGGTGGGAGGTCGGCTTTATCTTCAGGACCCGGCGGGCGCCGTACCTGGTCTGCCGCTACCGCGGGACGGAGCGGACCGTTACGTTCCGCCTGCAACGACCGGTCGGCGTTTGTCTGGCTCCTGTGCCGCCGCGGACGGCGTTCTGCCGGTGATGGGGTGCCGGACGTTGGGGATGGCCGGTGCGCTCTGCGACGCAACGCCTTTGGATGTGGAGAGAATGATGGAGCCGCAGATGAACGCAGACAAGCTCACTTCGGTCGTTCTTGGCCGCATATGAAATCGGCGACAGGCAAAATTCAAAAATTTTCGTATAAAAAACGAAAAAATGGTATGCGCCAGTGCGGCATCGTCGGCGAGCCGATCTTCTTATCTGCGTTCATCTGCGGTTCCATTCCTGTCTGCCATCGACCCACGCCAGATATCGACGCATCCCGCCATCCCACCACGTCCCAACCAGCCGGATTGACGTCCCCCCCACCACGCCTTACTGGTCAGTAGCTCGCGCGCAACAAAGGGAAACGCCATGTCGTCGCTGTTCGACCTGACCGGCAAGGTCGCCATCGTCACCGGATCCACCAAGGGCATCGGCCTCGCCATCGCCACCCGCTTCGCCGAGCACGGCGCCACCGTCATCATCTCCAGCCGCAAGGCCGATACCTGCGACACGGTCGCCGTCGGCATTCGCGACAAGGGCGGCAAGGCGATCGCCATTCCCTGCCATATCGGCCGCAAGGAGGAATTGCAGAACCTTGTGGACCAGACCCTCGCCCGCTGCGGCGGGATCGACATCCTGGTGGAGAACGCGGCGGTGAACCCTTATCTCGGACCGGCTGCCGGGATGCCGGATGAGGCGTTCGACCGCGTCATGGGCAGCAACGTGCGCAGCAATGTCTGGCTGGCGAACATGGCGATCCCGCACATGGTCGCGCGCGGCGGCGGGGCGGTGATCATCATCTCCTCCATCGGCGGCCTGCGCGGTTCGGCGCAGCTTGGCGCCTATGGCATCTCCAAGGCCGCCGACATGCAACTGGCGCGCAACATCGCAGTGGAGTGGGGGCCGAAGAACATCCGCGCCAATGCCATCGCCCCGGGCCTGGTCCGCACCGATTTCGCCCGCGCGCTTTGGGAGAACCCGGTGCTGTACCGCAAGCGCACCAAGGACACGCCGCTGCAGCGCATCGGCGAGCCGGACGAGATCGCCGGCGCCGCCGTGTTCCTGGCCTCGGCGGCGGGCAGCTTCACCACCGGCCAGACGATCGTGATTGACGGCGGGACAACGGCCGGGTCGGTCGTTTCGGACAACGATTAGAGTGGCTTACCAGATCGTCTGCACGCCGTAGTGCGCGAAGACCGTGTCATCCGTGATGATCGTCAAGCCGCGGTCGAGCGCGGCGGCGATCAGCATCCGGTCCATCGGGTCCTTGTGGTGCATAGGCAGGGCGTTGGCCCGCTCGCAGGCCTCCCAGGTCAGCGGCAGGATGCGATAGCCGGCCTGGCGCAGCCAGTCGGACAAGGTGCCGTTGAAGCCGGGCGGGGCAGGGCGCTCCAGCTTTCCCGTGGCGACCTTGCGCGTGATTTCCCACACCGTGATCGGCGAGACGAAGACGTCGCCGGCACTGATCGCCGCCTTGCCGGCGTGGCTCATGGTCTGTCCACCGTAGCCGTGGAACACGATCAGCGCGCAGGCATCAGCCAGCAGGCTCACACCGGCCAGCCTTCCTCGCGGGCTTCGTCGTCGGTCATGGGGGCGAAGACGGACTTGTCATAGCGGCCGCGCCAGCCCCAGTCGCCGGGCGCGCGAGCGACGTCCCGCGGCGCACCAATCAGGCGCGCGACCGGACGCCCATGGCGGGTGATGGTGATCTCCGCGCCGGCCTCGGCTTCGGTGATGAGGGCGGATAGCTGGGCCTTCGCGTCCGCCAGGGTGATCGACTTTTCCATGACCAATATTCTGGTCAATTCTTGCTCCGTGTCAAGATGGAAACAGCGGAACCCCGGCAACCAGCTTGCTATCAGCGGTCACCACGATACCCTCTCATCGGCCAGTGGCACAGGATCGGGCGTTCATGGACCCACTCTTCGACCCCGCCGACTTTCGCATTCCCGCCGGCGTCACCCATGTCTGCGCCGCCGGCGAGACTGCTGCCCTGCGCGTCCATGACCAGGCGCTGCTGCAGTATCTCGTGGACAAGAGCCTCGGCATGTCCGGCCGCGCCGCGCAGGAGGCGCAGGTCGAGGCCGCCCGCGCCGGCGTGGCGCGGCTGTGGGGAGTCACCGCCGGCGACATCGGTTTCGTTGCCAACGTCGCCGAGGGAGTCTCGATCGTCGCTGGCAGTTTGGACTGGCGCGACGGCGATGCGATTGCCATCGACGCCGAGGAGTATCCCTCGGTCGTGGGCCCGATCGCGCTGCGCCGTAACCCGGCGATCCGCCTGCTGCAGGCGCGCGGCGGCGAACCGGATCGTCTCGCGCGCATCGCCGACGGGCGCACCCGGATCATTGCGGCCAGTTCCGTGTCCTACCTGACCGGCGAGCGCATCGACCTGCACGCGCTGCGCGCCATCGCCGATCGCGTCGGTGCGCTGCTGCTGGTCGATTTCACCCAGGCCTCGGGCTATCTGCCGATCGAGGCGTCGCTGGCGGATTTTGCCTTTTCGGCGTGCTACAAGTGGATGCTCGGCATCACCGGCGTCGCCGTCGCGTACTGGAACCGGGCGCGGCAGCCGGACTGGAGTCCGGCCTCGGCCGGTTGGCATTCGTTTGCGCCCGGCGGCCGTGGCTATGATCCGCCGCCGGCCCTCAGGCCCGATGCGATGCGCTTCACCCGAGGCAATCCGGCGCACGGCCCGGTCTATGTGCTGAACGGTGCTTTGTCTTATCTGGCACGCCACGACAGGCTCGACGTGCAGCGCCATGTGCAGACCCTGACGACGGCGCTGCTCGATGGGCTGCGCCCCCGCCGGTTGCCGATCACCACGCCATATGATCCGGCCCGCCATGGTGCCAGCGTCTGCTTCACCGCGCCGGATGCCGCTTCCGTCGTTGCGGCGCTGCATCAGAAGGGCGTCTATGCCTGGAACGGCCATGGACGTGTCCGCATCAGCTTCCATGGCTACAACGGCATGGCGGATGTCGATCGGATCCTGGAAGCGCTCTGACCCGCTTCAGCCGCGTGCGGCGTCGTCAGTCCCATTGCGGCGCCAGCACAAAGGCGGGGTGTAAAACGACAGGAGATTGGAAGCCGGCAGGATCGTCCTTGTCTGGACAATCGATCCGTATCGGCGGTTCGCGAGAGCCATCGACACCGCGCCGGGGGAATGGGAATCCGCGTAACGAAGTGGTTGTTCAAGCTCGGTCACCGCAGGGAACCGCAAGGCAGCGGCCGCGCGCACGAGGCGGAACCGCACACGCACGAAGATTCTTCATGACGAGACTGTATCATGTTGCCGCGGCCAGGCGGTGACCGTGATCTGAAACACTTCAGCGCGCCGCCCCTGCGTTCGCGCGATGCTCCCGCCATCGGCACGGTTCGCATAACCGCCAGACGAACCGGCCGCCCAAAAGATCCGGGTGTGACGAAGGGAGCCTGCCGTGAGACAAGCCCTGTATTGCCGCCTGTTCTCAACGAAGAGCCTGGTCCGCGTCGCTTACGCCGTCCTGAGCCTGCATTCCATGGGGTCGGCGTTCGGACAGGGGCTGCCGGCGGGCACGCAGGCGCCGGTTCATGGCACCATCCGGGCAGCCGCCCAGGCACAGCCTTCCAACCCGACTCATGTCTGCGCGTCGGAGCGATGATCGAAGCGCCGCCGCTCGGCCAGCTCTCCTTCGACCGGCCCGGCGGCAGCGAAGCCGTTGCCGGCCCCGGCACAAACCAGCCGATCGGCCTGCGTCCTCCTGACCGAGCGAGGGCCCAGGATCTCACGCCCCGGCCTGTGCGCAGCGTGGACGAGGTCGGCGCGCAGGTCCGGGTCATCCCCGGCGCACGGATCGCGGATGCACGACTGGCGGTGGAGGCCCTGCGATGATCACCCCACGCACGACACGCCTGGCAATTCTCCTGAGCGGCCTGCTGGCCGTGC
>NZ_NHRY01000108.1 GCF_002937115.1 Rhodopila globiformis | reverse complement strand
CAAGCCGGGCCATGACGATGGGGGAACGCTCTTGGCGCCCAGGCAAGCACTTGATTTTACGGTCATTTCCGACTCGTTTCCAGGATGTGTGCATTGCGTAGGGACACGCCCGGCCATGACGATAGGGCGACGACCACGCCCTGCTCCCCTATGTTAGCGCCTATGCGGACACACCGGGCCATGACGCGGAAGCAACAGGCGGCCCTGTTTTGACGCCCCTGCGGTCTGCGCCGACCAGGATGACTCAGAAACAGCCGCTCTCGATATCGGTCGGTATCAAAATCCGAACCGCTCCAGCAGCGCCAGCGTCCGCGTCGGCATCCTCGGCCGACCCGCAACGAAGGCCCGCAGGTCCACCGGGTGGTCGATATCCAGTCCGATCCCCGGCAGCCTGACGATTGTCGGCTCGATCCCCTTCGCGCGCGCGGCCATCAGGTGCGGGAAATAGCTGTCGTCGCCGAACCGCAGCGGTACGGAGAACGGCGGCGCACAGAGCACGGCGTTCGATCCCAGCTCATCGTGCGCCGGCACGATGGTGAAGGATGGCGCCGACAGGCACGACGCAACGACCGCGTCGATCTCCGCCGAGGTCACCCGCGGAATGTCCCCCGGCACGGTCAGCAGCGCGCCCTTCCCCTCCGCTGCCAATACACGCGCCATGCCGTTCACCGCCCCGGTATGGCCGTCCAGAGCGCCCTCGGTCACCACGCGCGCGCCATACCGGACGGCGAGGTTCGCGGCCACAGGATCGACCGTGTTGACGAGAATGCCGGCCAGCAGGGTCGATCCGGCCAGCGCCGCCAGCACGTCCTCCAGCATCGCCGCGGCCAGGATTTCGCGTTGCTCCGGCGTCAGCACCGACGAGGTGCGCGACTTGGCCCCGGTGAAGGCCTTGACTGGAACGGCCGCCCAGACGTCGATCATCGGTCGTCGATCATCGCTGGCCGCGATGCCGCAGGCCGCGCAATTCCCGCCGCCGCAGCGTGGCCGCTGCCTCGACCACGATCCGGGCCAGCGCTTCCCGGTCCTCGATCGTCGTCATCAGCGTCTGGGCCAGGGTCACGCGGGCATCGATCGAGACGACCTCCGACATGTCGGCATGGTCGATGACATAGCCGTCCAGCAGTTCGGCGTAGCGGTGGGCAACGGTGCCGGCCGACGGGTCCAGGCCCAGTTCGGTCATCATCTTGGCCGTCGGCCCCTTCACCGCCCGGCCGGCGATGATCGGCGACACCGCGATGATCGGCGCCTTGCACGCCATCATCGCCTCCCGCACCCCCGGTATCGCCAGGATCGGCTCGACGCTGATGAACGGGTTGGAGGGGCAGATCACCACCGCTTCCAGCGCCTCATCCGCCAGGGCGGCAATGAAATCCGGGTGCGGCCGGGCGGCGCCGGCGCCCTGGAACTGCAATTCGCTGACCACCGGCTCGCACCGCCGATGGACAAAGTACTCCTGGAAATCCAGCCAGCCGTGTTCCGTCAGCAGCCGGGTGCGCACCGGATCGTCCGTCATCGGCAGCACAAGCGGCCCAACTCCCAGCCGCCGGCAGAAATCGGCCGTGACGGCGGACAGGCTTTCCCCAGCCTTCAGTCGCCGGGTGCGCTCGACATGCAGGGCGACGTCGTGGTCGCCCAGGCGAAACCAGGTCTCGCCGCCCAGCGCTTCCAACGTCGCCATGAACGACCAGGTCTCGTCGTGGCGTCCCCAGCCGAGTTCCCGGTTCGCCAGCCCGGCCAGGGTATAGGTGACCGTGTCGATATCGGGGGAAATCGACAGCCCCAGATGCTCGAAATCGTCGCCGGTGTTGACGACAACCAGCAGGTTCTCCGGGGGCATGATGCGCGACAGGCCAAGGGCGAGCTTGGCGCCCCCTACCCCGCCGGACAAAGCGATGATCACTGGAAAAGATCCTCCTCAGGCGGACGGACGACATCCGCCACCGGCACACTCGGGGCCTGCCACGTCAAGCCCCGAACGATGACGACGGGTTGCGCTTCCGCGGCCTGACCCTGCAACAACGACGCGGCGGCGGCAATCTCGTCCGCGAAGCCGATGATGCTGACCTCCAGCGTGCGGCCGAACAGGTCGGGCTGCCCGCGCAGGTCGATCAGCGACGGGATGCCGGCCGCACCGATGGCGACCCCGGCGGTGCCGCGCCGCCAGGGACGGCCGAAACTGTCGCTGATCACCACGCCGACATCCGCATGGCGCGCCAGCCGGGCGCGGATCGCCGCGGCGGAGCCGTCGGGATCGCGCGGCAACAGCAGCACGCGCTGGTGCCCATCGGCTTCCGCGACGTTTGACTGGTCGATGCCGGCGTTCGCCATCACGAAGCCGAGGCGGTGCTGCATGATCATCAGGTTCGGCCGGCTGCGCACGACCTTGACCGACTCCGACAGCACCACCTCGACGATCCGCGGATCCTTGCCGACCTCGTCCGCCAGCCTGACGGCCTTGGCCGAGGGCACGACATCCGCCAGGTCGACCGTGCGGCCCTCCGCCTTGGAGACGATCTTCTGCGCGATCACCACGACGTCGCGGTCGCGCAGCACCTGCCCGGCACGATCCAGGCCGCCCAGGATCAAGGCTGACAAATCATCCCCGGCCTGCACCATCGGCAGGCCGGGGAGCGCGAACAGTTCCAGCCGGGAGGTCATGTCACCCGAAGCGGGCGCGCAGCTTCGGCAGCACCAGGTCCCCGTACAGTTTGATGAACCGGGCCTGGTCGTCGCCGGGCGCATGAAACACCAGATGACGGAAGCCCATATCGATGTACGGCTTGATCTTCTCGATATGCTCGTCCGGGTCGGATGAGACAATCCAGCGGCTGGCGGCACGTTCGACGGGCAGGGCGTCGGCGAGGCGCTCCATCTCCTTGGGATTGTGCACGGTTACCTTCTCCTCCGGCGTCAGCGCCAGGGCGGCCCAGATTTTGGTGTCCTCCATGGCGCGCCGCTTGTCAGGGTCGAAGGACACCTTCATTTCAATCATCCGGTCGAAGTCCGGCTTCGGCTTCGCGGACAGGGACAGGCCCTCGGCCACGTTCGGCAGCAGGGTCTCGGTGTAGAGGTCCCATTTCTTGCCGCTGGTGCAGATGAAACCATCGGCCATCCGCCCGGCGTATTTCGCGACCTGCGGCCCCGCGCCGGCGACGTAGATCGGCAGGTAGGCGCCGGGCTTGTCGTACACGGTGGCGTTCTGGGTCTTGTAGTACTCGCCCGGGAAGGTCAGTTCGTCCTCCGACCACAGCTTGCGGATCAGGCTGACTGCCTCCCGCAGGCGGGCGAATCGCTCCTTCGTCTCCGGCCACACCATGCCCGTGGCGGGGACTTCGTTCAGCCCCTCGCCCGTGCCGACGCCCAGGATGACGCGTCCCGGAAACAGCGAGCCGAGCGTGCCGAAAACCTGTGCCACGATGGACGGATGATAGCGGAACGTCGGCGTCAGGACGCTGGTGCCCATGACGATGCGCTGCGTGCTGGCTCCCAGGGCGCCCAGCCAGGCGAGGGCGGATGGCGCGTGCCCGTCGGTGTGGCGCCAGGGCTGGAAGTGATCGCTGACGAACACGGAATCGAACCCCGCCTGCTCCGCCGCCACGGAAAAATCCAGCAGCTTACGCGGCGCGAACTGCTCCGCCGAGGCCTTGTAGCCGAGTTTCAGGGTCATGGATCTGCTTCCTTCTGTTGGCCGCAACGCTACCGCCGAGCCTGAGGCGCGGCAATCCGTAGAACAGGCGATGTGCAAGCCATGTGCGCATCGGCTGCCACAAGTTTAAGCGGTCAATGTGCCGGTTTGCTGCCTCACAACGGCGTTCCGATGATCCCGGTGCGGCACGGGCTTTGCCTCTCCTGCCTCCATGCGCATTCGAGATGAACACGCGTGAAAGTGCTCCTGACCGATGACAATGCCGAACGAGCCGGCGCCGTCGCCCATGTGCTGGTTGCCGACGAGGGACTGAGCGTCGTCCGGCTGATGCCTGGCGATCCGCTGGCCGAAGCGCTCGCGGCGCTGGCACCCGATGTCGTCCTGGTCGACATGGCGCGCCCGGACCGCGATGCGCTGGATGGGATCCGCCAGGTGACGGCCCCGAGCGCCCGGCCGGTGGTCCTGTTCGTCGATGAGGACGATCCGACCTTCATGGAGGAGGCCATCAACGCCAGGGTCGCTTCCTACAACGCCGTCGGCATTGCCACCGGATATCAAGCCCATCCTGCGCCCCGCCGTGGGGCTGTTCCGGCGGCTCCAGCAGGCACAGGACGAGTTGAGGCAGGCGGAAGCACGCCTGCGGGACCGGACAGTGATTGATCGGGCAAAAGCGATACTCATGACGCAGCGCCGGTACAGCGAACCGGCGGCCTACCGATGGCTGCGCAGGCACGCCATGAGCAGCGCGCGCCGCATTGCGGACGTGGCACAGGACCTGGTCGATGCCGGGAAAGGGAGCGCGCGATGAGCAAGCCGATCCTTGTCGGGCTGTTACGGCTGGTGGACAGCGCGCCGTTGATTCTTGCCGAGGCCGACGGGCTGTTCGCGCAACAGGGCATCGATGTCGAGATCCACATCGAGCCGTCCTGGTCGAACATCGCCGACAAGCTGGCATACAACATCCTGGACGCGGCCGTGATGCTGCCGCCACTGGCCCTGGCGGCCTGCGCCGGATTGCGTGGCCCCAGGACCCGTCTGGTCGTGCCGATGTCGCTCAGCCAGGGCGGCAACGCGATCGTTGGCAACCATGCTGCCGCGAACAGCCTGAAGGCAGATAGGTCTCCACCCGGCATCAGGCTGCTGGAATGGCTGCAGGCGCAGCAGACCAGGCCACGTTTCGCGGTTGTGCACGCCTTCTCCACCCATAACCTGTTATTGCGTTACTGGCTGGCGTCCGGCGGGGCCGATCCGGATCGTGATATCGAAACGGTCGTCATTCCACCGGAAGAGGTCGTCGCAGCTCTGGCTGCCGGCACGATTTCAGGCTTCTGTGCCGGCGCGCCCTGGGGCGACGTGGCGGAGCGGGAGAACGCCGGGCAGATCCTGGTCGGGACGTCGGTGATCTGGCCGTTCCATCCAGAGAAATGCCTGTGCTTCTCCGGAGCCTGGTCCGAGGCCAATCCGGAGTTGACGCATCGTCTGCTGCGGGCCGTGCTGCAAGCGCAAGTCCGGTGCGACCGATCTGAGGAGGCGGCACGGATTGCAGCGTTGCTGGCCGACCCCAAGAGATTGAACTTGCCGGAGGAGGCCAGCCGCGCGGCCTTGCCGGGTGGCGAAGGGCAGGAACGTATCCGTTTCCATACGCGGGATGCGTGGTTTCCGGCGCGTACGCATGCTCTCTGGTTTCTCGGACAGATGCGCCGATGGGGATGGCTGGATGAAAGGATCGATATGGCGGCGGTGGCGGCGCAGGTTTACCGGCCTGACCTGTTGACGTCGGCCGTGCAGGCGGAAGGTCTTTATCCGGCGGCAGGTCTGCCGTCATTGGAAGGTTCCGCCATGCTGCCGATGCCTAATGATGAAGCATTCGCCCCCAAGCTGCGCTGAATGCAACGAGGATCAGAAGGGCCTAATATACGGTCATATGGCCCTAATACAGGCGATTATTGCCAGCATTATGATCAGCGGCGATCCAAGAATAACTCAAAGTTTCGCACTCTATCAAACTGCCTTGGCACGGCTCTTGCTGAACCCCGTGTAGAGCCGTTGAAAACTCTCGGGGCGGGCCTGCCGCCATCGACGCCGGCTGTCGCGGTGGAAAACGCCTTGCGGCTGAACGAGGCGCACGTTCATGGCACACTGGCGGAATTGCCGGATCTGCTGGACGCCAGCCGGCTTGCCGGACCGAACGTGGTGCTGATCGGTTCGGTGGTCAGCCTGTCGCACGTCGCGCAGGAGGCAGCCCATCTGGCAGCCTGAGCGGCGCCTCCGCTCGGCTGGCGGGCCACGCAACGACAGCCGCCAGGATTGACGTTCCCCCTGTCCGGGGTCAGCATTTTGCAAAATCTGATCACAGGGCCAGAGGGGAGGACGCAGCATGCCGCTGCCGACAGATACTGATGTCAGCACGCCGAAATATCTGCGCGACAAGTATGCGATCGTCGGAGTTGGCGAGACGACCTACATGCGCGGCTCCAATATGACGACACGGGCCCTGGGAACCTGGGCCCTGCGCAACGCGGCGGCCGATGCCGGGATCAGGACGTCCGACATCGACGGGATGCTGTCCTATTCCAACAACGACAGCACGCCGGCGCCCTTCATGGCCGGCGACATCGGCGCGAGGCTGGACTTCTACATGGATTGTATCGGCGGCGGATCATCGACCGAGGCGCTGATCGGCATTGCCATCGGCGTGATGGAAGCCGGGCTGTGCACGTGCGTGGCGATATTCCGCGCTATGAACGGATTCTCGCAGGTGCGCATCGGCGGAACCGGCGCGCGGTCGGCGGCGCCGATTGGCGGCGACATGCTGCACAGCCGCGCCTATGGCTGGCAAAGCGCCGGGCAGATGTTCAGTCCGACCTTCATGCGGTACATGTATCAACATGGCACCAGGCCGGAACAGGTCGCCATGGTGAAGGTGGTGCATTCCGAGCACGCCTCCAACAATCCAAAGGCATACTACAAGAAACGATACACCGTTGATGACGTGCTGAGCAGCCGGATCATCTGCAAGCCGCTGCACCTGCTGGATTGCTGCGTCGAAACGGACAACGCCACGGCGATCATCGTGACGCGTGCCGATCGCGCCAGGGACATGCGGCATACGCCAGCGCTGATCCGTGGGATCGTCGGCCGGTGCAGCAAGCCGCGGATGGACATGCATTATCAGACCGGGCCAATCGAGCGTGTCGGTGCCTATTATGCCAAGGACATCCTGTGGCCGAACGCCGGCGTCGGGCCGGAGGACATCGACGCCACCGGCGCCTATGACGCATTCACCTTCACCTCCATGCTGCAACTGGAGGACTACGGGTTCTGCAAGAAGGGTGAAGGCGGCGAGTATGTCTCCTCGGGCATCACCCGGCTGGGCGGGCGGCGGCCGAACAACACCTCCGGCGGACATCTGTGCGAAGGCTACACCCACGGCATGAACATGGTGATCGAGAACGTGCGCCAGTTGCGGCACGCCGCCGACGATTCCTGCCCGATCGGCCCGGACGGCAAGCGGCAACATACCTATGACTATCGCGAGGGCGGTTGCCGGCAGGTCAGGGCCATCGAGGTCACGGCCAACCTGGGCTGGGCAAATCCGATGACGACATCCGCGATGGTGATGCGGCGCGGCTGAGGGAGGAAGACTCGTGTCAATCCAGGCAAACTATCTCGGCATGCCGCTGTCCATCGATGAACTGGATCAGGAAAACCTGGCCTATTTCGCCCACTGCGCGCGGCACGATTTTCAGCTGCAGAAATGCGACGATTGCGGCCTGCTGCGGTATCCGCCCACAACCGGCTGCCCCTGGTGCGCCAGCCCGAGGGCCACCTGGACTCCAGTGGAGGGCCGTGGCGAAGTCCATTCGTATGTGGAAGTGCATCACGCGATCCAGCCGGCGTTCAAGGCCCATACGCCGTATATGGTCCTGCTGGTCGATCTCGATACCCAGAAGGGGCAGCCGTCGGAAACCGAAGCCCTGCGGGTCGTCGGCAACCTGACAACGCCGGACGGCGCCCTGGCACCGCCGGACCTGGTTCGCCAGATCGGCATCGGCACACGGGTGCGCATGGTTTTCAGCGACGTCGCCGATGCGCTATCGTTGCCCCAGTGGACAATCGATGGCGCGGCCTTGCAGCCGACCAGGCCATGGCGCTATCCGCAGGAGTGAGTGCGAGGCCATGCTGACCGACCCGGTGACAAACAACGCCATGCAGGCGGCCAGTTTGCTGACCGGTGCCACGATGGCCGGATTCCTGGTGGCACGCCTGATCTGGCGGCGCACCCCAATGTTGCAGTTCATCATTGTTGGTGTTTATTTTGTGTCGGTTCTTGGCTTCATTCTCTATTACACGCTGTAGGGGTCTCTGCCTCGCCATCTCGTTGCCCTGTGCTGAAGGCTCCGGCAGGGTCGCTACTTGTACTCATCCGAACCGGCCGGGCAACCTGTCAGGCCTCCGTCGGCTTCTGGGATTATTCGGTCGCAGATGGTAACAGAATTATGAAGAGGCAATGCGGTGGGTGCGGCCCCGCGCATTTGGCCCGGGCTACCTTCATCACCTCCGTCGGCGCAGAGAATGCCCGGACGATGCGGCCATGACGATGAGGACAGGGGGCCTAAGCGTCCCAACCCACCTGCGGTCTGCTGTAGCGATCGGCATCAGGGCGGGCCGCGCTATCTGAAAAATCAGTCAGATCCCGGCGTGACGTTGCCTGACGATCCGGTAAAGGATAGCGTGAGCACACTGGTTCCGAGGGCGTACCGGGCGCTCCGGCATGTTGACAGGACGTACGATCCGGTCAACAGGGCAGACAATAATAGTGACGCGGCCGGACAACAGGCCGCAGTCAGGGAGATGTGTTCATGGGTGCGTTGACGCACCGGTTTAGGATTGCCCCACGCCAGCCGGCCACAGCGAGAGAGGCTGCTGAGCACGCGCGACCAATGGCTGTTCGCGCGGCGCGGCTCACGCCCTCCGACAAGCCCGCCAAGACCAACGAGTATCCAGGAAGGACGTCACGTGACCATGCCTGAGACGACCAGGACCGGAACCATGGGTAAGGCAACCCGCCGAAGCATGCTCAAGCTGGCAGCCGCGTCCGCAGCACTGCCTCTGGTTCATATCCGCTCCGGCCGGGCGGCGGGCAAGCTTTCGGTCGCTTTCTGGGATCATTGGGTGCCGTCCGGCAACGCGGTCATGAAGAAACAGATCGCTGACTGGGCCGCCAAGACCCAGGTCGAGGTGCAGACCGACTTCATCACCTCGGTCGGGCAAAAGAACGTCCTGACGATCGCCGCCGAGCACCAGGCGAAAACAGGTCACGACATCCAGGCGTTCCCGACATGGGAGGTGTTGAACAACGCCGACACGCTGGAACCGATGGACGACGTGATGAAGCACCTGACCGGGAAGTATGGCCCGGTGAACCAGGTCTGCGAATACCTCGCCAAGGTGAAAGGCAACTGGCTGGCGGTGCCGACGAGTTCCGGCACGCAGTATAAAGGCCCGTGCGGCCGCATCAGCGTGCTGAAGGAAAAAGCGGGCCTCGATGTGGTCGCCATGTATCCGGCCAGGGAGGTGCATACGCGCGAGTCGGATGGCTGGACCTGGGACGCCCATTACAAGGCGGCCGACGCCTGCGCGAAGGCCGGAATGCCGTTCGCCATCGGTCTCGGCCAGACCAGCGATTCCGTCGATACCGCCGGCGCCCTGTTCCGGGCTTTTGGCGCCGAGCTGGTGGACAAGGACGGTAACATTACCGTCAAGTCGGACAAGGTGCGGGCTGTCCTGGAATTCGGGCAGACGTTCGTGAAGGTCCTGCCGGACGACGCCGTCAGCTATGACGACGCCTCCAACAACCGCGCCCTGATCGCCGGCAAGAGCGCCCTGATCTGGAATCCGCCGTCGGCCTGGGCGGTGGCCAAGCGCGACGCGCCGAAGGTTGCGGCCGATTGCTGGACGTTCTCAGCGCCGTCCGGTCCGGATGGCCGCTTCGTCCCCTATCTTCCATTCTTCTGGGGCGTGTGGTCCTTCAGCAGGAACAAGACCGCCGCCAAGGAGTTGATCACGTATCTGCTGCAACGCGAACCGGTCGAGCAGCGCTGCACCGCCGTGTTCGGCTATGATGTACCGCCGTTCAACTCGATGCTCAATTTCAAGGTCTGGCAGGAGGTCGAGCCACCGAAAGGCACGGTCTATAACTACCCGATCCGGCCGGTCCACAAGGCGACCGCACATATCGCGGGAATGCCGGCACCGTCGGATATCGCCGTGCAGATCTACAATCGCGGCACCATGCCGACGATGCTGGCGAAGCTGAAGAGCGGTCAGTCAGTCGACCAGGTCATCAGCTGGGCATCTGATGAACTGGAAGGCTTTACCCGCTGACCTGAGACAGGCCAGGCCGGCGGCAACCGGCCCGGTCGGACAAAGTGGGGTTTGGGAGGCACAAGAATGGCAAGCGGCACGAGCATCCCCATAGGGGTGATGACAGCTGGAAGGACCGGCGTCCAACGAGGCAGCATGCGGCGGTTTGCCCAACGGCGATCCACCATCGCATTCCTGCTGTGTCTGCCGTTGATCCTGCTGATCGCGACGTTCGTGGTCTATCCGGCGATCTACGCCATCTACCTCAGCATGCTGAACAAGAAGATGACCACGTTCGTCGGCCTGGGCAATTTCGCGTTCCTGCTCAGGCGCCACACCTTCCAGCTCGTCATCTTCCAGAGTTGCCTGTTCGCCATCACCTCCGTGGTGTTGAAGGCCATCATCGGCTTCATCCTGGCGCACCTGATGCACAACATCCCGGGCAAGAACCAGCGCATCTGGCGCGGGCTGCTGCTGGTGCCCTGGGTGATACCGCTGGCTCTGTCCACCCTGACCTGGTGGTGGATGTTCGACCCCTCCTACTCGGCGTTCAACTGGGTGCTGAACCGGTTCGGGATCGCCAGTGTGCCGTGGCTCGGCGTCGGCTGGATTGCCCGATTCTGCACGATCACGGTCAATGTCTGGTACGGCACGCCGTTCTTCATGATCATGTACCTGGCCGCCCTGAAGTCGGTGCCGGACCAGCTGTATGAGGCGGCAGCCATCGACGGCGCCAACGCCGTGCAGAAGCTGTTCTTCGTGACCCTGCCGATGATGCGCAACATCATCGCGATCACGGTGCTGTTCAGCCTGATCGTGACCTTCGCCGACTTCGACATCGTGCGCATCCTGACCGCCGGCGGGCCGCAGGACATGACCCACGTCTTTGCGACCTATGCGTTCCAGGTCGGCATCCAGTCCGGCGACATCCCGCTGGGCGCCGCCGACAGTCTGTTCATGTTCCCGATCCTGGCCTTCGCGGCATTCTTTGTTCTGCGCGGCGTCACCCAGCGGACCAAGGAGATCGCGGCATGAGCACGTCCGTTGCAACCGCTGGCCGCCGCGCCCCCACCACCGCCCACAAGCACAGCCTGCACCGCAGCCGGATGTGGGCGCTCTGGGGCAGCTACATCGCGCTGGGCGTGTTCGTCATCATGTTCCTGATCCCGCCATTCTACACGCTGATGACCAGCCTGAAGTCGTCGGCGGAGATCTCGGCGCAGACGGGAAGCCCCTGGATCGTTCACCATCCGACACTGGCGAATTTCTGGTACCTGATCACATACCCGAATTTCCAGCGGTACTACCTGAACTCCATCATCGTCACGGTGCTGACGGTGGCGGTGTCGATGGTCATCTCCGTGCTGGCGGCGTTCAGCCTGTCGCGGATGGGGTTCTGGGGCAGCCAGACGCTGTCGACTGGGGTTTTCCTGACCTACCTGGTTCCTTCGTCGCTGCTGTTCATTCCGCTGTTCCAGATCGTCGGGTGGCTCGGCCTGATCAACAATTTCTGGTGCCTGGTGCTGCTGTATCCCACCCTGGCGGTGCCGTTCTGTACCTGGATCATGATCGGCTACTTCAGTTCCATCCCCAAGGAGCTGGATGAAGCCGCTCTGATCGACGGCGCGGGATATCTGCAGATCCTGTGGAAGATCTTCATCCCGGTGGCAATGCCTGGCATCATCGCCGCAACGATCTTCGCATTCACCGTAGCCTGGGGCCAGTTCCTGTATCCGCTGGCCTATCTCTACACCTCGAACCAGATGGTGCTGACGGTCGGTATCATTTCCGATCTGATTCGCGGTGACGTCTTCCAGTGGGGCAAGATCATGGCGGCCTGCCTGCTGGCTTCATTGCCGCCCATCCTGATCTATGCCTTCCTGATGGATTACTACGTCGCCGGCCTCACCGCCGGTGCGACCAAGGGCTAGAAACCAACAGAAGGATCCATGGCCGGGTCCGCCTGGCCATGGATCCCATCGAAGGAAACGGAGCAAGCATGGCTGAAGTGTCCTGCCGCAAGGTCATCAAGGAATACGATGGCGGTGTGCAAGCGGTAAAAGGCATCGACCTGGACATCGCCGATCATGAATTCGTCGTCCTGGTCGGCCCATCCGGCTGCGGCAAGTCGACGACGTTGCGCATGATCGCGGGCCTGGAAGAGATCACCTCCGGCGAGATCTGGATTGCCGGCGACGTGGTGAACGACGTGCCGCCGCGGGATCGCGACATTGCCATGGTGTTCCAGAATTACGCCCTGTACCCGCACATGAGCGTGTTCGACAACATGGCGTTCGGCCTGAAGCTGCGGAAATTCCCCAGGGACGAAATCAAGCGGCGTGTGGATGAAGCCGCGCGTATTCTCGATCTTGTGCCATTGCTGGAGCGCAAGCCGCGTGCGCTGTCGGGCGGTCAGCGCCAGCGCGTCGCCATGGGCCGGGCGATCGTGCGCAACCCGAAGGTGTTCCTGTTCGACGAACCACTGTCGAATCTGGATGCCAAGCTGCGCGTCCAGATGCGGACCGAGATCAAGAAGGTGCACCAGACCGTTCGCACCACGACGATCTACGTCACGCATGATCAGATCGAGGCCATGACCCTCGCCGATCGGGTCGTCGTCATGAACGGCGGTCATATCGAGCAGGTCGGGACACCGCAGGAACTTTATCATCATCCCGCTACCCGCTTCGTCGCCGGGTTCATCGGATCGCCGGCGATGAACTTCCTGCCCTGCCGGGTCCAGGACGCCGCGAACGGCAACCTTGCGGTCAAGGTGACGGACTCGATCGTGCTGCCTGTCCCGCCTGCCAGGGCGGATCGCTACGCCAAATACAAGGATAAGAGCATGATCCTCGGACTTCGGCCCGAGCATCTGTTCGAATACCACGAGCAGGGCAAGCCCGGCTGGACCCGGGTCGATCTGCCGGTCGACGTCGTGGAGCCGATGGGCATGGAGACGATGGTTCACTTCTTCGTCGATGGCGTTCCCGTCTGTGCCCGGGTGGATCCGGCGACTCATGCCGAACCGAATGAAATGCTGCCGCTGACGGCTGATCTCAACCAGATGCATCTGATGCATCCGGAAACCGGCCAGGTGGTCTGATCAGAGGGAAGACGACAGTCGAAGTATGGCTTACGAGACAACGACGATCCCGGTTGAAACCTTGCGCAGCTTCACGGCCGATATCTTCGCCGCTGCCGGCTGCGACCGACCGGAGGCTGAGCAGATTGCCCATTATCTGCTGTCCGCCAATCTGACCGGCCACGATAGCCACGGCGTCATCCGCACGCCGCGCTATATCCTCTGGCTGCAGGAAGGGAAGGTGCGCGCCGGCCAGACGCTGACGGTCGTGCACGAGACGGCAACGCAGGCGACCTTGGACGGCAATTACGGCTTCGGCCAGACGATAGGCCCGCTCGCCGTGGACGTCGGCATCGCGAAGGCGCAGCAGGCCGGCATGGCGGCGATCGGCCTGCGAAACGCCGGCCACGTGGGACGCATCGGCGACTGGGCCGAGCGGGCAGCGGCAGCCGGACTGATTTCCATTCATTTCGTGAATGTGCAGGCCGGCGAACTGGTGGCGCCTTTCGGCGGCGTCGACCGCCGGTTTTCCACCAATCCCATCTGCATTGGCGTGCCGACCGACAAGGGACCGATCATCTTGGATTTCGCGACGTCGCTGGTGGCGGAGGGGAAAGTCCTGGTGGCGTCGAACGGCGGGAAACCGGTTCCGCCTGGCGCGCTGATTGAGCCTTCGGGCAAGCTGTCGTCCGATCCAAGGACGCTGTACGGGCCGATCGACGGCACCCGCGTCCGGGACTCCGCGAACGGCGAGGGTGCGTTGCGCACCTTCGGGGAGCACAAGGGATCGGGTCTCGCCTTCATGTGTGAACTGCTGGCCGGCTGCCTGACCGGCGGCGGCACGTCCGGGCCGATCCCCGGCGGCAAGCGCGGGCGGATCGCCAATGGCATGCTGTCGATATACCTGTCTCCCGGCAGCTTCGGCACCGCAAGGTTTTCCGACGCGGTGCACGACTATGCCCGCTATGTCAAAGCGTCCCGCCCCGCGGAATCCGGGGTTGAGGTACTGATCCCTGGCGAGCCGGAAATCCGCAAACGCCAGGAAAGGCTGCGAAACGGCATTCCGCTTCAGGCGGAGACCTGGGCCGCGATCTGCGACACCGCCCGGTCGCTCGGGTTGAGCCCGCCCGCAGCGGCGGTGCCGAACACTTGATACCGGTTTCGGTCGTTACCGGCTTCCTGGGAAGCGGCAAGACGACCCTGATCAGCCGCGTGCTTCGGGACCCGGTTTATGCGCGCACCGCCGTTGTCGTGAACGAGTTCGGCGAGATCGGGCTGGACCATGATCTGATCGCTAACAGTAACGACTCGGTGCTGACGCTGAGCACAGGATGCCTTTGCTGCACGGTACAGACAGACCTGGCACGGACATTGATGGCGCTGTTCGATCGCCGGGATACCTACGACCGGGTGATCGTCGAGACGTCGGGCCTGGCGGATCCGTCCCCCATGCTGCAGGTCATGATGACCGACCGCGATGTCCTCGCCACGCACCAAATTCCGGCTGTCGTGACGTTGGTCGATACAGTACATGGCGATCTGGCCCTGGCGCAGCACGCCGAAGCCCGGAACCAGGTTGCCCTGGCCGACGTGCTGCTGATCAGCAAGACGGACCTTGCCGAACCGGCCGATCGGCTGCTGCAGATGCTGGATGACCTGAATCCAGCCGCGCCGCGGAGACGGACGACAGAGGCCGATCCCTCGATTTTCTTCGGCAGTTCCTCGCCGCAGGCCTTGTCCCGGCGCCTGATGGCCACCGAGCGGCGGCGGAGCCACGGCCAGATCGAGACGTTTACCATTACCCGGGATAAACCGCTGCCCGCGCTTGCGTTGACCCTGCTGTTGCAGGCGATCGCCGAGCATTGCGGGCCGCGTCTGTTGCGCCTGAAAGGCCTCGTTGCCATTCAGGAGATGCCTGGACAACCAGCCGTCATCCATGGCGTCCGCCACGTCGTCAGCCCGCCCGACTTCCTGCACCGCTGGCCGAGCGCGGACGAGACGACCCGGATCGCCTTCATCACCAGGAACGTGCCGCGGCACTTCGTGTCCCGGTTGCTGGATGCGATCGAGGAGGAAGTGCGCGACGCGATGGCCGCCTGACCGATGATTTGCAGGCAACGCGGCGGCTTGCTGTCATGGCCGCGCGGGAACGCCGGGCTACCCGCCGTCGCATCGGCCTGCGGCCCGGCGGTTTGCGCACGGCGGTCCTTGCGGCGTCCGCCGCCGAACCTTGCGGCATCTCGGACACGCTGTCCTATTGCCATAGGAAAGCATTACCCCACTTTTATGCATGCGCCACAACGGGCGCCTGACATGGAATCCCGCTTGATGCACCTACCTCGCCTACCGTGTGCGCTCGTCGCCGTGCTCGCCGCCCTGTTGCTCCCGCCGGCCGTGGGACAGGCACAAATGCCGGGTGGTCCGCCATCCGTCGGTGTCGAGCGGGCCGCCCAGACGGCGATCACCGAAACGTCGGAGTTCGTGGGCCGCATCCAGTCGGTCGATCGCGTCGTGCTGACGGCACGGGTCACCGCCTTCCTCGACCAGCGCCTGTTCACGGAGGGGTCGGAGGTCAAGCAAGGCGACCTGCTGTATCGCCTGGAGCGCGCCCCATTCGAGGCGTCGGTGCAGCAACAGGAAGCCGCGGTCGCGGATGCCAGTGCACGCCTGGCCAATGCGAATATCCAGCTCGCGCGGGCCCAGTCGCTGCTCAATACCCCGGCCGGCCAGCGCTCCAACGTCGACGATGCGATTGCCAACCAGCGCTCCCAGGCGGCGCAGGTCATGTCGGCGCAGGCGCAGTTGCGCCAGGCGCAGATCAACCTGGACTACACCGAGATCCGCGCGCCGATTTCCGGGAAGATCAGCCGCACCAGTATCACCGTCGGCAACGTTGTTTCGCCGAGTTCCGGCCCGCTTGCCACTATCGTCAGCCAGGACCCGATGTATGTCCTGTTTCCGGTGGCGTCCCGCGCCCAGGCCGAACTCGAGAAGCGATACGCCGACAAGGGTGGAATGAACGCGGTCGTCGTCAAGCTGCGGCTCCCGGATGGGACGATGTACGACCGGGACGGCAAGATCGATTATGTCGAACCAACCGTTTCGGCAACCACCGACACGATCATGTTGCGGGCACGGATTCCGAACCCCGTGCGAATACCGGCCACGGAAGGCCAACCGGTGGAGCGGACACTGGTGGACGGCGCCTTCGTCAACGTTCTGGTCGAGGGCATCGAGCCGGTGATGGCGCTTGGCATACCGCGCAAGGCCGTGTTGTCGGACCAGCAGGGCGACTACGTCTATGTCGTCGGCCCGGACAAGAAAGTCGAGCAGCGCCGGATCCAACTGGGACAGTCCACGCCAACGATCGCCGTGGTCGCCGGAGGCCTGAAGGAGGGCGAAATGGTCGTCACCGAGGGCATCCAGCGGGTCCGACCTGGCATCGCGGTCAATCCGGGTCCCGCCACGCCGCCGCCGCACGCGGGCAGGTCGTAGCATGATTTCCGGAGTCTTCGTTGATCGCCCGCGGCTCGCGATTGTCATCGCCATTCTGTTGACGCTGGCGGGCGCCCTGGCGCTGATGCGCATCCCGGTTTCGCAGTTCCCGGATATCGTTCCGCCTCAGGTCACCGTGTCCACGACGTTCCAGGGCGCGTCCGCGGCCGTGGTGGAACAGACCGTTGCCCAGCCTCTGGAAGCTGCGGTCGTCGGCGTGGACAAGATGATCTACATGAAGTCCAACAGCGGCAACGACGGCAGCTATACGCTGACCGTCAGCTTCGAGTTGGGCACCAATCCGGACATCGACACGGTCAACGTCAACAACCGCGTCCAGCAGGCCCTCGCCCGCCTGCCGCAGGAGGTTCAGCGATACGGCCTGACGGTGCGCAAGCGCTCGGCCGCAATCCTGGAATTCCTGCAATTCTACAGCGAGGGCGGCAAGCAGGATCCGCTGTTCATCAGCAACTATGTGACGATCAATGTGCTCGACCGGCTGGCGCGCGTGCCAGGTGTCGGCGACAGCACCCTGTTCGGCCGGCTCGATTACTCGATGCGGATCTGGTTCGATATGGACCGGCTGGTGGAGCTGAACCTGTCACCGGCGGACATCATTGCCGTTATCCAGTCGCAGAACGTTCAGGCGGCCGTCGGTCGTGTCGGCGCAAGGCCAACCAGTAACGCCACGCAGTTCCAGCTCAACCTCCAGACCCAGGGCCGCCTGGTGACGCCCGCGCAGTTCGGCGACATCGTCATCCGCGCGAACCCCGACGGATCCGTGCTGCACATCCGCGATGTGGCGCGCGTCGAACTTGGCGCGGCCAACTCCGATACCATGAGCCGTTTGAACGGCAATCCGGCGGTTTCGATTGGTCTGTACCTGGCGCCCGGGGCAAACGCGGTCGCGACGTCGGCCCGGGTCACTGCTGCCCTGAACGAGCTTTCGACGCGGTTTCCCCCCAGCATCAAGGCGCGTGTCTTCTACGACAGCAGTTCATTCGTCGCCGATACCATCAGCGAGGTCGAGAAGACCATCGGGATTGCCTTCCTCCTCGTCGTCGCGGTGGTCTTTGTCTTCCTCGGCAGTTTCCGCGCGACCATCATTCCGATGGTGGCCATCCCGGTCAGTCTGATCGGCACGTTCGCGTTCCTGCTGGCGTTTGGATTCTCGGCCAATACCATCTCCCTGCTCGCGATGGTGCTTGGGATCGGCATCGTCGTGGACGATGCCATCGTGGTGGTCGAGAACGTCGAACGGGTAATGGCGGAAGAACCGGAGTTGTCTGCCGCCGAAGCGACGAAAAAGGCGATGGCGCAGATCACCGCGCCGGTTATCGCGATCTCATTGGTGCTGTTGTCGGTGTTTGTCCCGGTAGCGTTCATTCCGGGTCTGTCAGGAACGCTGTTCCGGCAGTTCGCGGTGACCATCAGTGTCTCGATGCTGATATCCGCGATCATTGCGTTGACCTTGTCACCGGCCCTGTGCGCCCTGTTCCTGCGCCACACCCGCCGGCCGCGTGGTGTCATCGGATGGATGCTGTTCGGTATCGACAAGGTCCGCGATGGATATTCCGCGGCCGTCAATCGGCTTTTGCGCATTGCGCTGCTGTCCGTTGTGGCCATTGCCGGCGCAGGCATCGGGATCATGCTGCTGGGAAGGACCACGCCAACAGGCTTCCTGCCGGAGGAGGATCAGGGCGCCGTGTTCACCCTGGTTCAGCTTCCCGATGGCGCATCGGTCGAACGAACACGCGCAGTCGTCCAGCAGGTCGAGAACCTGATACGCCCCATGCCGCAGGTTGAGGCCGTCCTGTCCATTGTCGGATTCTCCCTGCTCGACGGCGGCAACGAGCCGAACGCGGCGTTCATCGTCACGCGTCTCAAGCCATTCGACCAGCGCGAGGGTCCGGCGGATGGCGTCCGTGCCGTGCTGGGCCATATTTTCGGCGCGGCCCAGCAAATCCGTTCAGCCGTCGTCTTCCCGTTCAACCTGCCGCCGATCATTGGCCTGTCCACCAGTGGCGGCTTTGAATACCAGCTGGAGAACCTGGAAGGCCGCCCGCCGGAGGATATGGCGAGCGTCATGCAGGGCATGGTCGCGGCGGCAAACCAGGACCCGCGGCTGACGCGCGTCTTCTCGACGTTTACCGCATCGAACCCGTCGATCTGGCTCGACATCGATCGTGAGAAGGCTCAGGCGCTGGGGCTGTCGATTGCCAATGTCTTCAATGCCTTGCAGACGACGCTGGGCGGCTACTATGTCAATGACTTCAACCTGTTTGGCCGCACCTGGCAGGTGAACATCCAGGGCAATGCGCTCGATCGCAGCGATCCGGCGGCGATCTATAAGATCTACGTTCGCAACAACCGGGGCGAGATGGTGCCGCTGCGGGCGATCACCAATGTCCGTATCCAGCTCGGCCCACAGGTCATCAGCCGCTACAACAACTACCGCAGCGTAACGATCAACGGCACGCCGAGGCCGGGGGTTTCGTCCGGCGAGGCGCTGAAGGCCATGGACCAGCTTTCGCGCACGACCTTGCCACCGGGCTATTCCTATGAATGGACGGGCACTGCCTATCAGGAACGGGAAGCGTCCGGGCAAACCGCGTACATCCTCGCCCTGGCGGTGCTGTTCGCCTACCTGTTCCTGGTGGCGCTGTACGAGAGCTGGATGATCCCGATCCCAGTGCTGCTTTCGGTGACGGTCGGCGTTCTGGGCGCTTTTATCGGACTCAAGGTTTCCGGCCTGCCGCTGGATCTGTATGCCCAGATCGGCATGGTCGTGCTGATCGCGCTGGCGGCCAAGAACGGCATCCTGATCGTGGAGTTCGCCAAGGAGCAGCGGGAGGCCGGCCTGCCGATCCGTTACGCGGCCGCGCTGGGCGCCCGGATGAGGATCCGAGCCGTGCTGATGACCTCGATTGCGTTCATCTTCGGGCTTATCCCGCTGGTGTGGGCGCATGGCGCCGCGATGCTGAGCCGCCGGGCCGTCGGCACCGCTGTGTTCGCAGGCATGATCGTGGCAAGCTCGATCGGCGTGTTCCTGATCCCGATGCTGTACGTCGTGTTCCAGACCACGCGGGAGAAGGTCAAGCAGCAGTTCCGCCGTTCGGGCGGTCACGCCTGAACGGCGGCGGGCTGGCGGAGATGGACGCAAAGCCAATCGGCGAAGGCTATTGTTTCTATAAAATAACAATATGACTGGTCCGGGCTATCCAAGCCGCACAGGCGCTGACATAACGGCGGCCATTACTCCTCCGTCATGGCCGGGCGTGTCCCGGCCATCCGCGCTGCGACGGTGGGGGGTGGATGGCCGGGACAAGCCCGGCCATGACGGAGGGGCAACGAGCTTAGCCGCCCCCCCGACTCAATCAGCGCCTATGCGGACAAGCCGGACCATCACACCGGGGCGCCGACATCCAATAGTCAAACCGCACACGGCCGGTATCAGCGGTTCTGCCAGTTTGGTTTCCGTTTTTCAGCGAAGGCCTTCGGTCCCTCAATATAATCCTGGCTTTCGAGGTTCTCTTTCTGCGCCGGATAGACCGTCCGCATCGCCTGTTCGAGGGTCGGTTCATCCAGCCCGAGACAGGATGCCTGCTTGGATGCGCGCACCGCCTTGGGTGAGCATTCCAGGATCATGGCCGCCCAGCGCCTTGCCGCTTCCAAAGCCTGCCCCTCAGGTACCACCTCGGTGACGAAGCCCAGTTCGAATCCTTCACGCGCCGGAACCCGGCGGCCAGTCAGGATCATGCCCATCGCCTTCTTGATCGGGATGGACCGCGGCAACCGGTGCACACCACCGCCCCCGGCCATCAGGCCGACGCGAGGCTCCGGCAGGGCGAAGACGGCATTCTCGGCCGCGATGATGATGTCGCAGGCAAGCGCCGTTTCGAAGCCGCCGCCCATGGCCACGCCGTTCACCGCGGCAATCAGCGGCTTGGTGAGATCGAAGCGGCTGCAGAGGCCGGCGAAGCCGCACGGCCCGTTCGGCCGCCGCTTGCCGCTGGCCTGGACCTTCAGGTCGTTGCCAGCGGAGAATGCCCTGTCCCCGGCCCCGGTGACGATGCCGACCCACAGGTCATCGCGGGCGGCGAATTCGTCCCATACCGCCGCCAGTTCGTCATTGGCGTCGGCATGAAGCGCGTTGAGGACCTCCGGACGATTGAGCGTGACGATCCGGAGGCGGCCTTCATCCTGGACGGTGCAATAGTGGTGCGCCATCAGCCGACAACTCCGTTGCCTTTCAGTTCGGAAATTCTGGCTGCATCGTAACTCAGCCATTCCGACAGCACCTGTTCGCCGTGCTCGCCCAGCAGCGGGGCTGCGGTGATCGCGGGGGCTTGCCCACTGAAGCGAACCGGCCATCCGCTCATGACGTAATCGCCGACCGCAGGATGTTTCATGGTCTGGCGGATGCCGCGCTGCCGGAATGTCGGATCCTCGGCGATCTCCCGCGTGTCCAGCACCGCGCCGGCCGGAATCGTGGCGCTGCCAACGAGGTGCATCGCCGTGTGCTTGTCATGCCGGATGGTCCACTCGGAAACGATCCGGTCAACCTCGGCCCGATGCTCGGTGCGGGCAACCGGGGTCGCATAGCGCGGATCGTCGATCAGGTCCTCGCGCCCCATGACCTTCAGCAACCTGTTCCAGTGCTCGGGATTGGCGGCGCTGGTGTAGATATAGACGTAGTCATTGGGTCCGCCGCCCTTGCACGGATACACCCCGATGGGCGGGTTGCCGCCACCGACGGTTCTTGAACCGGCACGTGGCGCCGCCTTGCCGTCCGTGCGGTCCATGTAGGCGAATGCGTTACGGATGTAGTGCAGGATGGCGTCCTGCATCGCCACCTGAAGATGCTCGCCCTGGCCGGTGCGCAGGCGGCGGACATAGGCGCCCAGGATGGAGATCGCCATCAGCATCCCGGTGCCGGTGTCGCCGATGGTTGCGCCGGGCTTGCAGGGCGGTCCGTCTTCCTCGCCGGTGATGGACATGAGGCCGCCGCAGGCCTGGGCAATCATGTCGAATGCCAGGTTGTTCTCGTACGGGCTGCCGGCGCCGAACCCCTTCACCTGGCAGTAGATGATGGCCGGATTGATCGCCCGGATCACCTCGTAGCCCAGGCCGAGCCGTTCAATCGCGCCCGGGGCGAAATTCTCGATCATCACGTCCGCGGTGGCGGCAAGCGCCTTCACCAGCTCGAGCCCCCGAGGATTCTTGAGGTTCACCGCCAGGGACCGCTTATTGGCGTTGTACTGCAGGAAATAGAGCGCATCGTTCGCATCCGTGCGGCCGGCCGTCCGGCCCGGGTCGCCGACCTTCGGGTTCTCGATCTTCACGACGTCGGCGCCCATCCAGGCCAGTGCTTCGGTACAGGATGGCCCAGCCTCAAACTGGGACAAATCCAGAATCCTGAGCCCAGCCAGGCAGTTTTCTCCGCTCATTGGTTCCGCTTCCTCGGTTATTCGGGACGAGGCTAAGCCGGCACCGGCCTGCGCGTCGAGAGCGGTGGTGGGGTATATCAGGAACGGGACCAGGCACGCTTTCTGGTCACGTGCCCTGAATCCTGCCTGACTTTTGGATGAAAGACTCTTGCCTTCCCGGACGGAGGAAGCCAGCCTTCAGGTCATGGTGGAACCCGTCAGCCTCAGCAGTTATCGCGACGACACGCTCTGGGCGGTCGTCGCGTCAATTGGCCGAACCTCCCGGGTCGCGGAGGTATTCTCCAGCCGGCTGGCAGCGCTCGCTGACCAGGCCTGGCGTGAACAGCAGGTCAAGGCCTATGCAAGCTTCCTGACAAGCTCACGGCAGCCGACCCCGTCCTATACCGTCAGGCCGATCCGACGAACCGACCTGCCGCGCGCCTGGCGTCCGTTGCCGGCGCTGGGTTTCCTGCAGGGCAAGCTGATGTAGGGTTAGCTCTCGGCTGGAAGCTCGACTTTCGCCTGCTCGCCGGTCAGGCGGGCGATCAGATCCTCAAGCTGATATAGATCGCTGAACCGGATGCTGATCTCGCCGCTGCCCTTGCGGTTGGCGGTGATGCTGACCCGGCAGCCGATTTGTTCGCTCACCCGGCGCTCCATATCGGCCACGTCAACGCGGTCCGCCTTCGGCTGGCGCGGCGCGCCGCGGGCGGCGACCGCCTTGGCGACCAGGACCTCGGTCTGGCGAACCGACAGGTTGCGCTTCGCGACCTGTTCGGCCAGAGCCTCCGGGTTGGGCGCATTGATCAGGGCCCTGGCGTGGCCCGAGGACAGAACGCCTGACCGCACCTCCCGCTTGATGTTATCCGGCAGGCGCAGCAGGCGAATCGTGTTGCCGACATGGCTTCGGGATTTGCTGACCGCATAGCCGAGCGCTTCGTGAGTCAGTCCGAAATCATCAATCAGCCGCTGGTAGCCCTCGGCCTCTTCAAGGGCGTTCAGGTCCTGCCGTTGCAGGTTTTCGACCAGCGCCACCACGGCCGCGTCGCTGTCGTCCATCTCCCGCAGGATGGCCGGGATTTCCGCCAGACCGGCCTGCATGGTGGCGCGGAACCGGCGTTCGCCGGCAATGATCTGGTAACGGTCCTCCTCGGTCGGGTGGGCCCGGACGAGGATTGGCTGCAGCACGCCCTGAACCCGGATCGACTGTGCCAGGTTCTCAAGTTCGGTCGGATCGAAGTCCATGCGTGGCTGGAACGGGTTCGCGTCGATCTGATCCATCGGTATCGGCTTGACCGCCAGGCCCGTTTCCACGTTTGGCTGCAACGGGGAATCGCCGAGCAGCGCGGCCAGTCCGCGTCCAAGCCTCGGCGGCGCCTTCTTGTTACTCATGGGCACTGACCTGCTGCGGTATCAGGATTTTCTCTTTCTTCACGACTTCTTCTGCCAAAGCGTTATAGGCCATCGCGCCTTGCGACTTCGGGTCATAGACGATGACCGGCAATCCATGACTCGGCGCCTCGGAGACGCGGATGTTGCGAGGGATGACGACGTCGAACACCCAGTCGCCGAAGTGGTTCCGCGCGTCCTGCTCGACCAGTCCGGACAGGCTGTTGCGGCGATCCGACATGGTCAGAAGAATGCCGGACAGGCGCAGGCGGGCGTTGAAACGGCGGCGCACCGCTTCGATCGTGTGCATCAGGCTGCTGATGCCTTCCAGAGCAAAGAACTCGCATTGCAGCGGCACGATGACGCCGGTGGCGGCGACGAGGGCATTCAACGTCAGCAGCCCCAGGCCGGGCGGGCAGTCCAGCACGATCACCCGATAAGCCTGGAATGCCGCCTGGCTGGCCAAGGCGTTCTTCAGCCGGAACTCGCGGCGCTGCATGGTCACGAGCTCGACCTCGGCGCCTGCCAGATCCATGTCGGACGTAATCAGCGAGAGGTTGGGCACCGAGGTCGATCGAATCGCCTGGCTGTCGGACTCGCCATCCATCAGAAGCATGTAGGTCCCGCCAGACCGGTCGGAGCGGCTGACGCCGAGGCCGGTCGAGGCATTCCCCTGCGGATCCATATCGATCAGCAACACGGGCAGGCCGGCGATGGCAAGCGCGGCGGCCAGGTTCACGGCCGTCGTGGTCTTGCCGACGCCTCCTTTTTGGTTCGCCACGGCCAGAATGAGTGGTGTTGTGATAATGGCCCCCAGGATCAGATTCGGGGACACCGCGGGTGCGCGGCGTCGCAGAAGCCTGTCATAGCGACTTTTTCCGAGATACGGAACGGGACGTTCGGCGGAGAAACCGACCCTTATGCCGAGCCGTCCACCACCACGCCGCTCCGTAGGAGGCCGGCCATCTCATCAGCTGAAAATCCCGCTTCCGCCAGAACATCGCGCGAATGCTCGCCGAGGCGAGGGGCCTGCCGGCTGATCCCCGGCCGGTCGCGATTCGGCCCGAACTCGATCGGCAGCGCCGGCAGGCCAACTTTCCTGCCGTCGGTGCCGCCGGTCCGGGAAATGAAGACGTCCAGCAACCCGCCGGTTGCGAGCAGATGCGGATCGGTGAACAGGTCGCCCGGTTGTCCGACCCTGGCCCAGGATACGTTCGCCCGCTCGCAGCTTGCCTCGATATCCTTCTGGGATAACCTGCCCAGGACGTCCTGCAGCGCCGGGATCAGCCAGGCACGTTCCTGCAGGCGCATCAGGTTGGTTGCCAGGCGCGGGTCCGAGCCCAGTTCCTGGAGTGAGAACACCTCGACGAATCGGGCCCATTGCTGGTCGGAGGTGACGCCGATGAACAACTGCCCGTTGTCCGCGGTCCTGAACACCTCGTAGATCGCCCAGGCACCGCGACGCGCCGGCATTGGCCGCGCCTCGAGGCCGGTAGCCGCCATGCCGGCCATGTGCGTGCTCATGAGGAAGGCCGCGCTCTCGAACAGGGCACTGCCGACACGCTGGCCTTTGCCCGTCTGCTCCCGCTCCCGCAAGGCGGCCTGGACGGCAACGACGCCGAAGATCGCGCCCAGGATGTCGATGACCGAGGCGCCGGCGCGCAGCGGCTGACCCGGGGGACCGGTCATGTAGGCGAGGCCGGTCTGGAACTGGACCACCTCGTCCAAAGCTGGCCGGTATTCATAGGGGCCGGCGAGATAGCCTTTCAACGCCAGGTAGACCAGCCGTGGATTGAGCGGCGCCAGTTGCTCGTAGCCGCAACCGAGGCGCTCCATGGTGCCCGGGCCGTAGTTCTCCAGCACCACATCCGCCCCTGGCACCAGCCGGTGGATAACCGCCTGCCCTTCCGGTTTCTTCAGGTCCACCGCCAGGCTGCGCTTGTCGCGGCTGAACGCGGCGAAGAAGCCCGCTGCGAAGCCGCCCAGGCCGCGGGTATGGTCGCCCCTCGGCGCCGGTTCCACCTTGATCACGTCGGCGCCGAGTTCGGCGAGGATCAAGCCGGCCGTCGGTCCCATGACCGTGTGGCTGAATTCCAGGACACGCAGACCGGCAAGCGGCGTGGCAGCCATCAGGCAGACACCTGCCGATGTGTATCCGGTCCGCCCGTATGTGACGGATGAGTCATGTCATTTGCCTCCGCGTCCTGGCCTTCAGCGGTCAGGAAAGAACCGGTTGGCGGGTCTTGGCAATCCGAGGTTCTCCCGCAGCGTCCGCCCCTCGTACTCAGTGCGGAACAGGCCGCGGCGCTGCAGCTCGGGGACGACCATGTCGACGAAGTCGTCCAGGCCGCCCGGGACGTAAGGGAACATCACGTTGAAGCCGTCGCAGGCGCCGGTGAGCAGCCATTCCTCCATTTCGTCGGCAATCGTCTGAGGCGTCCCGGTAAAGGACAGGCCGCCATAGCCGCCCGCGATCTGGGCGAGCTGGCGTACCGTCAGGTTTTCCCGCCGCGCGCGGTCGATCACCCGCTGCCGGCCGCTCTTGCTCTGGTTGGTTTCCGGGATGTCGGGCAACGGTCCGTCCAGGTCGAAGGCCGAGGCGTCGCAGCCCAAGGCGATGGAGAGTGACGCAATGCCACTGTCGGGATGGACGAGGCTGTCCAGCAGATCGCGTTTCCGCCGCGCCTCGGCGACGGTGCCGGCAACGACGACCAGCGCGCCGGGCAATATTTTCAGGTGATCCGGATTGCGTCCGAGCGCGGCGGCGCGGCCTTTGACATCGGCATAGAAACGTCTCGCCTCCGCAATCGGCCCGCCGGCGGCGAAAACCATTTCGGCGGTTTCGGCCGCAATTTGCCGGCCGGCTTCTGACGCGCCGGCCTGGACGATGACAGGCCAACCCTGGACGGGCCGGGCGACATTCAGCGGGCCGCGGACGGAGAAATGCGGGCCTTTGTGATTGAGCACGTGCATCCGCTCGGGGTCGAAGTAAACCCCGTTCTCGACGTCGCGAATGAAGGCATCGTCGGCCCAGCTGTCCCAGAGGCCGGTCACCACGTCATAGAACTCGCGCGCCTTGGCATAGCGGGCCGCGTGTTCGACATGCTCCTCCAGGCCAAAATTCCGGGCGGCATCGGGATTGGAGGTGGTCACCAGGTTCCAACCGGCACGCCCGTTGCTGATGTGATCGAGCGAGGCGAACCTGCGGGCGACGTGATAGGGCTCATCGAAGGTGGTGGAGGCGGTGGCGATCAGGCCGAGCCGCTCGGTCACCACCGCCAGCGCCGGCAGCAGCGTCAGCGGATCGAAGGACGTGGTGGTTGCACTGCGTTTCAGCGCGTTCATCGGCATGTTCAGCACGGCCAAATGATCGGCCATGAAGAAGGCGTCGAACTTGCCGCGCTCCAGCGTCTGCGCCAGCCGCGCGATGTGGCGGAAGTTGAAGTTGGCATCCGGCCAAGCGCCGGGATAGCGCCACCAGGCGGTGTGGATGCTGACTGGCCGCATGAAAGCGCCCAGCCGCAATTGTTGCTTCCCGCTCATGCCGTCTGCTCCGCTCCCATGTCCGACAGGCTATCGGTTTCCCCTGCTGTTTCAAGCCGACCCCGCCGAGGCGGACTGGCCGAAGCCCGAATCAGGCGATAACGATTGGGGATGGGAGATTTCGATGACAGCCGGCGCCGTTGGTTTCACCGCCGTGGATCATGCGCCCTTCCCCGGCCTGCGGAGCGGAAGGCTTGCGTATCGAACGCGGCGAGGATGCCGAAGCGGTGCTGGATGCTGCTTTTTCGTCTGGTCAGCCCATGTTGATCGATGTGACCACCGACCCGGACGCCAGACCACCCATTCGTTTCCATGCCGGCCATGACCCGGAGCCATTCTGACGCAGCGAGGATGCCGATGGACCGCCCCCTGGAGGAACTGAGATACCTGATCGATACGGCGAACCGGATCGCCCTTTTCACCGGAGCCGGCATCAGCACGGAGTCGGGAATCCCGGATTTCCGCAGCCCGGGCGGCCTGTGGACCAAGCAGGTACCAATCGACTTTTCCGACTTCCTGCGTTCGGACGAGGCCAGGCGCGAAACCTGGCGCCGTCGCTTCGCGATGGAGCCGATCCTGCGCGAGGCAACGCCCAACCGCGGCCACCGCGCGGTGGCCGAGCTGATCCGCCAGGGCAAGGCTTCCACGGTCATCACCCAGAACATCGATGGCCTGCACCAGGACTCCGGGATTCCGGACGACAAGGTGATCGAGCTGCATGGCAACACGACCTACGCGCACTGCCTGGACTGTGGCGCCCGTTACGAGATCGAGGCTTTGCGCGTCGATTTCGAACAGGATCGGATCGTGCCGCACTGCGCCTGCGGCGGATGGGTGAAGACCGCGACGATCTCGTTCGGACAGTCGATGCCGCTGGACGAGATGCGACGGGCCGAGCGGGAAACGCTGCTGGCCGACCTGTTCATTGCGATCGGATCATCCCTGGTCGTCTATCCCGCCGCCGGTTTCCCTGCACTGGCCAAGCGAAACGGTGCCACGCTGGTCATTCTGAATTTGCAGGAGACCGGCCTCGACGACATCGCCGACCTGATCATGCGTCGGCCAATCGGCGACACGCTCGGGGCGGCGGTTGACGTCGATTAATAGGATTTCGGCAGGTCCAGGACCCGCTCGGCCAGATAGCTCAGGACGAGTTCGCGGCTGACGGGTGCGATTCGCGGCAGCATGCTTTCGCGGAACAGGCGTTCCACATGGTACTCCTGGGCATATCCCATGCCGCCGTGGGTCATCACCGCCTGTTCGGCGGCACGATAGCCGGCCTCGGCCGCCAGGTACTTCGCGGCATTGGCTTCGGCGCCGCATTCCCGGCCGTTGTCGTACAGCCAGGCAGCCTTGAACGTGATCAGGTTGGCCGCCTCCAGTTCGGCCCAGTTCTTCGCCAGCGGGTGCTGGATTCCCTGGTTCTGGCCGATGGGGCGGCCGAAGACGATACGCTCGCGAGCGTAGCGGGATGCGCGCGCCAGGGCGGCGCGGCCGATGCCGACGGCTTCGGCGGCGAGCAGCACGCGTTCCGGGTTCAATCCGTGTAGCAGGGCGCGAAATCCCTCGCCTTCCTCCCCGATGCGGTCTTCAATCGGGACCTGCATGTCCTCGAAGAAGACCATGTTCGAATCGACGGCATGGCGGCCCATCTTGTGGATCAGGCGCACCTCGGCGTGCGTCTTGTCGAGGTCGGTGTAGAACAGCGTCATGCCCTGGGTCTTGCGCTTGACCTTGTCCAGCGGGGTGGTGCGCGCCAGCAGCAGGATCTTGTTCGCCACCTGCGCGGTCGAGGTCCAGATCTTGGTTCCGTTGATCCGATAGTGATCGCCGTGCAGGTCGGCGCGGGTGCTGATCTCGGTGGTGTTGAGGCCTGCGTTGGGCTCGGTCACGCCGAAGCAGGACTTGTCCTGGCCGGCGATCAGCGGCGGCAGCATCCGCGCCTTCTGCTCTTCGGTGCCAAGGACGACGACGGGGTTCAGCCCGAAAATGTTGATGTGAATGGCGCTGGCGCCGCTCATGGCAGCGCCTGACTCGGCAACGGCCTGGGCCATGATGGCAGCTTCCGTCACGCCCAGGCCCGAGCCGCCATAGGCTTCCGGCATGGCTATGCCCAGCCAGCCCCCTGTAGCCATGGCGTTGAAAAACGCATCTGGAAATGTCGCCGTCCGGTCGCGTTCCAGCCAGTAGGCATCATCGAATTGGCTGCACAGACGCAGGACTTCGTCACGAATCTGCTGTTGCGCGTCGGTCAATGAGAAATCCATCACCGGAACCTTTCCGAGCTGCAATATCAGCCCGACAGCTTAGCCCGAACAGCGGGTCCGGTGAAATCCCCAACGAGAACATAATGTAAACTCGCATCGCGTCTGAACGGCTAATTCAAGGCGCTGTCAGGCTCGGTGAAATGCTTGTCCGATGGTTCTCTCCCACTGCCGTCGGCGAAATCCGCCCGTTGCCCGCCCACCAGCAACGTCCGCCGGTGCGCCAGGCGGGCATTATAGGCCGCACGTTCGGCCGGCGTGAGTTCGCCCTGGACGGTGCGGGAAATCTCCACAGCACGATCGCGCCAGGGGCCGTTATGGGCGCTATCGACAGCCAGGGTCAGCCAGGTGGCCGCTTCGACATAATCATACGATCCATCAACGCCGATCATAATCGCGTAACCCAGCAAAGCCGCGGCTTCGCCGTCGCCCTTCTCCGCCGCCTGGCGAGCCCAGAACAGCATTTTCGCATCGTCGGCCGCCACACCGTCAGCATTCGCATAGGCAAGCGCGACCTTGCGCTGTGCCGAGGCGACCCCTCGCTTCGCAGCGATCATGTAATGACGCACAGCTTCGGTACTGTCTCTTGCTGTCGCCGATGACCCGTTCCAGTACAGATCGCCGATCCTTTCCTCGGCAACGGCGTTTCCCCGGCCTGCGGCCATGCGGTACCACCGCAAGGCGACGCCATCGTTGCGCGGCTGACCAAGTTCCCCCAGCCGCGCAACGTCGCCCAACCGAAGCTGCGCCGCGACAGAGCCGTTGTTGCCGGCAAGCTGATACCAGGTCAGTGCTTCGTTATCGTCCTGCGCAACCGCGATCGCCTCTTCGTACGCCCGCCCGAGCGCAAACCAGGCGTCGGTGTAGCCAAGCGCAGCCGATCGGCGGTACCATTGCAGAGCCATGGCGGTTGACCGGGGACGGGCCTCGCCGACGGCATAGGCTTCGGCGAGATTGAACGCGGCGGCGCCGCTTCCTGCGTTCGCAGCCGCCTGGAAGAGGCTCACAGCCTTCGCCTCGTCGCGCGCGACACCGATACCCGTCCGATACATCTGGCCGAGTTGATTGGTGGCCAGAGCACAGTCATGATCGGACGCATACTGAAACAGTTCGACGGCACGGGGGACATCCCGGCTCGCGCCGTCACCGGCCAGCAGAAGCACGCCAAGACGATACCGTGCCAGGGCCAACTGGTGTGATCGATAACTCCCCGCTTCCTCCGACTCGGAGGCAAGCTCGTTGGTTGCCTGATCGACGGCCCGGTTGAGCCAGTGCACGGCGGCGTCGTGATCGGCTCCCGGACCAAGCGTCCCGGTCGCATAGGCGAGGCCGACCCGTGCCGCAGCCAGGGTATGCCTTCGCTCCGCCGCATCCAGCAGATAGCGCCACGCCGCTTGCTTGTCCTGAACGACCCCGCTGCCTTGCTCGTAGATCTCCGCGAGCAGATAGATCGACTCGGCATCGCCAAGCTCAGCCGAGCGTTTGAGCCACGCAATGGCTTCGGACTGATTGGCCGGCACCCCGATACCATCGCGAAAGGCAAGCGCGAGAAGACGTTCCGATATCGGATTATTCTTCAAGGCGCCGCTCAGATACAGCGAGAAGGCCTGTGCTGGATTCCGCCGGACACCGGTTCCATCCTCATACAGCAGGCCCAACCTGGCCTCCGCCAGGGCGAAACCCTGGTTGGCGGCCCGCCGGTACCAGGCTGCCGCCTGAGCCAGATCAGGCGGCCCAGCCCGCCCCGTCTGCAGATACAGACCCAGATTGGCTTCCGCCCAAGGATTATCCTGCGCCGCGGCCTTGCGCGACCAATCGATCGCAAGAGGCCAGTCCTGCGGAACCCCCTCCCCATTGGCGTACATGACCCCAAGCGCCGCCTGTGCCTCGGCGTCGCCGGCATCCGCCGCCTGGCGCAACAGCGATGCCGCATGCTCCGGGTCCCTTGGCGTTCCATCGCCTCTCAGGAGCAAAAGTCCCAGTTCCCGCCGCGCCTCATTGGCCCCGAGTGCGACGCCGCGACTGAACCAGCGCATGGCCTCCGGCACATCACGGTCGGGGTCGGATCCCCGGGCGTAGGCCCGGCCAACGGTCGTGGCTGCTTTCGCGTCGCCTGCCAGCGCCTTCAGAACCAGCGCATTCCATTGGTCTTCGGCGACGATCGGCCTGGGCGTCACCGGCAGCAGCGGTCCGCCACGCTCAATCGGCGAGGCGAGGACAACAGGCGCCCAAACGGCCAGGCCGAGGGAAAGACAGAACCCGATCGCTGCACGCATGCCGATCATTCCTCACGATTTCGTGTATTTCATCGCAAACACACGAGCATGTGAAGGATTTTTGTTATCGCAGCTCAAGAAATCCGGAATCGCAACACTCTGTTACGTTTGCGACAAAGCGGCCGACCAGGGTGACGCAACATCACTTATTCCGACACGAAAACCGTCCTGTTGCGAGGCAATGGCATTGGGGCAGGCGAAGTTGATCGGCATCACGGCATGCTCGACCACCTCGGTCCGGCCATCCGACGCCAGCGCATCGATGATCTCCCGCGGCAGACGCTGATCAGCCGAGACATGATCCGGATCGGAAACATCGATCCGGCGATGATGCGCGGCCTCTTCCAGGCTCATGCCGAAATCCGTGACAAACGCCAGCAACTGGGTAACAGCCGCCAGGATGCGGCGTCCGCCCGAGGCTCCGGCGGCGAACCAGGGCCGGTCACCGGTGCGCAGGATGATTGGCGACATGTTGGTCAGGGGCCGCTTGCCGCCACCGATGGAATTCGGCTGGTTCGGACGTGGGTCGAACCACATGACGCCGTTGTTCATCAGAATGCCCGATCGCGGCAGGACCACGCGACTTCCCATAGACGACAGCAAGGTCGTCGTCATGGCGACCATGGTCCCATCCTGGTCGCAGACCGTCAGGTGGGTGGTGCAGGTCTCGGCCGCCTGTGGATCCGCATCGCCCAGTCCGGCCAGCCGTTCCGCGTAAGCCGTCTTCATGGCGCGCGACAGAGCGAGGTACCAGCCGGCGTCCGGTCCGGACCCTGGCCTGGCCGGCGTCATTTGCTCAAGCACCCGGACCATGGTCGGAGCGGCGGTCAGGCCCCCGGCCAACTGCAGCGTATGCCCGCGCCAGGGAAACTCCGTCGCCGGCTGGACCCGTGCCTGACAGGATCGCAGGTCGTCGGCCGCCAGCACGCCGCCCATTTCATCGACATCCGCAACGATGGCCTGCGCGATCTCGCCGTCATAAAAGTCGCGCAGTCCGGCCCTGCCGAGCTGCTCCAGCGTCGCGGCGAGCCCACCGAGCGGAAAGAACCCTGGCTTGCCCTGATAGGGCGCGATCGGCGGCAGGCCGTCCGGCAGATAGATCCGCGCGCTTTCCGGATAGCGGCGCAGGACCGACGCGGAGGCCGCCACCTTCAGCGTCGTGTACCAGTCCTGCGGCAGCCCTCTTTTTGCCAGTGCGATGGCCGGGGCCATGACGTCAGGCAGTGGCAGCCTTCCCCAGGCCGCATGCATATGCGCATATCCGGCGGCGGCGGACGGGATCGCGAACGACAGCGGACCATGGATGTTGGTGTCGCCCACCACCTCGGGCCAGGCGAACAGATCCTGCTTCATGCGGCCGGTCAGCTTGAACGCCGACGGGTTCAGCGCACGCGGTGCCACAGGTCCGAAATCGACGACGTCCGCCCTCGGCTGCCCGGCGCGATGCACCAGGGCAAAGCCGATACCGCCGAGTCCGGAGTTCCACGGCTCAACCGCCGCAAGCGCCAGAGCGGTTGCCACCGCCGCGTCCACCGCATTCCCGCCGGCATCCAGGATCGCGATGCCCGCCTCGGCCGCATTGCGGACCTGCGACACGACGATGCCTCGCCGCCCCCGTGCCGACGGCTTTGACAGGATCCAGTTCTGGGTAACATGCGGCGACGGGACGTAGGCCATCCATCTTCCTCCCACAAGTCTGCAAGGACGTGCACATGCACTGTAGGTGATGGTATCTGGAGGGAAAGTGCCCGGCGTTCCCGAGCGCCGTATCGTATCTCTCTCACGTGCCGCGTTCCTGCGGGCCCGAGGTCCATAGCCATGTCGTCACCCCAGATGTCGCCGCTGTTCCTGCCGATCGCCCGCGCCTTCGGCCAGCTTGATGACCCGGTGTTCGTCGGCGTTGCGGTGCGCAGCGTCGCCTGGTCCGCCGCCAGCTTCGCTGCGATCTATGCCGCGGCCGTCGGGATCGTGCACTGGCTGCTGCATCTCCATGGCCTGTGGGAATGGGCCGCCGACATTTTCGGCGCGGTCGGGGCGTTGCTGCTGGCGATCTTCCTGTTTCTGCCGGTCGCCACGGCGATTGGCACCTTGTACTTCGACCGCATCGCGCTGGCCGTCGAGCATCGCTTCTATCCGTGGCTGCCGCCGCCCCAGGGCGCGTCGATCATCGCGCAGACATGGGACGGCGTGGCGGTTGCCGGCAGGGTGCTGGCATTGAATGCCATCGCGCTGCTGTTGGCGATCCTGGTGCCCGGCATCGGCCTTTTCCTGGGATGGGTGATCGCGGCATACGCCGTCGGGCGCGGCCTGTTCGTTGCGGTCGCAATGCGACGCATGCCTCGCGCAGCCGCCGAGTCGCTGTACCAGTCCCAGCGCGGAGTCGTCCTGGTGAACGGCGCGATCCTGGCCGCGGCGGCCTATGTGCCACTGATCAACCTGCTGATCCCGGTTATCGGCACGGCGGCGATGGTCCACGTGCTTGATATCGCGCTGTCAGCCGTGGATCAGCCGCGACAGGCGCCTTCCCGGATGCGCCCATAAGCGGGTGACAGCAACCGATTGCACGGGAATGTTGTTCGCAAGGGGCGCTCCATGCTAGGCGGAGGCTTCTCTTGTAATCAGGTAGAGTACTTTGTTTAAACGTCGCAAACCGGACGAACCACTTCCGGCAACGTCAGGCGTGGCCCAGCCCGCAGGAACAGCATCGCCGATGGATCAACCCGAGGCGGCCGATGCAGACCCGGATTTTCGCTCCGCCTTATCAGACGTTGCCCAACCGCCTTCAGACGCCGGTCTCGGTGTCCCGCCTTTCCGTCCCGCTCCGGCCAAGGATGCGCATATCATGTCACGCCCGCCCTTTTCTCCGTCTGGGACCAATCCCATCGCACCGGCGACGTCCGCAAGAACCGGCCTGACCGTCAGTCGTCCCGCCGCGCGTGATCCGGCGGAGCGCCGGACGTTGGTTGTCGGTCGCGGCATCAGCGTGCAGGGCGTCGTCCAGGATGCCGAACGCCTTGTCGTCGAGGGCACGGTCGAAGCGACGATGATCCATGCCACCGAACTGGCGATTGCTCCCGGCGGCATGTTCAAGGGCGAGGTCGAGGTCGAGGATGCCGAGATTGCCGGCACCATGGACGGAACCCTGACCGTACGCGGCAGTCTTGTCCTGCGCGCCAGCGGCCGGGTTATGGGAACTGCCCGCTGCCGCCGCCTGCAGGTCGAGGACGGTGGGCAGATCACTGGCCGGATCGAAATGATCACCGACCAGCCTCCGTCCGACATCCCGCTGCCCCGCCAGAACGCCGAACCGGTGGCCTGAACCGATTCGGCTGACTCTCTGACAGGACCTGCTGCCTATCGGCGGACCGCCTGATAGGCAGCAAGGCAGGCCAGATCGACGATCTGGCTCGACGACGCATCCATCGCGACGATCTGCACCGGTTTTTCCATCCCGATCAACAACGGACCGATCGTGGTCCCGCCGCCAAGGTGATGGGCCAGGCGCGCCGTGATGTGGGCCGAGTGCAGCCCCGGGACGATCAGGACATTCGCATCGCCGGTCAGGCGACAGAATGGGTATAGCGCGCGGATGGACGGCTCCAGGGCCACATCCGGGCTCATTTCTCCATCGTATTCAAAATCCACGTTGCGCTGATCCAGGATCGCCACGGCATCGCGCATTGGCTGGGCACGCTCGGGCGCCGGATCGCCGAAGGTGGAATGGGACAGAAGGGCGACGCGCGGCTCGTGGCCCAGATGCCTTGCCGCCGCCGCCGCGCCGATGGCTATATCCGCCACCTGGGTTGCGTCGGGGCGGAAATTGACGAGTGAGTCCGCCAGGAAGATGGTTTTGCCGCGCATCCCGACCAGCAGCGTCAGGCCGAACGGAATGCTCCCCTTGGCCGGGCCGATCACCTGTTGGATATCGCTCAGGCAAACCGAGGCAGACCGGGTCAGGCCGGTCACCATGGCATCGGCATCGCCCGTCGCCACCATGCAGGCGGCGAAGACATTCCGGTCCTGGTTCACCAGGCGTTGGATATCGCGTTGCAGGTAGCCATGCCGCTGCAAGCGCGCGTAAAGGAACTCGACATACTTGCTGTTTCTGTCCGACAGGCGGGCGTTGTGGATCTCGATGCCCTGGATCTCACCAAGGCCCAGGCCGGCCATGGTCCGCTTGACCCGATCCTCGCGCCCGATCAGCACGGGTTGGCCATAACCGGCGGAGCGGAAGGCGATGGCGGCGCGAACGATCTTTTCTTCCTCGCCCTCGGCGAACACGACCCGCCGCGGATGCTCCCGCAGCATCTCCATCGTGGCATCCAGGGCGTCGGCCGTCGGATCAAGCCGCCCGGACAGGCTGCGGGAATAGCGGCGCAGATCCTCGAGCGGGTGGCGCGCCACGCCGGAGTCCATCGCGGCCTTGGCGACGGCGGGCGGCACGCGCGCGATCAGGCGCGGGTCGAAGGCGTTCGGAATGATGTATTCCGGCCCGAAGGTCAGGCGGCGCCCGGCCGACGCGCTGTGCACTTCATCCGGCACGTCCTCGCGCGCCAGTTGCGCCAGCGCCTCGGCCGCCGCGATCTTCATGGCGTCGTTGATCGTCGTGGCGCGGACATCCAGCGCGCCGCGGAAGATATAGGGAAATCCCAGAACGTTGTTGACCTGGTTGGGATAGTCGCTGCGTCCGGTGGCGATGATCGCCTGTGGGCTGATCGACCGCGCTTCCTCCGGCGTGATTTCCGGATCAGGGTTGGCCATCGCGAAGATGATCGGCCGCTTGGCCATCGAGGCGACCATGTCGCGTGTCAGGGCGCCCTTTACCGACAGACCGAAGAAGACGTCGGTTCCCTCCATGGCCTGGCTGAGCGTACGGGCTTTGGTCGCCGCGGCATGGGCCGATTTCCACTGGTTCATGCCTTCCGTGCGGCCCTGGTAGACGACGCCCTTGGTGTCGCACAGGATCACGTTGTCCGGCCGCATCCCCATGGCTTTCAATAACTCGACGCAGGCAATCGCGGCCGCCCCGGCTCCGTTCACCACCAGTCTGGTCTCGCGCAGGGAGCGTCCGGTGAGATGGCAGGCGTTGATCAGGCCCGCCGCGGCGACGATCGCCGTGCCATGCTGGTCGTCGTGGAAGACCGGGATGTCCATCAGTTCGCGCAGGCGCTGCTCGATGACGAAGCATTCCGGCGCCTTGATGTCTTCCAGGTTGATCCCGCCGAAGCCCGGCCCGAGGAACCGGACGGCGTTGACGAACTCATCGACGTCCTCGGTCCCGACTTCGAGATCGATACCATCGACATCCGCAAAACGCTTGAACAGGGCGACCTTGCCCTCCATCACCGGCTTGGACGCCAGCGCCCCGAGGTTGCCCAGGCCGAGCACGGCGGTGCCGTTGGAAATCACCGCGACCATGTTGCCCTTGGTCGTGTAATCATAGGCGAGGGTGGTGTCCTTGGCGATGCGCAGGCAGGGCTCGGCCACACCGGGCGAATAGGCGAGCGAGAGGTCCCGGGCGGTGGTCAGCGGCTTGCTGATGCGCGTTTCCAGCTTTCCAGGCCGGCCATGGGCATGCAGGGCCAGCGCTTCCTCCACGGAAATTCGCGCTGTGCGTGTGTCGCTCGTCCCGTCGGCCATGGCGTAACCCCCAATCTTCCGCAGCGTCCTGCCCGGACCCGTGCCGCCATCATGGGCGTGACCGCCTGTGATGAAAAGCGTGTCGCGTTCAAGCATGGCTGGACGCCGAATTCTATGGCAGAAAGCGGCGGATGAGTGATCGCTTCGATGTCATCGTTGTCGGCGGCGGCCACGCCGGATGCGAAGCCGCGGCCGCGGCCGCCCGGGCAGGCGCCCGTACCCTGCTGCTGACCCATTCGTTGCATACGATAGGGGAAATGTCCTGCAATCCGTCCATCGGCGGCATTGGCAAAGGGCACCTGGTTCGCGAGATCGACGCTCTGGACGGCCTGATGGGCCGCGCCGCGGACGCTGCCGGCATCCATTTCAAGTTGCTCAATCGAAGCAAGGGCCCAGCCGTCCGCGGCCCCCGCGCACAGGCGGATCGCGGGCTGTATCGGCGCGCCATGCGGGCGTTGCTGGAGGACACGCCCGGCCTCGCGCTGCGTGCCGCGAGCGTCGAGGATCTTGAGGCGGATCGGAACGGCCGGGTCGCCGCCGTGATCTGCGCCGACGGCAGCCGCATCGGCTGTGGCGCCGCCGTGCTGACGGCCGGGACGTTCCTGCGCGGGATCATCCATATCGGCGATCATCGCACCGAAGCCGGCCGCATCGGCGAGGCGCCCTCCATTGGCCTGGCGCGGACCCTGCTGCGGCTTGGGCTCCCCGTTGGCCGCCTGAAGACCGGAACTCCGCCGCGCCTGGATCGCCGCACCATCGATTGGGAAGGGTTGCGGGCGGACCCGGGAGACGACCAGCCGCAGCCGTTCAGCACCATGACTGCGCACTTGCCGAATCCGCAGATCGAATGCCGCATCACCGGCACAACCGAAGCCACGCACGCGGTCATACGGGAAAATATACATAAGTCGGCTGTTTACTCGGGCCAGATTGCCGGCCGGGGTCCACGCTACTGCCCGTCGATCGAGGACAAGATCGTCCGGTTCGCCGGCAAGGATCGGCATAATATCTTCCTGGAGCCGGAAGGCCTGGATGACCCGACCATCTACCCGAACGGCATATCCACCAGCCTCCCCGAGGACGTGCAGCGGGCAATCCTGACGACAATCCCGGGACTGGAACATGCCCGCATGATCCGGCCCGGCTACGCAGTCGAGTACGACTATGTCGATCCACGGGCACTGACACGCGGCCTGGAAGTGCGCGCCATGCCGGGGTTGTTCCTGGCCGGACAGATCAACGGCACGACAGGCTACGAAGAAGCGGCGGCGCAAGGATTGCTGGCAGGGCTGAATGCGGCGCGTCTTTGCGGCGATCAAGCCGCCGTGTGGCTTGATCGGACGGAATCCTACATCGGCGTCATGGTGGATGACCTGACGACGCAGGGCGTGACCGAACCCTATCGGATGTTCACCTCCCGCGCCGAGTTCCGCCTGAGCTTGCGGGCCGACAATGCCGATCTGCGACTGACCGAAAAGGGAATGGCCTGGGGTTGTGTCGGCCAGCCAAGAACCGCTGCCTTCCTCCAGCACAAGCACTCGCTGGACCAGGCGCTGGAGCGCGCACGACAGGAAGGGCTTCCGGCCGCAGCCGCTGTTCGTCTGGGAATACCGCCCTTCACGGACGGTCGCTGGCGATCGGTTCTGGAACTGGCCGGTAACGACGCCATCACATGGCCGCTGCTGTGCGCCGAATTCCCGTGGCTCGAAGCGCTTCCGGACCGGACGGCGGAGCAGTTGCGCATCGATGCGCGATACGCCGGCTACCTGCATCGACAGCAGGCCGAGTTCCGGCTCAGCCAACGCGAGAACGGTGTCGGACTGACGAATATCGTCTTCGAAGAGATCGGCGGCCTGTCGGCGGAGATCCGCGAAAAGCTGAACCGTGCCCGCCCGGATTCGCTCGGCGCGGCGTCGCGCATCCAGGGCATGACCCCGGCTGCCCTGGCATCGATCGCCGCTTTCATCCGCAAGCGCGAAGCGTCGCAACCTGCTGGCGCGGAGGCATAGCCGGGCTGTGGATACGACGCCTCCAGATCTCGCCAAGGCACCGTCAGCCGCCGGCGCGACGCCGGCAATGGCGCAATGGTTCGCAGCGAAGGAGAAGCATCCCGATGCCCTGCTGTTCTTCCGCATGGGCGATTTCTACGAGTTGTTCTTCGCCGACGCGGAAGCCGCCGCGTCAGTGCTGGACATCGTACTCAGCCACCGCGGCGAGCACGGCGGCACCCCCATCCCGATGTGCGGCGTGCCGTATCATGCCGCGGAATCCTACCTCGCCCGCCTGATCCGCCGGGGCTTTCGGGTTGCCATCGTCGAACAGATGGAAGACCCCAAGGCGCGGACGGGTAAGCAGCCGATCCGGCGGGAGGTCATCCGGGTGATCACGCCGGGGACGATCACCGAAGAGACGCTGCTGGAGGCTGGCCGCCCCAATCTGCTGATGGCCATCGCCTGGGACAAGGATTTGCTGGGAGCGGCCTGGGTTGATGTCTCAACCGGCCTGTTCGAGACCGCCTCCTTGCCCGCGACGGACTTGCAGGCCCTGCTCGGTCGGCTTGAACCGGCAGAGATCCTGGCGCCTCCGACGGTGGAAGTGGGCGACTGGAGCACGCGTCGCTCGCCCGAGCCGGTTGCCTCGCCGCCGCTGATTGCGCGGCGGCGGCTGGCGGATGCTTTCGGCACGGCCAGCCTCGATGCCTTCGGGACATTCACCGATGGAGAAGCCGTCGCGGCGGCCATGGCGGTTGATTATGTCCGCAGCACACAGTCGGGCGCCTTGCCTCGGCTTGGCCATCCGGAACCCCAGGGCCAGGCCGGCGTGCTGTCGATGGATGCGGCGACCCGGGGGAACCTCGAGATCCATCGATCGCGGGACGGCGGCACGCAGTACACGCTGCTGTCCGCGGTGCAGCGGACTGTGACGGCTGCGGGAGCACGCTTGCTGTCGGGTTGGCTGTCGGCGCCGCTGACCGACCATGCGGCAATCATTGCCCGCCAGGATGGCTGGAGCTGGTGCCTGGCCAACCCGGACGCCACCAAGAAACTGCGCGGCATCCTGCGGGGGACGCCGGATATGGCCCGGGCTTTGGGCCGCCTGTCGCTCAATCGCGGCAGCCCGCGTGATCTCGGCGCGATACGGGATGGTTTGAAGGCGGCTTTTGCTGTCGCCGGGATCCTGCAGCCTCCCCTGCCCTCGGCCCTTGCCGGCGTCCGGTCGAAGATTCCGGATGACACGACATTGGCGCAGGAGCTGGAGGCCGCGCTCGCCGATCCGGCCCCGGCCCGGTTGGAGGATGGCGGCGTCATCCGATCCGGTTTCGACGGCGAACTGGATGCGCACCGCGCCCTGCGGGACGAAAGCCGCCAGGTCATCGCGACGCTTCAGCTCGACTACGCGCAGCGCTACGGCGTCGCCAGCCTGAAGATCAAGCACCATGCCCAGCTTGGCTATGTGATCGAAGCGCCGGCTGTGGCGGTCGAGAAGCTGCGGGCCTTTCCGGCCCTGACCCTCCGCCAGGGCATGGCCAACGGCGCCCGCTTCACGGAAGCCCAGTTGTCCGAGCTGGACCAGCGTATCCGCGAGGCGGCGGAACAGGCGGCCGCGCGTGAACGCACGGTGTTCAACCACCTCGTCCGGAAGATTGTCGACCAATCCGACAGCCTCGCCGTCTGTGCCGAGGCGCTGGCATTCCTCGATGTCATCCAGTCCGCTGCCGGACTCGCCGAGGGTGGAAGGTGGGTGCGGCCGGTGCTGACCGATGCCGAGGACTTTCATATCGAAGCCGGCCGCCACCCGGTGGTGGAAAGCGCGCTGTCCGGTCAGGCCGCTTTCGTGCCCAACAACTGCGACCTGTCAGCCGATCGGCGGGTGATGCTGCTGACCGGGCCGAACATGGCTGGCAAATCGACGTTCCTGCGGCAGAATGCGCTGTTCGTCGTGCTCGCCCAGGCCGGACTGCCGCTGCCGGCGGATGCGGCCATCCTGGGGATCGTCGATCGCCTGTTCAGCCGGGTGGGCGCGGCCGACGACCTGGCGCGCGGGCGCTCGACCTTCATGGTGGAAATGACGGAAACCGCCGCCATCCTGCACCAGGCCGGCCCGAAGTCCCTGGTGGTGGTCGATGAGATCGGCCGTGGCACTTCCACTCTGGATGGGCTTGCCATAGCCTGGGCCGTGCTGGAGGCGTTGCACTCCGCAACACGATGCCGCACCATTTTCGCGACACATTTCCATGAACTTGCGGAACTGGCAGATCGCCTGCCACGGTTGAGGCCGCATACGATGCGCGTCAAGGAATGGAAGGGCAGCGTTGTATTCCTGCATGAAGTCGCCGAGGGGGCAGCCGGACGGTCCTGGGGCATCCATGTCGCGGAACTGGCCGGCGTGCCGGCGCCGGTGGTCCGCCGGGCGGCTTCGCTGATGGCGGCGATGGAAAAACGCAGCGGGCCGCTGGCCACGTCCACGTCCCTGCGCAGTCTGCCGTTGTTTGCGGCGGCCACGATGCCGGACGACACGGCTTCTGAAAATGATGCGCTGTCCCGGCTGCGGGACGCCCTCGATGAGATTAATCCCGACGCCATGACGCCGAAACAAGCTCTTGAAGCCATATATCTGCTGAAAGCGCTTGTCCCCGCTTGCGCCGATGGACCACCATAGTACGATCAAGGCAATGTTAACCCCGATCCCCCTGCCACGTGCCCCCGAAGCCGCGGCGACGCTTTTGTCGGATACACTTGCCGGCCTTGCCGAAGGCGGCCCCGTGCCGCGCGAGGCCGCGGTCGGCGCCTTCAGGCGGCATCTGGCACGCATCCAATCCTACGTCCAGCACGCCTTCGAGCATGAGCAGATCACCGGCCTGCAGGCCGCGCGACTTCTTGCCGCGCTGGTTGACGGCGTTATCGGCGCCCTGTTCGAGCACACCACCACGAACTCGGACCTGGAGCCGGTCGAAAATCTCAGCATAGCGGCGACCGGTGGCTATGGACGCGGTGTCCTGGCCCCGTTCAGCGACATCGACCTGCTGTTCCTGACCGCCGAGGACCCGACGCCCGAGACACTGCGTGTCGTCGAATACATGCTGTATTTCCTCTGGGACCTTGGGCTGAAGGTCGGTCATGCGACCCGGTCGATCAGCGACTGCCTGACCGAGGGCGCAAAGGACACGACCATCCGCACCGCTTTGCTCGATGCGAGGTTCCTGGCGGGCAACGAAGTGTTGTTCGGCGACTTCCACCGCCGGTTCCGCGCCGCCTGCAAGGAAGCGGGCGCCGCCGAGTACATCGCCGCCAAGCAGGCCGAGCGGTCGGTGCGTCATCGGCGCTACGGCGACAGCCCGTTCGTGGTCGAGCCGAACGTGAAGGAGGGCCGCGGCGGCCTGCGTGACCTTCAGACGCTGTACTGGATCGCGCGCTATGTGTTCGACACCCAGACCATGGGCGAACTGGCCGACCTGGGCGGCATCCTGACGCAGCAGGAGGCGCGTCACGGCCGGCGGGCGTGGGAATTCCTCTGGACGGTCCGGTTCCACCTGCACTACGTGGCGGGCCGGGCGGAGGAACGGCTGACCTTCGATCTGCAGCCCGTCATCGGCGCTCGCATGGGCTACACCCGGCACGGCCGCCAGGACGGCGTCGAGCGCTTCATGCGCCACTATTTCCTGACGGCACGCGAGATCGCGCGGTTGACCCGGATCCTAGAGCCGGCGATCCTGCGCTCCGCGCTTGGCCCTCCGGCAATCGAGGCGGAAACCGACGCCGCGCTGCTTTCGGCCGGGTTCGTGCTCGCGGAAGGCAAGCTGCTGCCGATCAGCGGCCGCGATTTCGATGCTGAACCGATCCAGATGCTGCGGATCCTGCAGATTGCCCGCGACCGGGGCCTGGAGCTTCATCCGCTCGCCATCCGCTCGTTCATCCAGAACGAGCGCCGGGCCGTCGCGCTGCGCGGCGATCCGAAAGCGGCTGCCATTTTCATGGACTTGCTGTGTGGCAAGGAACCCGACCGGCACCGGCCGGGCAGCCCGCACCCCGACGGCGCGCGCTGGCTGGGCATCCTGAACGAGACCGGCTTCTTCGGCCGGTACCTGCCGGACTGGGCGCGCATCGTCGGGCAAATGCAGTTCGACACTTACCATATATTTACCGTCGATGAGCATACGATCGAGGCGGTCCGCGTCCTGAACAAGCTTGAACGTGGCGAACTGGCGGAGATCGCGCCCATTGCGTCTGAGCTGATCGACCATGTTCAGTCGCGCCGGGCTTTATACCTGGCGATGCTGCTGCATGATATCGCCAAAGGGCGCGGCGGCGATCACTCCGAGATCGGCGCGGAGGTTGCGCTTGAGGTCGGACCGGCGCTGGGATTGACGGATGAGGAGACGGAAACCGTTTCGTGGCTGGTGCTCCATCACCTGCTGCTGAGCGGGACCGCCTTCAAGCGCGATATCGACGACCCGAAGACGATCCTGGACCTGGCCGATACGATCCAGTCTCCGGAACGGCTGCGCCTGCTGCTGATCCTGACCGTTGCGGATATGCGCGCGGTGTCCAGCAAGGTGTGGAACGGCTGGAAGGCCACGCTGCTCCGCGAACTGTATTCGCGTGTTGCCGAAGTCCTGGCGGGCGGGCTGGCGACGGCCGAGCGCGATGTGCGTGTCGCACGGGCCAAGCAGGCGGTCGCCTCCTTGCTGTCGGACTGGACGGATCAGGAGATCGAAAGCTACACATCGCTCGGCTATGCGGGGTACTGGCTGTCGTTCGATCCGGAAACCCATGCCCGCCATGCCCGGCTTATTCGTGATTCGGAACATCGCCAGTCGCCGCTGACCGTCGACACCCAGCCGCTGCCGGCGCGAGCGGTCACCGAAGTGACGGTCTATTGTGCCGACCACGCCGGGTTGTTCAGCCAGATTTCCGGGGCGATTGCGGTTGCCGGGGCATCCATTGTCGATGCGCGCATTCACACCATGAACAATGGCATGGCGCTGGATACGTTCTGGATTCAGGACACCAGCGGCGGCACATTCGACTCGCCGCATCGACTGGCGCGACTGTCCGTTCTGATCGAGCAAGCCTTGTCAGGCCGTTTGAAGCTGGCAACGGAGATCGGGCGGGTCTCCAAGGTACTGCTGGGACGGCGGATGCAGGCCATCCATGTTCCGCCTCGGGTCGTGATCGACAATCACGCATCCAATACCCATACCGTTCTGGAAGTGAATGGGCGCGACCGCCCGGGGTTGCTGCACGACGTGACCGCGGCAATCAGCGAACAGGGACTCCAGATTGCGTCGGCGCATGTCACGACCTATGGGGTGCGGGCCGTGGACGTCTTCTACGTCAAGGACATATTCGGGCTGAAGATCGAGAACGAGCGCAAGCTCGGTCAGATCAAGGAGGCTCTGCTGCAAGCACTGGCCAGTGCTGAGGATCCGGCCTCGCCCGTCGTCCTTCCCGCGGTGCGCACACTGAGGAAGGCTGCCACGGGATAGACGAAGATGACCGATGTCGCCGTTCGCCGGCGGCCGCCATCAGAGGACGGCTGAACGCAGGAAGTCGATCAGGCAAGGATCAGAGCAATATGCCTTCCTTGCTTATCCTGAGCAACCGAGTACCCTTGGCTGCATGAAAAGACGCAGCCACTTCCTGCTGCAGAAGTCGCTTCTGCCAGTGTTGGCCTGGGGGCTTTCCTCGGTGCCACTCGATTCACAGGCGGCGCCACGGGGGCTCGGGCAAACCGCCATGCTTCTGCCGGTCGCATCGGCCTGCGTATCGTCTCCGTTCGGTCCCCGCACGCTGCCCAACAAGCCGCTTGCCGGGACGTTTCACAACGGCGTTGATCTGCCGGCTCCGGTGGGAGCGGCCGTGACGGCGGTCGCCCCGGGCACCATCATACGGATCCAGCGGCATGGGGTGGGAGGCCTGGAAATTCTCATCCAGCATGACGGCTTCATCGGCGTGTACAGCCACCTTGGTCTCGTCTCGCCGTTGATCGCCGAGGGCCGCAGATTCGTTTACGGAGGAGAAAGGATAGCAAGGGTTGGCCGGAGCGGTCTGACGTACGGTCCTCATTTATACTTTGGAATGATTATGGGCGGACGGCCGGTTGATCCGATGCCATATCTCCATATCGGTCCGTGCAGCGTTCATCAGGCCTTACGGTCGGAAGAACGGCCCCGTCCGGCTCGTGTCGTCTCCGAACGGCAACCGTAAGACGCCCTGGCAACAACGGAAACCCATCAGAATCCCCATTCAGCCAGGGCGTCAGCTACAGCAGACCGCAGGTCAATTGGGACGGGGTGCCATCATCGTCATGGCCGGCGCAGGCCTACGGGATGCACAGATCTCTGAAACGAGTAAATATCCCCCGGCAGAGCCGGGGGCTTTATGGTGTTGGCCGCTCAAAGCGGCCGGGCGGGTCGCTGACGCGGCCCGTTGAGTGTGAGCCGCTCAAAGCGGCAAGCGGGACCGCTAACGCGGTCCCGGGTTCAGTTGGCCACTAAAGTGGCCGGTTCAG